>CANQUT010000026.1 GCA_947627105.1 uncultured Clostridia bacterium
ATATCTTTAATACCTTTTTCTATGCTTAGTCTAATTAAAATAGCATCTAAAATTTCGCCAATGGTAGCATTATCTGGTAGAGTACTTGTAACTTCCATAACTAAATCTTTCATCATAAAAATCATTCTCCTTACATTGTTTATTATACAACAATATAGCTTATTTGTCTATTGATATATTATATTATTGATTATATTTTTGTAATTATTTATAAAAAACCAAAAATTCAAAAAAGTATTTATAAATAATTAAAATTACAATTAACTAAAATAAATTAGCAAAAATTAAAACTAACAAAATACTTGTTTATACTCTCCATAGTAGCTTTTGTAACTTTTGCGAAAGCAAAAGTTTGGCACCGGCAGACCAATAGGATTGCCAGGTGCATTTTTTTCACGTCTACATGCTAAACCTTATATGTAGGTCACAAACCTACTCATTTACTATATCTTTTTTCATGACTTTTCCTTTTTTAGAAAAGAGAATTAATTATATATAAAAAAATAAAGAATAAACTGAGTAAATTGAAGTGAACCCAAAAGTTAGACACTTTCTGATTAAGTTTATATTAGGCAACTTGTAGGAAATGAGTTCTGTAATTTACATTCTCCTACTAGCTAAGTTTTTCCCTTCTCACAATGGATTATTTCGAAACCCTTTGTGTTTCTTCTACAGTTTACAGGTTTACATAAAGTGAGAGACGGGCAGAAATGCTACCCAAGGCATTCGTCGGAAACCCGTTGCTCCTAACACTAGGTGGAATGCCGGAGCCGTGATAGCCCCCTCGACTAACACGCTTGTTGTCGCCGTTGGCCTCCATAGTCCATTCATAACTGTTTCCTAATAAATCATATATATTACATAATTTATCTTTTGAATTAGAACCTGTTTTTCTATTTGTACTATCTGTATTCATTTCTACGTCTGCAGTTGGTGTTGTACTTGTTACATTAATATCATTACTTAACATCCAGTTCATCATTGCATCATACTGACATCCCCATATTGTACTTGATACTACTTTTAAATTTTTATTTCTCTCTGCATATTCTTTATTACATTTATATTGTACATACCAATTATGGTTACTATCATTATATAATGATTTTGCTCCTGCTTTACTTTCTGATATGTTTGAAGCTGATAAGCTAGTTTCATATCTTCCTACATAAAACCCTCCATATTTTGCTACGCTTTTTGCCATTTCATAAAACTTTTTTTGTAATTCTATTTTAAAATCTTCTTTATCTACTTTTCCACTGTTATTTAAATCTGTTGTAAATCCTGCACTTGCTAATTGCTCAGGTGTATCATTTGATGAATCTGACAATGTGTCTGGCTCTCTAAAGACACTGCTTGAGAATGTTGTATTTGGTGTTCCTGCAGTAAAGTTTTCTCCAGTAGTAGTTGCATATAGCTTTCCTACTAATTGTGTATTGCTTGGTTCATGTGCTTGTGCATTTGTTTCTTTCTTAGGAGTACAAGTGAATTTATTTGTTGTCTTATCAAAAGTAATTATAGAGCCTGCATGGTCTTTGCACCATACCATATCATTTATAGCTACCGGTACCCATACAAATTCATTTCCGTTTTCATCTGCTGAATCTGTTATTACTATTCCTTCAGCTATGCTATTTCCTTCTTTTATTCTAAATCCACCTGGTACTGTCATTGTGTCATTGTCTCCAACTTTTACTTCTGTTGTTTTTTTAAATGTTGTTTCTTTTTGCTTTGCTTCAGCTAATGTTGGTGGAGTTGGCTTTGGCGTTGATGTAGGTGGTTCACTAGTTAATATATTACTTATTTCTTCTGTTAAGTTTGCTAAGTCCCCTTTTGCCTGTTCTTCTGCTTCTTTTGTTTTTTCTGCTGCTAGTTTTGCTTGGGCTATTATTCCATCTTCTCCTAGCACCATTGTTATGGTTACTCCGGCCAATATTAAAAGCACTACTATTGTTACTACTAAAGCTATTAATGTTATACCTTTAGCGTATTTTGCAGTGCTTAAAAAATTGGGTCTATTTTCATTTAAACCTATTTCTCCTCTCTTATTTAAATTATAGCTCTCTCTCTCTCTCTCTCTCTCTACTTACACAACGGTTTGCTGTCATTTCAAAATTCCTCCTTTTTTCTTTTTGTTTATTATTTACAGCTTTTGTATTTTTTATTCTGCTTTTTAATGTTATATTTAATAAAACATAAATCAACTTATTTGTAAACAAGACAAAATCTTGCTTTTATAAAACTAAAAAGCAAGATTTTTCATATTATTCATATTTTCTTACAGTATCAACGATTTTAAAGGTTTATTCTTCGTATTTTTTAGCTTTGTAACTTGTTTGTTACAAAAATGTTATGAAAATGTAATATTGGTTGGGCTGGGTAGATTCGAACTACCGCATGCTAGAGTCAAAGTCTAGTGCCTTACCGCTTGGCTACAGCCCAATATATATTTTTATGGGGTGGAAGATGGGACTCGAACCCACGGTCTCCAGTGCCACAAACTGGCGCGTTAACCAACTACGCTACATCCACCATCTACCAATATTTAAACGCAACTATTATTTTACAACAAAGTAGGGTAATTTGTCAACAGTAAATTTGTTTTTTTACCCTACTTTTAATTTTATTAATATTATTATTAATTTTTAATAAAATATTATACTTCGTCTGCCCATATAATTAATCTATTTTTAGAGTCATCTGTACAAGTAGTTAATGAAATAGCTCTTTTTCCACCAGTATCTCTTACAGCATAACTAAAATCGTTTTCATCTGTAATATAATGACGGTTAACTTCATAAGTTACTCTATTTCCTTGTAAGTCTGTTATGTATATTTTGTCTCCATCTGTTAACTTTTTATTATTTGAAAAGAAAGTTCCGTTTCTAAAGTTATGTCCTGCTATAACGGTATTACCTACTTGGTTTGGTCCTGGTCCATAAATAACTACTACTGAAGTTTCTAGTGCTTTTGGTGAATATTCTTCTAATAAATAATATTTTACATTAATTTTTGGAATTTCAATTCTTCCTATTACAGTAAATCCTTTATAAGGAGGAAGTTTATTTCCGCTACTAGAACCACTATTACCACTGCCACTATTTCCACTAGTTGTAGGAGTATTTAAGTCTTCAGGAAGATCAGGCTCTAAAATTTCATTATTATTAATTTCATTATTTTCGTTATTATCTTGTGTAGTATTACTATTTATGTTGTTTTCAATAAAGCTTTCAAATTCATCATCAAAATCTTTTACATCTGCCTTTGTTGTATGTGCCTTATATAGATCTATTCCAATAAATACTAGCAAAGCTATGATGGCAACAATAGAAATAACTAAAATAATTGTTAATAATTTACTATATTTACTATTTAACATTTGTATACCTCCTATATATTAATTATTTATATAGATACTATTATTATAGCATATTTTATTTAAATAATCAATTTATATTAAGCAATAATCTTTGGTCCCATCTTTTTTCCTGCTAATAAATGGAAATGAATGTGCATTACTTCTTGTCCTGAATCTGGCCCACAATTAGCAATTAGCCTAAAACCAGTTTTATCTACGCCTTGCTTTTTTGCTATTTTTTGTATAGCTTTCATAATTTTTTCCATAAGATACATATTTTCATCATTAACTTCCATTAATGTAGATATGTGCTTTTTTGGTATTACCAAAATATGAATTGGAGCTGATGGTTTTATATCTTTAAAGGCTAAAATTTCATCATCTTCATATACTTTTTCTGATGGAATTTCATCTTTAATTATTTTACAAAAAATACAATCTTCCATTTTCTATTTTATACTCTCCTTACTCTAAAATAGCTTTTATTCTTCTAACTCCTGCTGAGCTAGATTCTTCCTTAATAATTTTGAAGTGTCCTAATTCTCCTGTATGTGTTACATGTGGTCCACCACAAATTTCTTTGCTAAAATCTCCAATTGTATAAACTTTTACTTTTTCTCCATATTTATTTTCAAATAGTCCTGTTGCTCCTGACGCTTTTGCATCTTCTAGACTCATTTCTTCACAAGTTACTTTTAAATCACGTTTAATTTGCTCATTAACTATATCTTCCACTTGTTTTAATTGTTCAGGTGTCATTTTTTCTGGATGTGTAAAGTCAAATCTTAATCTTTCTACTGTAATGTTTGAACCATTTTGTTTTGCATGATCTCCTAACACAATTTGAAGGGCTTTATGCAAAAGGTGAGTAGCTGTATGATATTTAGTTGTTTGTTCGTTTTGTTCTGCTAAACCACCTTTAAATTTTTGTTCACTTCCAAGTCTAGATTTTTCTTGATGTTCTTTAAATAATTTATCAAATTCAGTTAAGTCTATTTGTATGCCTTGTTCTTTTGCTAAGTCTGATGTGATTTCTGGTGGGAAACCATAAGTTTCATATAGTTTAAATATAGTGTAGCCATCTATTACATTTTTATTTTCTTGTTTTAATTTATTAACTGCTTTTTCAAATTCTTTTTCACCATGTGATAAGGTTTTCATGAATTTATTTTTTTCTTCTATAATAGTTTGTTTAATTATTTCTTTATTTTGTACTAATTCTGGGTACATTTCTTTTAAAGTTTCTATGTATAAGTCTATTAAATTTCCAAGTTCGTCTAAATTGATTTGTAGTTTGTTTAAATGTCTTGTCATTCTTCTAATTAATCTTCTTAGTACATAGCCTCTATCTATATTGCTTGGTCTTCCGCCATCTGAAATAACCATTATGCTAGAACGTAAGTGTTCTGCTACAATTCTTCTACTTTCTATGTTTTCTACTTTTGCTAGTTCTTTTAATTTTTCCATAACTGGCAAAAATAGTTCTGTATCAAATGGTGTTTCTTTGCCTTGAAGAAGCATTGTCATTCTTTCTAAGCCTAAGCCTGTATCTACATTTTGTTGTTTTAATTTTGTAACCAAACCATCTTTTGATTTATAATATTCCATAAATACATTATTCCAAATTTCTACATATTTACCACAGTTGCAAGATGGCTGACATTCTGCTGAACAAGCTGGTTTTCCTGTATCTAAAAACATTTCTGTATCTGGTCCGCAAGGGCCTTCTTCTCCTGCTATCCACCAGTTATTATCTTTTCCATAAAAGTATATTCTTTCTTCTGGAATTCCTGCTTTTTTCCATGCTTCTGCTGAAACAGTATCTTTTGGAGCATCTTTATCTCCTGCAAAACATGTTACAGATAATTTTGATGGATCTATTCCAAGTTCTTTTGTTAAAAACTCATAGCTCATAGCTATAGCTTCATTTTTAAAATAGTCTCCTAATGACCAGTTTCCAAGCATTTCAAAAAATGTTAAGTGGCGGTTATCTCCTACTTCATCTATATCGTTTGTACGCAAACATTTTTGGTAATCTGTAAGGCGCACTCCTGCTGGGTGCTTTTCTCCTAAAAGGTATGGTACTAAAGGTTGCATTCCTGCTGTAGTAAATAATACAGATGGATCATTTTCTGGAATTAATGGTGCGCTTGGAATAACGCTGTGTCCATGATTTTTAAAAAAGTTTAAATATTTATTTCTAATTTCAATTGCTTTCATTTTTTATTATACATTCCTCGCATAAAAATTTAGGTTTTTTTTACTAGATTTACCTATAAACATTAAAATTCTACCCATAAGCCTTGGCTTTGTAATTCATTTATTTTTTGTGAATGCTCTTCACCTGTTCTAGTAAAATAAGCATTTCCATTTTTATCTGTTACAAAGTACAAGTATGAAGTTTTATTTGGATTTATTGCCGCTTCTATAGAACTTAAACTTACTGTAGAAATTGGGCCGACTGGCAATTTTCCTTCCATATTTGGGCCCCTTGTATTATATGGGTTATATGTATTAATTTCTGATTTATATAATTCTCTTGTTCCCATGTCTACTTTAAATGCATAGTAAACTGTTGCATCACAGCCAATAGACATTTTATTATTTAGTCTATTATAAATTACGCTAGATACATCTTTTCTATCTTTATCAAATTTAACTTCATTTTCAATTATAGATGCCATTGTTAGAATTTCATGAGCTGAATATTTTGAATTTTGAATAGCTTTTTTGTATGGCTCAAGTTTGTTTTCCATTTCATCTAACAAAGTTTCAAATATATCATAAACTGTAACATCTTTATTTGGAAATTCGTATGTATCTGGGAATAAGTAACCTTCTAGTGGATAATATATATCTTTATTTTTAATTTCGTCTGTAATAAACCAACGCTCTTTAATTACAGAATCAACAAAAGTTTCATCTTCTACTAATTCAAATACATCTTCTACAGTGTTATTTGTTACTTCTGCAATTTTTTCTGCTAGCCATCTCATGTTTTTGCCTTCTATAAATGTAATTGAGATAACATCTTTGCTTTTAACTATTCCTGTTTGTAAAGCCTCTGCAATTTCTTTTACTGACATATTCTTTTTTAGTTCATATGTACCTGCTTGAAAATTAGAAATATTGTTTAACTTAACATATATTCTAAATGCTAATGTACTTTTTATAAGATCTTCCTTTTTTAGCTCCTCTGCAATGCTTGATACATTAGACCCCATTGGTACTTCTATAACGTGTATAATTTCATCATTGCTAACATGGTTAATTGCTGAATTATACCATGCAAATATAGATAATGCTATAATTACTAAGACTGCTATTACTACTGCTATTACTACAATAATTTTTTTTGACATAAACTTTTCTCCTTTAAAAATTTATTTAAATATTAACGTTATTTTATGTTATAATTGTAGAATTGTCAAGGTTTTGAATATTAATATTTGCTTAGATTAATGCGTAGTTTATTAAATTTGCATTTACATACTAATTTCTTTACAAATTAATTCTAAATTTTCTATATCGACCACTTCTACTTTTTTAATTATATTTTCTAAATTTTCATTTGTTTTTAATTTTGCTACCATGTAATTTGCAGTATGTCCTTTGAAATATTCTCCTTCCTTATCTTCAAATAGTACTTCTATTTGTTTTCCTATATATTGCTTTTGGAAGTCTTCTTCATTTTTATTAGAAAGTTCTATTAATAAATTACTTCTTTCTTCTTTTTTATTTCCGTCTATTTGGTTTGGCATATTAGCTGCAACTGTACCTTTTCTTGGAGAATATTTGAATATATGCATTTTATAAAATTTAATTTTACTTAAAAATTCATAAGTTTGTTTAAATTCTTCATCTGTTTCTCCTGGAAAACCAACAATAATATCTGTTGTAAGATGTACATTAGGAAATGCTTGTCTTAATAAATTTACTCCATTTTCAAAATCTTCTATTGTATATTTTCTATTCATCCTCTTTAATGTACTGTTACAACCACTTTGCAAAGATAAGTGAAATTGATCACATATTTTTGAAAGTTTAGATAATCTTTGTACAAATTCTTTAGTAATTAGTGTGGGTTCTAAAGAGCCCAGTCTAATTCTTTTAATTCCTTCTATTTTTTGAATAGCTTCTAATAAATCTATTAAATAATAGCCTGCATTTGGTATTTCCGTAAGATTATCGGCTTGTAATAAGTCTTTTCCATAAGATGCTACATGAATACCAGTAATAACTACTTCTTTTATACCTTGCATACTAATTTTTTGAATTTCATTTAATACGCTTTGAGGTTTTCTGCTTCTAATTCTTCCTCTAGCATACGGAATAATGCAATACGAGCAAAATTGGTTACAGCCATCTTGTACTTTTATAACTGCTCTTGTTTTTTCTGTATATGTAACTGTGCCAAAGTCTAAAAATTCCTTTTGATTTGCTACCTCTGAAACTTGTGTAATGTTTTGTTTACTATTCATAGCATTTTCTATGTATTTTTCAATTTCATTTTTTTCATTAATTCCTAATATTAAATCTATTTCTGGAATTTTTTCTAGCTCCTTTTTTGCTACTTGTGCATAGCAACCACATGCTACTAGAATAGATTTTGGGTTTATTTCTTTTACTCTTCTTAGCATTTGCCTTGATTTTTTATCTGCCATGTTTGTTACTGTGCAAGTGTTTATAATATATACATCTGCTTTTTCATTAAAATCTACTATTTTATAGCCAATATTCATCATTTTTTGCATCATTGCATTTGTTTCATATTGATTTACTTTGCAACCGTAGTGTGCAAAATGCTACTGTTTTTTGGTACATTTTTATTAGTTCCTTTCCTACTTTAATATGCTATCATTGTATAATATTTCTGGTGCTATGTCTTCTCCATCTTCCCAAATAAGAGATAAACCCATAACTGGCAAATGCTTTCACCTCCTATATTATATAATTATAACTTACAAATGTAAAGTGTAATTTTAGGAAATAAAATTGCAAGATTTAGCAATTTCAAAGATAAATAAAATTTAAGTTATTATATATTGCATTTCAAATTATGTCAATAACAGATTTTAAAACAGTTAAGAAAAAAATTCTCTTCAATTTGAATTTGAAGAGAATTTTCCTATAGAACAATGTTAAGTTTTCTTATTTAAATTAATACTGACCTGTCCCCAATAGCTTGAAAATAAGCACTCGGACCTGTCCCCATTAATATTCGACTGCCTCGTCATGTGAGCATTTGCAAGATTCTGGCTCTTTTTTGTCTGTTACAATGCTTTCTGTAGTTAGTATCATAGATGCAATAGATACTGCGTTTTCTAGTGCACTTCTAGATACTTTAGTTGGATCTACAATTCCTACTTTTTTCATATCTACATATTCTTCTTTAGAAGCATCAAATCCAACTCCTACTGGACTGTTTTTAACTTTTTCTAATATAACAGATGGCTCTAAACCAGCATTTACAGCTATTTGTCTTGCTGGTTCTTCTAATGCTCTTAATATAATTTTTCCACCTATTTTTTCATCTGAACTTAATTTGTTTACTACTTCAGATACTTTAGGAATAATATCTACATATGCTGTTCCACCACCTGGTACAATTCCTTCTTCTACTGCTGCTTTTGTAGCAGATAAAGCATCTTCCATTCTTAGTTTTCTATCTTTCATTTCTACTTCTGTAGCAGCTCCAACTGCAATTACAGCAACACCGCCAGCAATTTTAGCTAAACGTTCTTGTAAGTTTTCTTTTTCAAATTCGCTCTTTTCTTGTGCAATTTGAGCTTTTAGTTCAGCAACTCTTGATGCAATTTTTTGTTTATCTCCTGCACCATCTACTATAATTGTATTTTCTTTTTGTACTTTTATTTGTTTTGCTCTACCTAATTGTTCAATGCTGGTATCTTTAAGTTCTAATCCTAAGTCTGATGTAATTACTTCACCACCAGTTAAAATTGCCATATCTTCTAGCATTTGTTTTCTTTTATCTCCATAGCCTGGTGCTTTAACTGCTACTACATTAATAACTCCTCTTAATTTATTTAATATTAATGTAGATAAGGCTTCTCCTTCTACGTCATCACATACAATAACAAGTTTTCCAGATTGTTGCATTAAATTTTCTAGCAATGGTAAAATTTCTTGTATATTGCTTATTTTTTTATCTGTAATTAATATATATGGATTATCTACAACAGCTTCCATTTTTTCTGTATCTGTTACCATATATGGTGATACATAGCCTTTATTAAATTGCATACCTTCTACTACATTTAATTCTGTTTGAGATGTTTTAGATTCTTCAATTGTAATAACACCATCTTTTGAAACCTTTTCCATAGCTTCTGAAATAAGATCTCCTACTTCTGGGTTATTTGCAGAAATGCTTGCAACTCTAGCAATATCTTGTTTTCCATCTATTTGAACGCTTATTTCTTTTAATGCATCTACTGCAGATTTTAATGCTTTATCCATTCCTCTTTTAATTGCCATTGGATCTCCGCCTGCTGCAACATTTTTAACACCTTCATGAATCATATTTTGTGCTAAAACCATTGCTGTTGTAGTACCATCGCCTGCAATGTCGTTTGTTTTAATAGAAACTTCTTTTACAAGTTGTGCGCCCATATTTTCAAAACTATCATCTAATTCAATTTCTTTTGCAATTGTTACACCATCATTTGTAATAAGTGGTGCTCCAAATTTTTTGTCTAGCACTACATTTCTTCCTTTTGGTCCTAATGTTACTTTAACAGTATCTGCTAGTTTATTAACACCATCTACTAAACTTTTTCTAGCATCTTCTCCAAACTTAATTTCTTTTGACATTTTATATTCACGTTCCTTATATAATATATTTAGGTTTTTTAATAGGATTTACCCATAAACCATAGTTTTTTTCTATTCTACTACTGCTAAAATATCGCTATATTTTACAATAACTAGTTCTTCTCCTTCATATTTTACAGTAGTTCCAGCATACTCATTTAATACTACTTTATCGCCTTCTTTTATGCACATATCTATTTTCTTTCCGTCTTCTTTTGTTCCATCTCCTACTTTTAAAACTTGTGCAATTTGAGATTTTTCTTCTGATTTACTAGTTAGAATTATACCACTTTTAGTTGTTTCTTCTTTTTCTAACTTTTTTACAATTACTCTGTCTGCTAATGGTTTTAACATAAAAATTACCTCCTATTCTTTTTTACGTTTTTTTGCTTAAAAATAGCAAAAACCATTCTTAAAATTATATGCTAATTAAAGTTTTTTAGTATTGCTTATTGTAAATGATTTTATTAGTGATTACGACACTTACAAATCATTATATGAATTGTACTAAAATTAGCAGTCGTTTTTGCCGACTGCTAATACTTTATACCCTATTATATTAATTGTCAAGTACATAGCTTAAAATTTCACATTATTTTCACAATAAGAAAAAAAATTAAAATTGTTTTATGAATAAATTGCATTTTTTTAATAAAATTTCCTATAAAGAAAAGGAGAACTCACATACAAAAATGTGAATTCTCTTTTCCATCATTGATGTTAGTTGGTTTTGAAAAAATCACTTGCCGGAGAAGAACCTGATTTTTCAAAGAAGTCCTGAATACATTTATCTTCGTCTTCCTCATCAATTCCTATTATTCCTACCCTCTTTAATTCTTCAGCAGACAGTTTAATACTGCCAACAGAGAAAATATAAGCAGGAACTTCGATACTGTACTGTCCTATATTTTTTGTAGCTTTGGTAGGATGGATGCTAAAACCTTCATCTTGTTGAAAATATTTAAAGTTTTCAGGGTAAAGGTCTCCAAAAAAGATGCACAATGTGTCACCGCGTTCCGAACCTCGCGTAGAATTGCCAGCGAGAGATAATTGTTCCTTAATGGCAGTCCTCTGCCGATCAAGGTTTCTAATTTTGATTTCCTTTGCCAACATTTTTTATTTCCTCCTTTTATTGTTGAATAAGTTCATTGTGTATTTACCAAAAAGTATAGGAAATTCCTATAACTATTTAGTTATTAGGTTATGAAAATAGCATAATATTAATGCTTTTCACTTCTTTTATTATATCATAAATATTTTTATTCTTCAATACATTTTACATAATTAGGTAACTTTTTGCAGCTTTTATTAATTCTATAAAAAGTGGATGTGGTCTATCTGGACGTGACTTAAATTCTGGATGGAACTGCACTCCAATAAAATATGGGTGGTCTTTTAGTTCCACTATTTCTACTAATTTGCCATTTGGAGATATTCCTGAACAAATAAGCCCATTCTTTTCCATTTCTTCTTTGTATTTGTTATTATACTCGTAGCGATGTCTATGCCTTTCATTTATATTTTCTTCTTTATAAACTTTGCTTGTTAATGTTCCTTCTTTTATATTGCAAGGGTAGCTTCCAAGCCTCATAGTTCCACCTTTTTTATTAATTCCAATTTGTTCCTCCATAATATGTATTACTGGGTTTAAAGTTTCTTCATCAAATTCTTCTGAATTAGCATCTTTATAGCCTAAAACATTTCTTGCAAATTCAATAACTGCCATTTGCATGCCTAAACAAATTCCCAAAAAAGGTATCTTATTTTCTCTTGCATATTTAATTGTTTCTATTTTGCCTTCTATTCCTCTACCGCCAAATCCACCCGGTACAATAATTCCATTATATTTTCCTAATAATTCTTTTGCATTTTGACTAGTTACCTTTTCTGAATTTACTAAATCTATTTCTACTTTGCATTTATTTGCAAATCCACCATGTTTTATGCTTTCAATTACAGATATATATGAGTCTTCTAGTTTAACATACTTTCCAACAATAGCAATTTTTACATTTTCATCTTTTAAGTTTTTAATGGTTTCAAGCATTTTTTCCCAGTTTGAATTATCTACTTTATTATTAAGGCTTAATTTTTCACAAACTCTATCTGCTAAGCCTTGCCTTTCTAGCATTAATGGAACTTCATATAGATTAGATACTGTTTTATTTTCTATAACATCTTGCTTTCTAACATTACAAAATAACGCAATTTTTTCTTTTACAGATTCATCTATTTCTTGCTCTGCTCTACATACTAAAATATCTGGCTTAATACCTATTGACTGTAGTTCTTTTACAGAGTGCTGAGTTGGTTTAGATTTAAGCTCATTTGAACCATGTACATAAGGAAGTAGTGTTACATGAATATATAGAACTTCGTTTTGCTCTTTTTCAATTCCAATTTGACGAATTGCCTCTAAAAATGGCAAGCTTTCAATGTCTCCTACTGTGCCACCTATTTCTGTGATTACTATATCAACATCTGTATTATCAAATTTATATACCTTTTCTTTTATAGCATTTGTAATATGTGGAATTATTTGTACAGTTTTTCCTAAATAATCCCCTCTTCTTTCTCTTTCAATTACTTCAGAATAAATGCGTCCTGTTGTTACAGAAGAATATTTGCTTAAGCTTTCATCTGTAAAACGCTCATAATGTCCTAAGTCTAAGTCTGTTTCTGCTCCATCATCTGTAACAAAAACTTCTCCATGTTCATAAGGGTTCATTGTGCCTGGATCTACATTAATGTATGGATCAAACTTTTGATTTGCTACTTTATACCCTCTATTTTTTAGTAGTCTTCCTAATGATGCTGCAGTAATTCCCTTTCCTAAACCAGATACTACTCCACCTGTTACAAAAATGTATTTTTTATTCATATTTTTTGCTCCTTTCTAAAGTATGTTATTTAAAACAAAAAAATAGATTTAAAAGAAAAATCCCTTAGGGGTGTTTTTTTTAAATCTATCATATAAATATAATAACACTATTTTATTTTATTTGTAAATGGTTTTAAGGAATTTTTTTAAAAAGATGTAAATTATTGAAAAAAATTTTCTAAATTCGTAGAATTATGTATTATTAAATGAATTAAAATTGTATTATCTTGAACTTGATATATGATTTTATGCTTTTTATATATTAATTGCCTTATTTCAGAATATTTAGTTTTATATAATTCTCTACCAATATATGGCATTTCTTCTAGAATTTTAATGTATTCTAATAATCCTATAACATATGTTTTTTTGTATTTGTAATAACCATTTACAAGACTTTGCAAATCAATAATGCTAGGCTCTGTAAAAATTATTACCACGTTTCAACCTCTTTTCTTACTTGCTCTAAAGTATATATTTTGCCTTCTTTTAGTGCTTTCATGCTTATTTCAATTTTTTTATTTATATATGCATAATATACTTCTTTTAAAAAATGATTTTTATTTATTTTTCCCAGCTTTATATTTCTTTTTTCTAGTTGCATATTTTCACCTCTTTTCTTAAATTATTATACTAAATAATATCAAATTTAGTCAATAAATTTTCATCTACATTTTTCGACAATTTTTTAGTAAAAATTTTCATTGCATTTTACTATAATCTTTTATATAATTTAAAAAACAAAGGAGGAGTTTTATATGTCAATTCATTGTAATGCTGAAAAGAAAGATATAAAAAAGATTGTACTAATGCCTGGGGACCCACTAAGAGCTAAATATATTGCAGAAAATTTTTTAGAAAATGTTAAATTAGTAAATACAGTTAGAAATATGTTTGCATATACAGGAACATATAAAGGAAAAGAACTTACAGTTTTTTCTTCTGGTATGGGTATGCCTAGCATGGGAATTTATTGCTATGAACTATATAAATTTTATGATGTTGATGCAATAATTCGTATTGGTTCATGTGGAAGTTATAATCGTAATTTAAATTTGCTAGATACTATTTTAGTAGATCAAAGTTATACAGAAGGAAATTTTGCTTATGAATGGAGCGAAAAAGAATGCCATATTGCAAAATCTAGCGAAACTTTAAATGAAGTTATAGAAAATACAGCTAAAGAAATTAATATTCCTTATACTAAAGGAAATACATTTTGTAATGACTGTTTTGATGGATATTTAGATGATATACCAAGTTTTATTAATCGTTTCCCAAAAGATTTAAACATTTTAGCCTGTGAAATGGAGGCTTTTGCTTTGTTTTATATGGCAAATTATTTAAATAAAAAAGCTTCTTGTTTATTAACAGTAGTTGATGATTATTATAGTAAAGAAAGCTCTACTTCTAAGCAAAGGGAAAAATCTCTAAATGATATGATTACTCTTGCATTAGAAAGTGCTATTAAAATGTGTTAATGTTTAAAGTTAGCGTTTGAATAAAGCTTAATATCTCTATATAAAAAGCATTTAATTTTTTTCATACATTACAAAAAAGAATATTTTACCGCTTATAGTGATAAAATATTCTTTTTTATTTAGCATTTATTATTTGTGACCTGTCCCTTTGTGCTTGAAAATGAGCAATTGGACCTGTCCCTAATTACCCAAAAAGGGAAAAAGGGACTGTCCCCAATTATTTTGTGATAGATAGAATTTTGTATTGTACAATACCTGATGGTGCTTGAACGTCTACAACCTGATTCTTTTTTGCACCTAAAATAGCACTACCAATTGGTGATTCATTTGAAATTTTATTTTGTGATATATCAACTTCTGTTGAACCAACTACTGTGTAGCTAACTTCTTCATTAAACTCTATATCTAACAATTTAACAGTATTACCTACTTGAACTGTTTTTGTATCTATTTCTGATTCATCTATTATTTTTGCATATCTAATTTTATTTTCTAGTTCCGCAATTTTTGTTTCATTTTCTGCTTGTGCGTTTTTTGCTTCATCATATTCAGAATTTTCAGATAAATCTCCAAATCCTAAAGCGACTTTTATTCTTTCTGCAATTTCTGCTCTTCTAGTTGTTTTTAAAAATTCTAATTCTTGTTCAAGTTTTTCATATCCATCTTTTGTTAATAATACTTCTTTTTCGTCCATAAGCTATACCTCCTTTTGCAATAAAATAAATGACAACAAATTATATAATTTGCTGCACCTGTTATATGATAAACATTTTTTTTATGTTTGTCAAGTAAATTTACATGAAATTCACATTTTAACAATTATTTACATTTAATATAAAAACTTCACTTAATTTTTTATTTGATATTTTATAATTATTATATTTACATATAAAATTTAATAATTAACTATTCTAAAAAATTCACTTTTGTTAATTTCACCATTATTACCATACAATTTTATTATTTTAACTTCGTCTTTTTTTATTTTTAATTTTGCATCTTCAAATTTTTTTATTTCATTTAGTACACTATTATATAAAATACATAGTGGATAATTTTCTAATAAATTATATTTTTTAAAGGTTTCTTTTATTTCATTTGATGTATCTATTTGTACTTGTTTAATTAAAAGTCCGTTAAAACCAATATTTTTATATACTTTTCCATTGTTTATTAATATTATAACTGCACTTCTATAAATTATATAGTTAGATAGTTCTTCTTCGCTAAAATCAATATTTACTATTAATTTTGCTCTTTTTAAACCTTTTTCTTTATTGTTTGTTACAGTTATAAGTATTCCGATTTTTCTCTAATTTATTTGCTAATTTTTGAAAAGCTTTAATATTTGGAGTAATTATATTAACAGTTTTAAAGTAATTTGATAAATAGTAAATATTTTCTATATAAAATTGAGTTTGTTGTTTTATACATATATATAAGTCTTCAAATTCTGTTCTTGTGTTATTAACTTCTAAAACATAACTTAATATTTCTTGTATTAAATATGGCATTAGAGCGTTTTCTTCTAAAAAGTGAATTTTTTCTAAGTGTTGTTTATATTCTTCTATTTTAATTTGTTTTTTTAATTCATTTGAAAGGGCTAAAGTATTTATTTTATATTTTAGCATTATTTTTTGAAGTTTTTTCATACATTTTTTTAATTTATATTTATTTATATTATTAAATGGAAAAATGATAATATATGAATAATAAATTTGTTTTACTGTTATTATATTAGCTAAATATTTTATAAATACATTAAATTTATAAAAAAAATAACAAATATTATATTGAAGTTTCGAAAACTTTGTGTTTTTATTTTTCAATTTTTCTAAAAAATTTTCGTTATAAAGCTCTTTATTTTCTGATTTTAATTTTAAATATGCTATCACTAAAAAATAACCTCCATATAACTTAGCTTGTTTTATATTATATGGAGATTATTTACATTTATTACTATTTTATAAATTATATAACCTTTTGATTTATTTTTTATAAATGCATTGTACTATTCCGCTACTTGCTTCTAAAGTATCTACTGATAAGGTTGCTCCTATTTCATTTAAGCGTGGCTGTAATTCTGTTAAAAATCGTGTGAAATCATTTGAATTTTCTTCTTGTATATTTGTAAAGCTAATATTAATTCCATCTAATTTATATGTAATAATATAGTCTACTATTTGTTCTATCATATATTGCCTATTTTTGTAGTCTTCTAAAGCATTTGCTGTAGTATTTTTGTAACCTCTATTAGATACTGAAGCCCAAATTTCATAACCATTTTTGTGTGCCCAATTAATGTATTTATTTTCGTTATTTTCTATAAGTACATTTAATTTTCCTTTTGCTTCATCTCTTAAGTTAAAAAATGTTGGAGATAATACCTTTGTGCCATCTGTTAAAGTAGCTGTTCTATCTTTAATATTGTATTCTGATGAAAATACACTCCAAGTTATTTCTCCTTCTTTTTTTACGTTTTCTTCCATTGTTTCTCTAATATAGGTTGGTTTACTTATTTTATTGGTTTTAATATAGCCTAATATTCCAGTTGTTGTTCTTACTTTTGTCCAACCATTTTGACTTGTTTCAGAATTGTTTATTACAACTATGCTTTCTCCTTCTTTTACTTTTGTTAAGGTTTTAGATAAATTTTGTGGTTTATATTTTATAGATGTATTTTTTTCTACTTTAGAAACAGCATATTCTTTATTTAAATAATCTATTATAACAGTATTTGTTCCTTCTGAATTATACACATTTCCAAGTTCTGAAATTGGTATATAATATATATTCTCTTTTTGAATTGCCCCTGATTTAAGTTTTACCTTCGAACTGTTTATTTGAATTTCATTATTTTCTATTGGAAGGCTTGCAACTTTTTCATTACTGCAAGTTATAAGCATATTGTAAGCATTGTCGTAGATAATTGTATTATCAAAGAAATTATAGATGTCTGGTACTGACATATAAATAATTCCATTTTGTACATAAAGGTCTTGTTTTAAATTTTTTGTTACATTAATATTGCTAATAATTAAATTAGTTTTATTTTTTACTTTTTCTACCACATAATTGCTATTTGTAATATTTAATATTATAAGTATTGTTGATAGGGCTATTAGTACAATTATTGGTTTTCTAAAATATTTTATAATATTATTTCTTTTTTTCTTTTTAACCATTCTACATTTTCCCTTCAAATATACAAATGTTTTATTAAATATATCATAATTCTTCATTTACGTAAATAGTTTTTACTTTTCTTAAAAAAATTTTAATTGTTTTTCTAAAATAAAATTTTCATTTTTTGTATAAATTTTGTTTTTTAGGAAAACATAGAATTGAAAATCAAATGGAGGTTGATAAAAAATGGGAATTGAAAAACATTTAAGAGTTACTGGTACATCTACAGTTTCTTGGAAGGATGCTGTTGTTCAAACTGTAGCCGAAGCTTCTAAAACAATAGATTATTTATCTAGTGTTACAGTTTTAGAACAAAAAGCTAAAATTGATGGTAAAAAATTAGTAGAATATTACGTAGAATTAGATTTATCTTTTGTAATTGATAGAGATAGAGATTAAAAAGGGGGTTATAAACAATGAAACCTATTGAAACAAAGCAAGAATATAGTAACTATGTTGATAAAAAGTCACCTAATTCACCTATTTTAAAAAATTGTTTTAATGCTTTTTGGGTTGGTGGACTT
>CANQUT010000027.1 GCA_947627105.1 uncultured Clostridia bacterium
CCGTATGCCGAACGGCACGTACGGTGGTGTGAGAGGGAATAAATAAAATAATTATTTATTCTCTACTCGATTAATTACCCAAATAAACTTAATTGATTGCTTTGGCTCATACCTTTTAAGCACCCAACTTTTTCTAATATTTCTATTACTGATTTACCTATTTTAGAACGTATTTTCATATCATCTATAGACATAAATTTTCCGTCTTTTTTTGCTTCATCTATTCCTTCTGCTGCAACAGTTCCAAGACCTGGTATGCTATTTAATGGTGGCCTTATTTCTGTATCAGACTCAGCCTTAAACTTAGTTGCATGACTTTTATACAAATCTATTGGTAAAAATGTTATTCCTCTTTCATACATTTCTAACACTAATTCTAATATAGAATACATATTTTTATCTTTTGTAGATGCACTATTTCCTTGTAAATCTATTTCTTTCATTTTGTTCTTAACTTTTTCTACACCATGGCACATAATATCACTATCGAATTCATCTGCACGAATTGTGAAAAATGCTGTATAATATGCTGCTGGTCTATGTACCTTAAACCAAGCAATACGGAATGCATTTGTTACATAGGCTGCTGCATGGGCTTTTGGGAACATGTATTTAATTTTTTTGCATGAACCAATATACCATTCTGGAATATTGTATTCTCTCATTGTTGCTTCAAATTCGCTCCATTTTTCTGGATCTTGTGAAGGTTTTCCTTTACGTACAAATTCCATAATTTTAAATGCTGGTTTTGGTGGTAATCCTTGTTTTATTAAATAAAGCATAATATCGTCACGAGTACAAATTGCATCTTGAAGAGTAATTGTTCCTTCTTGTATTAATGTTTGTGCATTGTTAAGCCATACATCTGTACCATGTGATAAACCAGAAATACGAAGTAACTCTTCAAATGTTGTTGGTTTAGTATCTACAAGCATTCCTCTTACAAACTTTGTACCAAATTCAGGAACTCCATAAGTTCCAACTTCTGAATGAATTTGCTCAGGTGTTACTCCTAATATTTTAGTAGAGCTAAATATAGACATTGTGTCTTTATCATCTAAAGGTACTTTTGTTGGATCTATTCCTGTTATATCATATAGCATACGTATCATTGTTGGATCGTCATGACCTAGTATATCTAGTTTAAGTAAGTTTTGGTCAATAGAGTGATAATCAAAATGTGTTGTTATAATATCTGAATCTGGATCATCTGCTGGATGTTGTACTGGTGTAAATTCGTATATTTCTCTACCTTTTGGTACAACTATAATGCCACCTGGGTGCTGGCCTGTTGTTCTTTTTATTCCTGTACAGCCTTGTGAAAGTCTTACAATTTCTGCATTACTAACTGGAATACCACGTTCTTCATAATATTTTTTTACATAGCCATAAGCTGTTTTGTCTGCAACAGTACCAACTGTTCCAGCTTTAAAAGTTGTTCCTTTTCCAAATATAACTTCTGTATATTTATGTGCCTTTGCTTGATATTCACCAGAAAAGTTTAAGTCTATATCTGGCTCTTTATCTCCATCAAAGCCAAGGAAAGTTTCAAATGGTATGTCCATTCCATCTTTTGCTAAGGCATGACCACATTTAGGACAGTTTTTATCTGGCAAATCAAAGCCATTTTTATAGCCATAATCTGTAAAGTCTGAATACTTACAATTTGGGCATCTATAATGTGGTGGAAGTGAATTTACTTCTGTAATACCTGTCATATTTGCAACAAAAGATGAACCTACAGATCCTCTTGAACCTACAATATATCCATCTTCATTGGATTTCCAAACTAGTTTTTGAGCAATAATATACATAACAGAAAAGCCATTATTTATAATTGAATTTAGCTCTTTATCTAATCTAGTTTGTACTATTTCTGGAAGTGGATCTCCATATAATTCATGTGCTTTATTATATGCAATATTTTTAATTGTTTCTTCACAGCCCTCAATGTATGGAGGACATTTTTCTGGAGAAATTGGGCTTATGTTTTCGCACATGTCTGCAATTTTGTTAGTATTTGTAACTGCTACCTCATAAGCTTTTTCTTCACCTAAATATTCAAATTCTTTAAGCATTTCTTCTGTTGTACGTAGATAAAGAGGTGCTTGTTCATCTGCATCATCATAGCCCTGCCCAGCCATTAAAATTCTACGATATATTTCATCTTGTGGATCCATAAAATGTACATCGCAAGTTGCAACTACTGGTTTTTGTAATTTTTCTCCTAATGCTACTATTTTACGGTTTATATCTTGCAAATCTTCTACTGATTTTACAGTTTCATTTCTAACCATAAACATATTATTTCCAATAGGTTGAATTTCCAAATAATCGTAATCTGATGCAATTTCTTCAAGTTCTTCATCTGTTTTACCAGCAATAATTGCTCTGTATAATTCTCCTGCCTCGCAAGCACTGCCTAGCATTAATCCTTCAGAATACTTTTTATAAATTGATTTTAGTATACGAGGTTTTTTATAAAAATAGTCTAAATGTGAAATAGAAATTAGTTTGTATAAGTTCTTAAGTCCAACATAGTCTTTTGCTAAAATAATTGCATGATATGTTGGAAGAGATTTATAGTCTGCTTTTCCACTTAGCTTTGTATCTATTTCATCTAAAGTAGTAGCTCCTTTTTCTTTTAGCATATCTAACATAACATTAAATACCTTTACAGTTGTATCTACATCATCTAAGGCTCTATGAGCGACTTCTACTTTAATTCCTAAATTTTCTGCTATAATTCCTAATTTATATTTTTTATATTGTGGAAATAAGTCTTTTGCTAAACGTAAAGTATCTATATATGTATTTCCTAATTTTAAGCCAAGCTCAGAACAATTATGTTTCAAAAATCCAATATCAAAGTCTGCATTATGTGCAACAAGCACACTATCTCCAACAAACTCTAAAACTTTTGGTAATACTTCTTCAATAGTGGGTGCATCTTTAACCATTTCATCTGTAATATTTGTAACTTCTACAACTCTTTGTGGTATTGGCTTTTCAGGATTTACAAAGGTACAAAATTCATCTATTACTTTGTGATTTTTTACTTTCATAATTCCTATTTCTGTAATCTTTTCAGTTCTAAAAGAAAGTCCTGTTGTTTCTAAGTCTAATACACAATATGTTGCATCTTCTATATTTTGGTCTTTAGAAAAAGATACGCATGATGTTTTATCTGGTGCTAAATATGCTTCTACACCATAAATTACTTTTAAATCTGGATGTTCCTTTTGTATATACTTATGAGCATCTGGAAAAGCTTGTACTACACCATGGTCTGTAATAGCTATTGATTTCATTCCCCATTTAACAGCACGTTTTAATAAATCTTTTACTGGTGTCATTGCATCCATTTGACTCATTTGTGTATGCATATGAAGTTCTACTCTTTTTTCTTTTGCTTCATCTTTTCTAACTTCTCTTTTTATTCCAGTAGACTCTATAATTACATTTGCTATTACTCCTAATTCCTTTGCAAATGGATCAAATTGAGCATTTCCATTAACTTTTACACCTTTAGCTTCTTTTAATCTTTTTATAATATTACTTGCTTTATCTTGCTCAGCAAAAGCTTTACATGTAATTGTGCTAGAGCCATCATATAAATCAAATGTAACTAAAATTTTACCAGATTTTAATTCTCTAGAATCTACATTTAAAATTTCGCCATCTAATAAAACTTTTCCACTATCAACAGAAAGGTCTATTATTTTTGATAATTCTTCTTTTATTTTTAAGCTTCTTCCTAATATTATTGGAGAGGTTTCTTGTGGCTCTTCTATAATATGATCTGTTTGAGATGATATTTGTTCTTCATTTAAAGAATTTTCTTGATTGCTTACATTTTCTTGATTATTTGCTTGTGCATTTTCTTTTACAAGTTCTTCTGCTTCTTTTTGTGCAAATAAAATAGCTTGTTTTTCTAATTCTTTTGCCTGTTCTTGATACATTGCAATCATTTCATCTGTTATTTCTTCTTTATATGAAATAACATATTTTTTGTTATATAAATCTTGTAATTTAGAAGATAATATTTTTTCAAATCCTCTTGCCTCTAATATTTCTTTTCCTCTACTTACTAGCTTTACTATTATTTTATTTTCTAAAATTTCAATGGTACTATTTTTTAATAATGCTTTTGTTAATGGATGTTTATATGCCATGTATTCTACAATATCAGTCCATTCTGTTTCTATTTTTTTATTAATATCATTTTCTATTTCTTTCTTTTCTATTTTAATGTTAATTTCTTTAAAGCCAAATCTTTGGTTTAAGTATTTCTCAAATTCTATTAAATCTTTCATTAAAATAGAAGAAATAACAATTAACTTAATTTCTAATTCATTTGATTTTCTATATATATTAACACATGCAACTTTAGCTTCGCTTAATGCGAAGCTATTTGAATTAAAATCTTTAAATACTTCTTTTACTGTCTTTAGATTTTCTTCCATTGTTAATCTCCATACAATTAATTTATAGTTTAAAAAAGAAACGAGTATTGCGAGGAAAGCTAGGCAAATAACCGGAGGCGTGCTTTTTGCACGGTGAGGATTATTTGTCCGAAGCTTGACAAAGCAAGACGAAGTTTATTTTTTAAACTAGCCTTAAAATATCGTTATAAGTAACTAATATAGCTAATCCAATTAAAAGCATAAATCCAACCATTTGAATTGTTATTTCCGTTTTTTCTTTTAATGGTTTTCTTCTTATAGCTTCTATTAATAAAATAACTATTTTTCCTCCATCTAAAGGTGGAAATGGAAGTAAATTTGTAAAACCAAGTGAAATAGAAACTAAAGCTAAAATATAAATAAAATCTGCTAAACCATTTGTCTGTGCCACTACTTCGCCAATTCCAACTGGTCCCATCATTTGATCTATTGAAACATTTCCTGTAAATAGCATTTTTAAGTTATCTACAATAGAAAATGCAAATTCTCCTGTTTCAAAAAAAGCGTAATATACATTGTTTACAAAATTGTTTTCTGCAAGTTTTAAATAAACACCCATATAGTAATTTGACTTTACTTCAGGAGTAATTTCTATTTGTTTTGTTTCTTCTCCTCTTTTAACTGTAAATATAATTTTTTCGCCAATATTTTTATTGATTTCTTCTACTAATTTTTGTGTATTATTTTCTACGTTAGTATTATTTAATGAAATTATTACATCATTTACTGCTAATCCTTGCAAAGCAGCTGGACTTTTAGGATAAATTGCTGCTATTTTAGTATTTTCTTCAGATTCTGAAATAGCAATTCCAGTATAATTATATTTTTCTTCTACTGGCTTAATATTATATGTTATTTTTTCTTCATTTCTTTCTACTACAACTTCTAAATTATTACCATTGTAATTTTCAAGTGCTTTATCTAAATCTGTTTTATAATGAATATTTTTATTATCTATTTTAACAATTTTATCTCCTGATTGTATTCCAGATATTTCTGCACCAGAATCTGGCATAACAGAATCTATAGTATTTGAAACATTATTTCCTGTAAAGCTAATTAAAGTAAAATATACTATAATAGCAAAAATTATATTTACTAAACCTCCTGCAGCTACTACAGCAATTCTTTTTGGAATACTTGCCTTGCTAAAAGAACCTTCTTCATTAGAACGTTCTTCTTCACCTTCCATATTTACAAAACCACCAAGAGGAATAAACCTTAGGGCATATTTTGTTTCTTTACCTTGTTTTTTCCAAATTGTAGGTCCAAAGCCTATTGCAAATTCATTTACTTTTATTTTGCATAGCTTAGCAACGCAAAAATGTCCTCCTTCATGAATAAGAACAAGAAGGCCTAATATAAATATAATTTTTATTATCGATATTAAAAAGCTAATCAAAATAAGTTCTCCTTTTTCTGTTTTATTGTAATGTACTATTATTATATATTTTGCACTGTTTTTAATTTAGAGAGCATTTGCTATATATTATTTAGACTACTGCAAGTTACGAAAAAGAAAGTATACAGTAATTCACACCCCTAAGCGGGTCGGATTAAAAACAGAAGAAATATATAATAATAGTACAGTAATATACAATTTAAAGCATCATAAATAAAAAATAAGCAAAAGGTGCAATAAAAATTATGCTATCAATTCTATCTAACATTCCACCATGCCCTGGAATTAAATTGCTAAAATCTTTAATACCAGTATACCTTTTTATGCAAGAGGCTGCTAGATCTCCAATTTGACTTATTAAACTTAATACAAATGTTATTACAATTATAATAGCATATGAAAATTGAGTGTTAAAAAAGTAATTGCAAGCAATGGTATAAAGAGTTGTTAATAAAATAGCTCCAAATACTCCACCAATGCAACCTTCTATTGTTTTATTTGGACTAATTTCAGTAAAATGATGTTTTCCAAATTTTTTGCCTATAAAATAAGCAAAAATATCTGTTCCCCATGCTGTAAAAAATGCATACCAAATTAAAATTTTGCCATTTTCTAGATTTTCATGAATAATTGAAATGAACATTAAGAAAATAACAATATAAAATATTCCTAAAAATGTAACTGCAATATCTTTTATATCTATCTTTAAGTTAGTAATAATAGCATGTAAAAATAAAAGTAAAATTGAAGTTGGCAATAATATTCCTATAGTTTTTAAAATCCAGTTTGATGGAACTACATGTATTAAAGAAATCATAGCAGCTGCTAAGTATCCAATCCAATCTATAGGATTTGCTTTTTTTCCAGTACGAAAAGCTTTATAAAATTCATGTAAGCTCATAACTGCAATTATAGATATAGCAACATCTACAACATATTTATTTCCAAATACAAGTAAAATAACTACTAATGGGAATAATGTTAATCCAGATACAACTCTTTTTACATTCATAGATTTTTCCTTTCTTTAACTTATTATTTTCCACCAAATTTACGATTTCTTTTAATAAATATTGATATTGCCTCATCTAAGTCTGACTCAGAAAAGTCTGGCCAATATTTTTGTGTAAATAAAAATTCTGTATATGCTAATTGCCATAAAAGATAATTACTAATTCTTTGTTCTCCGCCTGGTCTAATTAACAAATCTGGTTCTGGCTGGCCTGCTGTATATAAATTATTTGAAACTAAATCTTCATTAATGTCATCTATAGATATTTCTTTTTCTTCTACTTTTTTAGCTATTTTCTTTATGGCTTTTACAATTTCATCTCTTCCGCCATAATTAAATGCTATGTTTAAAGTAAGCCCTGTGTTTTCCTTTGTTTTATTTACTATTTTTTCTATGCTTTTTTGCAAACTTACATCTAATTTAGATATATCTCCTAAAATGTTTAATTTTATATTATCTAAATTTTTATCATTTAAAAATTCTTCAACATACTTTTGAAGTAAAAGCATTAATGCTCCTACTTCTTCTTTTGTTCTTTTCCAATTTTCTGTTGAAAATGCATATACTGTTAAATACTTAATTCCAATTTTATTTGCATATTTTGCAATTCGCTTTAAGTTTTCTGCACCTTCTTTATGTCCTAGTTTAGTATCTAAGCCTTTTTCTTTAGCCCATCTTCTATTTCCATCCATAATAATTGCAATATGCTTAGGTAATAAATTTTCTTCCATATTAATAATTTATATTAGGTTTAGACTAATATTATCTCCTTTTTAATAATTATATGCTCATTATTTCTTTTTCTTTTGCTTCTAATATGCTATCTATTTCTTGAATTTTTTTATCTGTTAACTTTTGAATTTGATCTTCTTCATTTTTCAAATCATCTTCTGTTATTTCTGATTTTTTCTGTGATTCTTTTGCTTCATCTAGTGCATCTCTTCTAATAGAACGAACTGCAACTTTAGCATCTTCTGCAAGTTTTCTAATATCTTTTACAATTTCTTTTCTTCTTTCTTCATTTAATTCAGGGAAGTTAAGTCTTATAACTTTTCCATCATTATTAGGATTAATTCCTATATCTGATTTTAAAATTTCTTTTTCTATTTCTTTTAATAAACTTATATCCCATGGTTGGATTAAAATCATTCTAGCTTCTGGTACAGAAATACCTGCAACTTGATTTATTGGTGTTGGTACTCCATAATAATCTACTGTAATTTTATTTAAAATTGCTGGGTTTGCTCTTCCAGCTCTAATTGCTGATAAATTTTCCTTAAAAACACTTATTGTTTTATCCATTTTTTCTTCATAAACATTATTCATAATTTTTATACTCTCCTTTAATTTTTATATTTTTTATTTATTCAATAATAGTGCCTACCTTTTCTCCTAAAATTGCTTTTACCATATTTTCTGGCTTATCTATTCCAAATACAATTAATGAAATATTATTATCTCTGCATAAAGATGTAGCAGTTGAATCCATTACTTTTAAATCTTTATTTAATATATCTAAATAGCTAATTTTATCATATTTTATTGCATTTGGATTAATTTTTGGATCGTCTGAATATACACCATCAATAGTTTTTCCTACTAAAATTACCTCTGCATCTATTTCTGCAGCTCTTAGTGCTGCTGCTGTATCTGTTGTAAAGTATGGATTTCCAGTTCCACATGAAAAGATTACTACTCTGCCTTTTTCTAAATGCTTTACTGCTTTTCTTTTAATATATGGTTCTGCAATTTCTCTCATTTCAATTGCTGTTTGTAGTCTTGTATATACGCCTCTTGCTTCTAAAGCATCTTGAAGGGCTAATCCATTTATACAAGTAGCAAGCATTCCCATGTAATCAGAGGTTGTTCTTTCCATATTATAGCCATATTTTCCTCTCCAAAAGTTTCCTCCACCAACAACAATTCCTACTTGTACACCTAAGTTTACAAGTTCTTTTATTTGGTCACAAATGTTTTCTAATGTTTTAACATTAATTCCGTGCTTTTCTTCTCCGGCCAAAGCTTCTCCGCTTAATTTTAATAATACTCTTTTATATTTTAATTCACTAGGCACTTTAACACTCTCCTTAACTTTATTTTTTCTTTGTATATTCTATCATAGTTTATTTATTTTTACATCTTTTTTTGAAAAATTTTTTATTTTTAAGTTAATAGTTAATAGTTATAATTACATTAAAGCTTAGAAGTAGTACTATTTTTCGCAGTTTTGAGAGGTCCCGTTCCGACTTGCTTCTTAGAATTTGCTTCTGCAACGGGCAATTTGAAAAACAAGAAAACTAGTACTATTTCTAAGCTGGTTAACTATAAATTTATTAATTAGTAATGTTTTTTATAGTTATATTGTTTTTAAATTTTAATAAATATTTTTCATATTATTGATAATACTAAAATAGAAATACAAAATATATTCTTTTTCGATATTCTTAAAAGGTGATTATAATGAAGCAAATTGTATTAAAGAAAAAAAGAAATAATATAAAACCTCATTTTAAAATTGAATTTAGTAACGAAATATTAGAAATTCCCTATGAAGAAAATAAAATTGTAGAAAAGCCAAATACTAAAAAAAATAAATATTTTCTACAATTTCTCATTTCCATTATACTTATGTTTATATTTATATTAATTCTTTTATATCAAATTCATAAATTAAATACAAATGAAAAATTATCAAAAGAGTTATTAAATAATTATTCTTTAACTACTTTATATCAAAATAACGTTCAAATAGAAAAACAGTCTGTATTAATTGAAGATCCATTTGTTATAGGAATAATTAAAATATCAAAAATAAATTTAAATTATCCTATTATTTCAGAAACTAATTCTAAGCTGTTAAAAATTTCTTTGTGTAGGTTTGCAGGGCCAATGCCTAATGAATATGGAAATTTATGCATTGCCGGACATAATTTTGTTGATAATAAATTTTTTAGTAACCTAAGCAAATTAAAAAATGGAGATATAATAGAAATTTATGACTTGTATGGAAAACAAATTAATTACAGTGTTTTTGATAAATATGAAGTTAATGCAAATGATTTATCTTGTAGCAACCAAGATGTAACTAATGAAAGAATAATTACTTTGCTTACATGCAATAATGTTAATGGAAAACGAACTGTTATAAAAGCAAAAGAAGTAATATGAATTTGAGATTAAAATCAAAAAAAGAATATAAATTATTTTTATAATTTATATTCTTTTTATTTTAATTTTGCTATAAATTAAATTTAAACATTTTTATAATTTCTAATTTTTACAAAAGCATAAACAGCTGATGCTACGCAAACTGTAATGAAAACAAATAATGCTGTATCTTCTGCTACACCTGTATCTGGTAAAGAATTGTTGTGTGCACCACTTCCAGTATTACCTGTTGGAGCTGGACTTGGGCTTGGGCTTGGTGTAGGTGTTGAACCTGGTGTAGGTGTTGGTGTTGTTTGTGTATTAGTACCTGGTTCATTTGCTGTTTGATTATCATTAAGATCTGTTAAATTTAATGGATTTGTTGCTTTTGAACCTGGTAACATTACGAATAAACATGCAATAATTAAAATAAACACAATTAAAATTTTTTTGTTTTTCATTATTATTTCTCCTTTTTCTTTCGATATTTTTTATTTTTATTATTTGTAAAATAATAAAGTTTATACATAATATTTTTAATTCATAGATATTTTATACTTTTATTTTTAAATAGTCAAGTTTTTTTTGAATTTTTATTGAAATTTATGTTATTTTTTCTTTTTTTGTAGTATTTTCAGTTTTTTTATATTATTTTTATATAAATTAAACATTAAATCTAAATAAAACTACATCTCCATCTTGCATAATGTAATCTTTTCCTTCTAATCTCATTAAACCTTTTTCTTTTACTGCATTCATAGAACCTTCTTTTATTAAATCATTATAAGAAACTATTTCTGCACGAATAAAACCTCTTTGTATATCTGTATGAATCTTTCCTGCAGCCTCTGGTGCTTTTGTTCCTTTTTTAATTGTCCAAGCTCTAACTTCTGGTTCGCCTGCTGTTAAAAAAGACATTAAACCAAGTAAATCATAACTTGCTTTTATTACTTTGTCTAAACCAGATTCTTCTAAGCCAAGTGCTTCTAGCATTTCTTTTTGCTCTTGTTTTTCTAAACTTGCTAGCTCTTCTTCTATTTTTACGCAAAGCGGAATTACTTCTGCATTTTCTTGTTTAGCATATTCTTTTACTTTTTGCACATTTTCGTTTTGATCTACTGTACTTAATTCTTTTTCTGAAATATTTGCAACATATAGTATTGGTTTCATTGTTAGTAAAAAAGAATCTTTTAAAATTTCTTTTTGTTCATCATTAAGTAATACTGATCTTGCTGGTTTTCCTTGTTCTAATGCTTGTTTTACTTTTTCTAGTACATCTATTTCTTCTTGATATTTTTTATCTGCTTTTAATTTCTTTTTGGCATTATCTAAACGTTTTTCAATAGTTTCCATATCTGCAAAAATTAGTTCTAGGTTAATCGTTTCTATATCTCTAATTGGATTAATACTTCCATCAACGTGTACAATATTAGAATCTTCAAAGCATCTTACTACTTCTATAATGCTATCTACTTCTCTAATATGAGATAAGAATTTATTTCCAAGTCCTTCGCCATGGCTAGCACCTTTAACTAAGCCTGCAATATCAACAAACTCAATTACAGCAGGTGTAACTTTTTGAGGGTTATAGATATCTGCTAGTTTTTCTAATCTTTCGTCTGGTACTGCAACAACTCCCACATTAGGTTCTATGGTACAAAAAGGATAGTTTGCACATTCTGCACCAGCCTTAGTTATTGCATTAAATAATGTACTTTTACCTACATTTGGTAGGCCTACAATTCCCATTTTCATTTTGCTTTTTCTCCTTATAAGGTTAAACTATATTGTTTTTTATAAAAGTATTATATATTTTTTATTGTTAAATTTCAATAGAAGTATAGAAAAATTTGGTTGTTTATTGTGTATGAGTATTTTTATAATTTAATAAATTTTTCTATAATTTCCATGTCTTCAATTCTGCTGATTGCAAAGCATTTTTTACCTAAATCTTTTATAGATGCTCCTAGATGATACATTTCTTTATTGTCTATAACAATAAATCTATCATGAAATTTATTTGTTTTAGCAACTTTTAATATAGGATATTCTTTATTGAATTTTTTAATATCTAAATTGTCAATATTACTTTTATCTGATGTTAAGATAACTACCTCTACGTTACTATTCTTTTTAGCTAACATTTTCAAAATACTGTCATCAATATAATTATCTATAATCAAAATCTTGTTATTTGCTTTTTTTATAATATCTATAATTAGACTATAGCTATCCCATATTTGACCATCGAAAAATATTCTTTGCTTGATATTATCTTCTAATTGAAGTTGATTAAATATTTCATTAAATTTCTTATCGTATTCTTGCAATTTATATTCTACATTTGTTAATCTTTCAAATACTTGTCCATTAATCATTAAAAACTTTCTCATTTCAACAAATGCATTCATAATATTTATACTTACTTGAACAGCTATATCATTTTTCAACAAACCTGATAACATAGCTATTCCCTGTTCTGTAAATACATAAGGTAAATATTTCCTTCCCCTATGTTTACTATTGTCACTTCTTAAACTGGTCGCAAAATGCGACCAGTTATTTCCTTGATCTAAATTTAGAATTGTAGTTTGTTTCTTTAAACTTTTAACTTCTTCTTCAGTTAATTGAAAACAAAAATTTTCTGGAAATCTTTCTTTATTTCGACTTACAGTTTCATTTACTCTTTTTGTTTGATAATTATAAAGTCTAGCTACGTCACTATCTAGCATTACTTGTTTTCCCCTTATTGTATATATTAAATTTTTTATATCATCAATACCAAATTCATTTTGAATTATAGCATTATTTTCTTCCATAACATCACATCCTTGCATATATTATAAAACGTTTGTTTGCATATGTCAATAACTTTATATATATTTCTAATTTTTACTGTTAAATTTCAATATAATATAGAAAAATTTTGTTATTTATTGTATAATTTTGATAAATTTAAAAATTAGAGGAGGATTAAAATTGAATATAAATATTAACAAAGTAAAAATATTTAATTAGTTAGTTAGAAGAAATGAATATGAGGTTCAAATTGGAACCTCATATTTTGAACTTCTTTTTCTGTTAATAAAGTTGGAGCTTCCAGCCGGAATCGAACCGGCGACCTCAGCCTTACCATGGCTGCGCTCTACCTACTGAGCTATAGAAGCATTTATTTATAATATTATTTAGAAAATTAAACACTGTTTGTATTATATATACTCTAGTTTTTTCTGTCAATAGAAACAAAAGAAAAAGTTGATATTTTGCATTAAATGTGGTATTATTTTTTTGCTTAAAAGTTTGGCACAATTCAATTTAAAAATAATTTTCACAAAAATATTAATTACCTGCTGAAAGAAGGTTTATATATGGCTTTTGATGGCTTAGTATTAAATGCTGTTGTATCAGAATTAAAAACATGTTTAATTAATGGAAAAGTTCAAAAAATTTATCAGCCAAGTTTAGATGAAATATTACTTAGTATTTATTCAAATAATTTATCTTATGCTTTAAGTTTAAATGTTTCTTCTAACTTTTATTCTGCATACTTAACTACTTCTAAAAAGGAAAACCCTCTAGTTGCTCCTAATTTTTGTATGCTTTTAAGAAAACATTTAATGGGGTGCAAAATTACAAATATTAGTACCATAGATCAAGAAAGAATTTTAGTAGTTGATTTAGCCGAAGGTGATGACGAATATAACTCAATAACTAAAAAGCTAGTTGTTGAGCTTATGGGTAAATATAGTAATATATTACTTTTAAATGAAAATAATACTATTATAGATTCATTAAAGCATTTTTCTACTTTTGATGGTGCAAACCGCAATATACTTCCAAAAGCACAATATATTTTGCCAGAATCTAATAAAAGCAATATTTCTAATTACAAATATTTAGAATACAAATTAAATATAGGCACCTCCCTATCTAGCTTCTTTTTAGAAAACTTTAATGGTATTAGTAAATCATTTATTATTAATGCAATAAATTATCTAAATATAGATGATGTTTTAACATTAGATAATTACAACACTGTTGCTAAATACATTTTAAATGTTCAAAATGAAATTATTAATAATAATGTTCAACTTGTTAATTTTGAAAATGACTATACTTTGCAAATTTGTAAAGAAATAAAAGAACCATTGCAAGTTAATTTGTTTTTAGATGATTATTATACAAGTAAACAGCAGCAAGAGCAATTTTTATCATATAGAAACCAATTATTGCAGTTTGTTTCTGCAAAGTTAAAAAAGATTTCTAAAAAGCTTTCTGGAATAGATGATAAATTAAAAGAATGTCAAAATTTAGATAAATATAAATTATATGGAGAATTAATTACTAATTTTTTATATCAAATACCTAAAGAACATATTGAACATATTGAACTTTCAAACTATTATAATAATAATGAATTAATTAATATACCATTAGATATTTCTATTTCTCCTGCAGATAATGCAAAAAAATACTTTAAAAAGTATCATAAGTTAAAAAATACTTTTTCAATAGTTCAAGAGCAAAAAATTGAACTTGAAAAAGAAATTGATTATTTAGAAAGTATTGTTTATGAAATTCAAGCAAGTAAAAGTATAAATGATTTAGACGAAATATATGATGAAATTCAAGATTCTTTTTCTTCTAATAAAAAACAAATTACTAAAAAGCAAACAAAAAATAAAAAAGCTAAGAGAAAAAATGAATTAATAGACCCTATTATTTATCAGATTGATGGCTTTAAAGTATTAGTAGGAAAAAATAATAAACAAAATGATGAACTTACTTTTAAAATTGCAAATAAGGAAGATATTTGGTTCCATGTAAAAGATATTCATGGAAGCCATGTTGTATTAGTTACAAACAATTTAGTTCCTTCTCAGGAAACTATTAACAAATGTGCAGCTATTGCTGCTTACCATAGTAAAGCTATGCAGTCTTCTAATACCCAGGTTGATTATACTTTAGTGAAAAATGTTAAAAAGCCTAAAGAAGCAAAACATGGCATGGTTATTTATACTAATCAAAAAACTGTCATTGTAAAACCAAATAATAACTTGTAATACTATATAATTCAAAAGACTTCACTTTTTTAAGTGAAGTCTTTTGAATTAGCCTTAATTGTGGCTATTGGCGGTGGTTATGCCGCGAGGCCGAACAGTTTGCCGTCGAGAACGATCTCTCTGACATTCAGCTCCTGCATGATGAGGTTGGCCACTCTCTTTTCGTCGTAGGTTGCGCTGCAACCCTTGTTGATGGTGACCCACCAGCGTTCGCTCGGAGCTTTGCCGGCGCCTGCGATGGAAAGGCCGAAAGCATAAAGCTTTTTGTTCAGATTTTTCCGTGTTGTTTCGTCAATGATGATTTTTTCCTTTACCATTGTGAGTATAACCTCCTATAAATTTGGTATAAATTAATTATATCACATTTTAAGCATTATGTCAAAATATTTGTTCTACAAATACATAAACTATGTTTATTTTATAGTTTAGTCTTCTATTATGTCAAATACTCCTGTTTTATACTCAATATCTTCCATGTGTGGAAACATTTCTTTTACTCTTTTGTAAGTAATTATACTATTTCTTGGCTGTGGATTTTTATCACTAACTGTAAGTAATTTTTGAGTATAGCAATTATCTGCTGTTTTAAATAATAAATATCTATTTCTTACATAAGTAAAATAAATTTGATAGCCATCTTCTAAGTTTTGCTCAAACTTTTTAAAATTATATTTACCGTCCATTTTTCCTCCAAAATTTGCGCTTATTATTTTAATTTTCTTTTATTTTTAATTGTTAACCATTGCTATAAATTCTTCTTCTGAAATAATAGTTACTCCTAATTCTTGTGCTTTTCTTAGTTTGCTTCCTGCATCTTCTCCTGCTAATACATAATCTGTTTTTTTAGATACTGAAGAAGAAGTTTTTCCACCTAAACTTTCTATTATATTGCTTGCTTCATCTCTTGTATATTTTTCTAAACTACCTGTTAATACAAAAGTTTTTCCATCAAATCTATTATCTTTTGATTTATTTTTTAAAACTTTCATATTTACTCCTGCTTCTTTTAACTTTTCAATTAGGTCAAGAGTTTGGCTTTGTTTAAAAAATTCACTAATTGTATGTGCTGTAATTTCTCCAACATCATCTATCATTCTTAATTCTTCATAAGATGCTTCCATTAGTTTATTCATTGTTTTATAATATTTAGTTAGTGTTTTAGCAAGTTTTACACCTACATGTCTAATTCCTAAAGAATTAATTAAACAATATAAATCTCTATTTTTGCTTTCTTCTATTGCATCTAGTAAATTTTGAGCAAATTTTTTGCCATTCTTCTTTAAAGAAGCAATATCTTCAAATGTTAATTTATAAATATCTGCAATATTAGAAATAAGGTTTCTTTCTATTAATTCTGCTATTATTGCTTCACCTAAGCCATCAATATCCATAGCATCTTTAGATGCAAAATGAATAATATTTCTATATTGTTTTGCAGGACATTCTATTCCAATACATCTAACAACTGCTTCTCCATCTTCACGTATTGCTTCTGCACCACAAACTGGACAAACTGTTGGCATAGAAAAGACTTTTTCTGTTCCATTTCTTTTTGATTTTACAACACCTACTACTTCTGGAATAACATCTCCTGCTTTTTGAATAAGAACTGTATCTCCTATACGAATATCATTTTGTTTAATATAATCTTCATTATGAAGTGTAGTTTTAGAAATTTTTGAACCAGCTACATTTACTGGCTCTAAAATTGCCATAGGTGTTATAGCACCAGTTCTACCAACCTGGCAAATAATGTCTTTTAAAAGTGTTTCCTTTTTTTCTGGTGGATACTTATATGCTACAGCCCATCTTGGTGTTTTAAATGTAGTTCCTACTTTTTCTCTTAAGTCTAAATCATTTACCTTTACTACTGCCCCATCTATTCCAAAATCTAAGTTATCTCTCATTTTTCCTATATCTTCAATTGCTTTTCTTACTTCTTGCATATTTTGACATAAAATTTTAACTGGATTTACATTAAAGCCTAATTTTTCTAGGTATAATAAACTTTCATAATGTGTTTCAAAAGTAATATCTGGACTTTTTTGCACATTAAACATAAAAATATTAAGTGGACGAGATGCAGTAATTTTACTATCTAACTGTCTAAGCGAACCTGCTGCTGCATTTCTAGCATTTGCAAATTGTTCTTGCTCTTCTAATAGCCTGTCCTCATTTAATTTTTCAAAGTCTTCTTTTCCAATAAATACTTCGCCACGTACAGTAATAGATATTGGCTCTTTTAGAGTTTTAGGCACAGTTTTAATAGTGCTAATATTTTCTGTAACATCTTCTCCAATTGTTCCGTTGCCACGAGTAGCACCTCTTACAAGTTTACCATTTACATATTCTATAGCAGAAGATAAGCCATCTATTTTAGTTTCTACAACATACTCTAATGGTCTATTATATTTTTCTGCTGCTTCTTTCATTCTTTCGTCAAATTCTTCTACTTCTTCAAAAGTAAACACATCTTGAAGGCTTTGCAAAGGAACCTC
>CANQUT010000028.1 GCA_947627105.1 uncultured Clostridia bacterium
GATTTATCCATTCTTCAATTAATTCTTTAGGAATATTTAAATTTCCTCTTCCAACACCTACTTGTATATCTGGCTTTTTACTTCCATGATAGTCACTTCCACCACTAATATACAAATTATTATTTTTAGCATACTCTACCAAAATATACATTTTATTTTCATCTGCTAATGGATGAAAACATTCAATTCCATCTAATTGTTTTTCTTTTCTTAAATCATCTATAAATCCAATTGTATTTTCAAATCTATATTCAAATGGATGAGCTAGAAAAGCTAGTCCTCCTGCTTCATGTATAACATCTATAACATCTTTATACATTGGTTTGGGTATATCATCATTTCCTGTATAATAGTCACTTTCTGGATTCATCAATCCTTTTCTTATAAAAGTATTTAATGATTCAGTAAATTCTCCAAGGATTTTATAATTTTATTTGTGTTTCATTAATTCTTTATAAATATATATTGTTATATAATTAGTTAAAGCTATATTTTTTCTATTGCATTTTCATTATAGATAAGTCCTTTTTTATCACATATATCTAATAATTTTCTTTTTGACTTTTCTTGTTGCTTTCTTAATATTTCTTTTGAAAAGAATTTTTGTGACCAATCTTCTATCTTTTGAAGCTTTTTTAAATTATAACCTAAGATTTCAATTTTTTTATTTTTAAAAGTTGCATTCATTTCAACACCTTTTATGATGTTTCCACTAAAAATGCTATTATTTTTTAGTATTTTATCTTCATACTGTTTACATGTATTGTGATCTGTTATTGATATATATTCTAATTTCTTTTCTTCACACATTTTTAATACTTCTTCTACAGTTTGAGTTCCATCTGAATAAACTGTATGTATATGTAAATCTATCATTATATTTTGTCTCCATTTTTCTTTTTTATATTCAAATTATATCAAAAAGTTACCAATATTACAACGAAACCAGTAAAAAACCAATATTACATTTCTTCCAGTATATCTTGTATATTAGTAACTAATTTTGCGCCTTGTTTAATTAATTCATTAGTTCCATAAGAATTATTACTTGTAATATTTCCGGGTATTATAAATACATTTTTCCCTTGTTCTAAAGCATAGTCCACTGTAATTAAAGTTCCACTTTTTTGCTTTGCTTCTACTACTAAAACACCATCAGATAATCCACTTATAATTCTATTTCTTGTAGGAAAATTTGTAGGAACTGGCTTTGTGCTTTTTTCATATTCTGTTATAATTGCTCCGCCTTTTTCTATAATATCTACACAATATTTTTTGTGTTCTGAAGGGTAAATATGGTTAAAACCGCTTCCTAATACTGCTACTGTTTTTCCATTTGCTTTTACTGCACCTAAATGGCTATATATATCAATTCCTCTTGCTAGTCCACTTATTACTACAATTCCTTTTTTTGCAAGTTCATAAGCAAATTTAAAAGCCACTCTTTTACCATATTGGCTTGCATCTCTACAACCAATAATCGCTATTGATGGCTTATTTAATATTGCTTCGTCACCAAGCACATATAATTTTGCTGGTGGTGCATAAATTTTATTTAATTTTTCTGGATATTCTTTTTGATTTTGATAAATTGTTTTCATATTGCAATCCTCCGTTTTAAAATATGAAAACCCCCAATTTATCTTTTTTTATGAATTTTTCTATATAAATTTTACACTATAAATTTAAACTTAATTAATAGTGTTTTTAGCTGCTTTTACTACATTTTTCATTAGCATTGCTACTGTCATAGGTCCTACTCCACCTGGAACTGGTGTTATATATGAAGCTATTTTTTCTACGTTTTCAAAGTCTACATCCCCTACTAACTTTCCTTCATCATTTCTGTTAATTCCTACATCTATAACAACAGCCGCCTTTTTTACCATATTAGCAGTTACAAATTTTGGCTTTCCTAAAGCTGCAACTAATATATCTGCTTCTTTTGTAATTTCAGCTATGTTTTGTGTTTTAGAATGGCAAATTGTTACTGTTGCATTTGCATTTAATAAAAGTTGAGATAATGGCTTTCCTACAATATTGCTTCTTCCAATTACTACTGCCCTTTTTCCTTGCACATCTATATCGTATTCTTTTAACATTTCCATTACTCCTGCTGGTGTGCAAGAAACAAAACTTTCCTCACCTATTGCTAATTTTCCAACATTAATTGGATGAAAACCATCAACATCTTTTCTATAATCTATACTATTAAATGCTTCTCTAATATCTAAGTGTTTTGGAATTGGGCTTTGAAGTAATATTCCATGAATATCTTTTCTTTGATTTAACTTTTCTATTAAGCCCAATAATTCTTCTTTTGTAGTTTCTTCTGGAATTAAAAATTCTTCAAAAGCTATTCCTATTTCATTACATGCTTTGCTTTTATTACGTACATATACTTCTGATGCTTTGTCATTTCCTACCATTATTACAGAAAGTTTTGGCTCTATGCCTTTAGCTTTTAATTCATCTACCTCATTTTTTAATTCTAACCTTATTTTTTTAGCTAGTTCTTTTCCATTAATTATTGTAGCCATTTTTTTCTCCTTTTTTTCATTTAACTTATTTTTTAGTCTTTTTATGTATGTTATTTAACTTCATCAATTTTAACCATATTAATATTACCTTTTTATTAGTTGTGGTGGTGCATTTATAACATGATACCCTACAACTATTAACATGCCACTTAGAGCTAATAAAATTATGGTCATAACTGCACATATAATAATTCCAATAATCTCTATTCCATTTTTACTTTTATTTTTTCTTTTTTCTTTAAAGACTTTAATTCCTAATATTAAGCCAATAATAGCTATAACAAGACCTGATAATGAAATAATAATTGTAGCTATTTCTACTTTGTTTATAATTATAGTTGTAGAAGCTAAAGCGATTCCTACAATGCCTAATATTACAGATAAAATTCCCATAATTTAAGCTCTCCTTATAATTTTATTACTTATTTTTTAATATTATATAGTACAATAATGTTTTTGTAAATAATTTTTAAATTTTTGTCATAAGTTTTGGAATAGCTAATATACATTAAATAAAGTTTAGTACAAACATTTCTTAGAGGGGGTTTATAAATTCATGGAAGAGAATTTAAAATTATATCAAGATATAGCTGAGCGTACAGATGGCGACATATATGTTGGTGTTGTTGGTCCTGTTCGTACACGGTAAATCTACTTTTATTAAAAATTTTATGGATTTGCTGGTTATACCAAATATTAATAATGAATACAAAAAAGAAAGAGCTAGAGATGAACTTCCACAAAGTGCCGGTGGAAGAACTATTATGACTACAGAGCCTAAATTTATACCAAATGAGGCTGTGGAGATTACAATAGGAGATAATTTAAAATTTAAAACAAGGCTTGTAGACTGTGTTGGCTATTTAGTAAATAATGCAATAGGTTATTTAGAAGATGATATGCCTAGAATGGTAAAGACTCCATGGTATGAAGAAGATATTCCATTTGAAGAAGCTGCTGAAATAGGCACTCGTAAAGTAATTGCTGAACATTCTACAATAGGTATTTTAGTTACTACAGATGGGAGCATTACAGATATTCCAAGGGAAGACTACATTAATGCAGAAGAAAGAGTTGTAAATGAACTAAAGGAATTAAATAAACCTTTTGTTATTGTTTTAAATAGCAATGATCCATTTTCAGATTATACTAAAGATTTAGCTAAAAAACTAGAAGATAAATATGGTGTTTATGTTATTCCTACAGATTGTGCTCATTTAGATTTAGAAGATATTGATGATATATTTGGAAAAATTTTATATGAATTTCCAATTGAAACTATTAATTTAGATTTCCCTAGATGGGTTGATGGCTTACCTGATGAACATTGGTTAAAAAAAGAGTTATATGAAGAAATTCAATCTGCTTTTTCTAATATACATATCTTAAAGGAAATTAGTAGTGGAGTTAATATGCTTCAAAATACAAAAGTTATTACTAGTAGTTCTTTAGACGAAATAAATCTTGGAGATGGCAGTGTTCAAGTTAAAATTCAGCTTTTAGATGAATTATTCTACCAAGTACTAACAGAAATTTCTGGTGTTCAAATAGATAATGAAAGTGCTTTATTTAGTACAATGACAGATTTTGCAAAAGTTAAAAAGCAATATGATAAAATTTCGTATGCTTTAGAGCAAGTAAAAGCTACCGGTTATGGAATTGTTACACCTTCTATTGATGAACTTATTTTAGACGAACCAGAAATGGTTAAACAGGGCTCTAGATTTGGCGTAAAATTAAAAGCAAAAGCTCCAAGTATACACATGATTAGCTCTAAACGGATACATTCTTTATCTTCAGCTGGAAGTTTTAAATCAAATTTAAAATCTATCTTTAATTTCAAATGGTTTTTTTCAATTTGTTCAACATAAATTTTATTTACTTTTTCTCGTAGAAAATTGTTTGTTAATTCAAATTTATTGAAATTAAAAAACTGCTCTATCTTTTGTTTATTTTTTTCTATTTCTATATTTTCTTCGCTGTCTTTTCCTTCATCTATTATATTTTTTAATTTTTTAATCTTTGATTTATATTCATTGTTTAATTCTTCGAATTCGTTTTCATCGATTTTATTTAAAGAGTACAATTTTATCAAGCCTTTTTTACTTACTTCTAATTCATTGATTTGCTCCTCTATATTTTTATATTCTATATTGTTTAATTCATTTTTGCTAAAAGACTCTTTATTTATTTTTATCATGTCTTTCATTATTTTTTCTTTTTTATCCTTTAATTCACTAAACACATCTGTTAAAATTTTATTTAAATCATTTGTAGCAACATAAGTATTGCTAATACAGCCTTCTCTGCCTTCTCTGGCATATTGAGAACATCCCCAATATTCATCTCCTTTTGTTCGTCTATATTTTCTTCTCCAATATGGTTTTCCATCATGAGAGCATACTAGTAATTTAGAATATAAATAATTACTATTCCAGCATGTACCTTCTTTTGTAAATCGTTCATGTTGCTTACTAATAATTTTATTGCATTTCTCCCATAGTTCATCGTCAACTATCTGTGGTACAATATTTTCTTCTGTTTTGTATGTAATCCACTCATTTTGTGGTATATATATTTTCTCTTTAGTTAGAAAGTCTATTACTTCTGTCTTTTTTCCACAATAAAACCCTTTATATTTTGGATTTACAATAATACCTCTTATAGTAGAATAGCTTAATGGTTTACCACTTCTTGAATAAAGACCTTCTTTTGCAAGTTCTTTTGAAACTCCTCTAATTCCTACATTACCTGTTGAATACACCTCAAAAATTCTTTTTACTATTCTTGCTTCTTCCTCATTTAGCTCCAATTTACATTTGTTCTTTTGGTAACCCCATATTGCATTATTTCCTAAAACTCTTCCTTTTTCTATCGATCTATTAAATCCAAATTTTGTTCTTTCAGATGTTCTTCTACTCTCGTCTTGTGCTAGTGATGCCATTATTGTCAATCTTAATTCTCCATCTTGTTCTAGAGTATTTATATTATCTAGTTCAAAATATACTCCTTTGCCCAACGATAATAATTCTCTAGTAATTTGAAGTGTATCTAATGTGTTTCTAGCAAATCTGCACACTTCTTTTGTTAATATTAAATCAAATTTATTGTTTCTTCCATCTTCAATCATTGATTTAAAATCATTTCTTTTCTTTATACATGTACCTGTTATTCCATCATCTGAGTATCCTCTTATAAATGTCCAGTTTGGATTTGATAGTATCTTGTCCCTATAATAATCATCTTGATTTTCTAGCGAATTTTTTTGTTGTTCTTTTTCCGTTGATACTCTTGCATAGTATGTAACTCGTAATGGTATATCATAAATTGTTTTCCCAGAAGATAGTTCTTTTCTAATTTCATAAATATTCATTTCAAAACCTCCAAATATAAAAATTTATACTTGTGTTGTAACTCTCTTTGGCTCTATTGTCAACAATTTAGAAGTTTTAAAACAAAAAATTAAAAGCCCCTTTAGGACTTTTAACTTGCAACTTTTTGCATATCTATGTATTTAATTATTTTTTGTTTTTTATATAAAACATTTATTGTTATTCCTATTTTTAAAATTATTTGTAAATTTGCCAATCCACTATCATCTACTTTTTCAACTTTTATCTGTTGCAAAATTTCGTCGACTAATTGTCCTGGCATAATTTTATTAAATTCTATATCCTTTTTAAAACTTGTTTCTAGTATTTTTCTCTTTTCATCAATAGAATTTTTATTCCTTACTTCTATTATATTTTCTTGTTCTTTTTGTAATTTTTCTATATCTTTATTGTATGTTTCACTTTCCTCTTGAAATTCTTTTTCGTCAATCAAATCTGTAGTATATAATTTAATTAACTTTTTCTTTTCTTTTTTTAAATCTTCTATTTTATCTTCTATTTTTTTTATATCAATATTTGAAGAATTACTCTCCATGTATTTCATAATCTTATCTAATAATTCATTTATAAACTGATCTTTGTTTATAAAAAGTTCGTTAAAAATTTCTATTAAAATATTATCCAATGTTTCAGTATATATATTTACATTACTTGAGCATCCATCTTTTCCTTTATTTTTATATAAGGCACATTGCCAAAATTCTTTTCCCCTATTGGATGATCTCCAATAACTTTGCCCATCTTTTTGGCAGAAAATTTTTCCTGAATATTTATATTTGTTGTTATAACCAAGAGATGCATCTTTTGCCCTCTCACTTCGTTCTTTGAATATTTCATTACATTTATTCCAAATTTTCTCATCTACTATTTGTGGCACTATGTCTTCTGTTGTTTTATATTCTATAATTTCATCTTTACTTAAGTTCACTCTTTGCTTAGTCATGAAATCTATTACTCTTGTTTTATTGCCTGAATAAAAGCCTTTATATTTTGGATTTGTTAGTATGTTTTTTATTGTTGAATATGCAAATTCTTCTCCTCTTCTTGTATATATACCTTCTTTTGCCAATTCTTTTCCTATTCTTCTTATCCCAACATTTCCTGTTGAATATATTTCATATATTCTCTTTACTATTTTTGCTTCCTCTTCGTTAAGTTCTAATTTGCATTTATTTTTTTCATATCCCCATATTGCATTATTTCCTAAAACTCTTCCTTTTTCTATTGATCTACTAAATCCAAATTTTACTCTTTCTGATATTCTTCGACTTTCATCTTGTGCTAATGATGCCATTATCGTGAGCCTTAATTCTCCTTCTTGTTCTAGAGTATTTATATTATCTAATTCAAAATATACCCCTTTTCCTTTTGCTAGTAAATTTCTTGTAATTTGCAATGTGTCTAATGTGTTTCTAGCAAATCTGCACACTTCTTTTGTTAGAATCAAATCATATAAATCATCTAATCCATCTTGTATCATTTCATTAAAATCATTTCTTTTTTTAGTTGATGTTCCTGTTATTCCATTGTCTGTATAGCCATTAACTAATATCCAATTTTTATTTTCTAATATTTTATTTCGATAATATATATCTTGATTTTTTAGCGAATTTTTTTGTTCTTCTTTTTCTGTTGATACTCTTGCATAGTATGTAACTCTTAATGGTATATCATAGATGCTCTTTCCTGACATAAGCTCTCTTCTTATTGTATATAGATCCATAAAGACCTCCTATATAAATTTTATATGCTGTGTAATATATATTCTGTCATTTTCTTATCTATCAATCCTTTTTCATTTGCAGAGTTTATTAAATATATACTTAACGTTTTCTTTATGCTCTTTTCAAATTTTTCAATAGTTTTTGTGTCAATTTTATAGAATATTTCTTCCATCTTGTCCACCTCTGTTTAATGTATATTGATAAATTTATAAAATTATTACAAGTATTTTTATTTCCAGGAAATTTTTTTTGGCACATCAAATCCTGCTGTTATATCGTCTCTTAATATATAGCTTTTTGTTTTTTTATTATATCTATATGCTGATGAGTTCCAATTTCTATATGCTCTATTATTAATGCTCTTTTTAGCACCAGATAGTTCTCTAATGTCTTGCTGATGTTGCATTTTCATATAATAATATTCTGTTTCATTACTCTTTCTTTTATTATTCATATATTTAATTGTAGCTTCTCTATTTTTAGCTTTATTTTCTTGCTTTCTTCTTTCTTTTTCGTCTTGATATCTACAATCTTTTGAAACAGTTCTTGATATTATATACTTTGATACTTGCAATTTATTCGCAATATCCTTTTGTTTTAGTTTATCAATAAAATATAACTTTAATATTTCATCTTTTAAGTCATTCATATTATCACCCCTTCAGTGCAACTTTTTACTAACACTCTTTGGGTACAAAGAAACTAATAGAGTAATAACTCTATTTAATTTCTAAATCTTTCATAGCTCTTTTAAAATTTTGTTTAGATAAAGGTTTTACCTTTGTATTTCGCTTATTTTTCTTCAAAAATTCTATAAGCTCTCTTTCAAATAATCCTAATACAAAGGAGATTGTAAAGAATATAATATGTTTTAACATTTTATTTTTTCTCCTTCATAATAAGATTTGCTAGTCTTTTGACTTCACGATTTCCGAATTTTTCATAAAACATTTTAACTTCACTTTTTATTGATTTTGGTGTTATTTCTGTTCCACTATGTTGCAAAGTAAAAAATACCATTTGTACATAAGCTGTTATAATTTCTAATTCAGATGTATCTTTATTTTCATTTTTTGTGTCCATATAGGATACCTCCTTTTTATTTTTCTATATATTAAGAACACAAAAAATTTTTAAAATGGGTAATTTTTTGAAAAATTTTTCAAATTTTTTTATTTTTTTCTATTTTTACTTAACATTTTAAAAATAAATAACTTTATTTCTTGCTCTATATCTTCATTAATTCTTCCGTCTACCATAGAGTATTTAGTTATTAAATTTTGGTAATCGTCAATAATTTTTAAAATTTCTTGATCATTCAAGCTAAAATCATTAAACATAACTATTTGCCTCCATTTACTAATTTTTCTATTATTTTTTTTTGGGCTTCATTTCTATATTTTCTTAATGTTTTTCTAGTTAAATTCATTATCTGGGCTGTTTCATTCATTGTTTTTTGCTTTTTATACAAATAAAAAAGTACCTCTTTTTCCTTTAAAGATAGCTCTTTTACAATATTATATAATTTTGGATCTGACATTACATTTTCAAACTGAACTGCTGATTCAATTTCTTCTTGGCATCGATTTAAGACCTTTTCTAGAACAGATTCCTCTTCTATAGCTGTTTCATCATTTAAAAGCATAGTTGTATTATTTATATCATCATAATTGTCTCTAAAGTATATATTTCTCGCTGTCATAACAGTTCTCTTTATATATGCTTTTTCTTCCTTTGAAAGTTTCTCAATTAAATAATTCTTTTTTTTCATATCCTTTACCTCCATTCAATTTTTTTGAATTGAATGGAGATGGTGGACTGCGACAATTTTGATCTATAAATTTGTTAAACCATTTATTCATTAAAAAAAGCCTTTCAAACAAATCGTTTAATCAAAATTTGCAAATGGCTTTTTTGTTAATGAAAAAACTCAAGATAAAAAAATACTATACATCTTACACACTTTTTCTTTTGTATAGCCTTTTCCAATCTTGATTAAATTTGGCATATTATATAAAGCTTTTTTATTTTTTAATTGAATTGGAATTAAAGTTGTATTGCATACAATTAAAATTGTAGCTTATCTTAACTTGTTATGTTTACTTTAGTATTTGTAATTTTTTTTACATTTTTTTACAATTTTATTATTTTTTCTATTGAAATTATGTAACCTAAGTGATATAATAATTTATATTTTGTTATATTGTTTGGAGTTTAATAGATTATGATTAAAATACTTGTTGCTAGTGCAGAAGTTAAAAATAGTGAAAACCTCTGTCAATTCCTTACAAATGATAAAAAATTTTTAATATATAATGCTTTTACTGTTAATGATGTTTTAGATAAATATACAACTGTACAACCTGACATTCTTATTATCGGCAGTAGCTTAGGCATTACAAATTGCATAGATATAATTAATAGGATTTCTATATTACCTGATATTTTTAATAAATGCTACACAATTGTAGTAGCTACAAAAAATGAATCTAACAATATTATTAATCAGTTACCAAATTTATCTAAAGTTTATAAAATATTAAATAAGCCTTTTAATATTACTCAAACATTAGATACTGTAAATGAAATTAGTCCTATTTTAGCAATAGATGAATTGACTTTTGATGATATTAGACCTATTTTTCTTTTACTCAATATAAGCATATCTTCAAAAGGTGCTAATTACCTTATGGCATCAATTATTACTTGCTATTATTTTCCTTTTCTATTGGAAGATTTAGAAAACTATGTATATAAAAGAATTGCTGAATATTATAATACTACTAATGATAAAGTTAGAGAAAATATTAGAAATACTTTATCTACTTTGGATAATAGATATATTGACAAAAATATTTTTCCATTGTTTAAATTATTTGACTATAAAGACAATACTACTCCTAAACATTTTATTGAAATAGTATCAACATATTTTAGAGATAAAAAAAAGAAATGATTAATGAAAAAAATTTCACCAATCATTTTCTTTTTTTAATATTTATTTTCTTTGTAATCTTTTATAATATCTGGTATTCTATCATTATATGGTTCTCTTATTAGAGAGTTTAATTTTGAGCCAACCGTTTTTACTATATCAGAAAGTTGATCAGCATTTTTTTCCGTTATTTCGTTTTTGCTATCTAATATATTAAATATAGGCATCTTCCATTTTCCCAATGTTTCTCCTGCCTTTTTTGCTATTTCTAATCCGTTTATTCCGTTAGTTTCATATTTAGCAAATACCATTTCTGGCTTTAAATTTATTATTTTGTTTAATGTATCTTGTTCATTGGTACATACTCCTACTATTTCTGTATAGCCTATATTTTTTATCATATTCACTATGTCTTCTGCAATTTTTTCATTGTCATATGTTACTAAAATTCGTACTTTATCTGTAGGAGAGCTACCTTTTAAATTAAACTTTTCTTGTTCTAATGCATTTCCTAGGCATCTATCGATTCCATTTTCTGTTATAATTATATCTGCATTTGGAAGAATAACTATACTTTTTTCAAATGCTTTTTGTTTTTTATATCTAACATTTTTTATGTTTTCATATTTTCTTAATGAATTTACTTTTTTCTCTAATTGTTCTTCTGTTATTTCAAATTCTTCTTTATTCATTAAAGCACGTTCTCTTACAGGCATAAATTTCAAGAATTTCCAATCATCAATTTTATAATTATTTAAAAATTCTCCTAATTCTTCAAGTTTATCAATGTTCTTCTTGCTTACTACTGTGTTTATAGCAATCTTTACATTTTTATCTTTTATTTTTTCTAAAAGTTGCTTAATTAATTCAAAATGATTATTTTCTTTTCCTAGTTCTAAGTTTATATCGTTTGAAATTGAGTCAATAGATAAATTTATGGAATCTAAATTGTCTATTATGTCTTTTGTATATTCATTGTCATTTTGCGATAAATAAATTCCATTTGTAACTAATTTATTATATATTCCATTTTCTTTTGCTTTTTTTAATAGTTTATTTAATTGTGGGTAAAGAATAGCTTCTCCACCTGTCCATGTTATATCTGTTACACCATTATTTGCAAGATGTTCTAATACTTTTCCATTTTTGTCATAATCTAATTCTCCAATGTTAGAAAATCCAAAACAGTATTTGCAATTTTGATTACATCTTGTTGTTATTTTCCAACATACTTTTTGCCTTTCCATTTTTTAACCTCTTTTCTTTTTTTATCATCGTTATTATATACCAGGATAAGCAAAAAGTATATTTGAAAAAATCTAACTCATTATAGTTTTTTTCTATATAAGAAAAAGGATATTCTTATTGAATACCCCTTTTACCCTTCTTTTAAATATTTCTTTATAAATATTTTATCTATTTTTGTTAAGTATTTTTCCATATAAACTACATTTACCTTCATTTTAGGTAATTGAATTGGAAGTTTAACTTCATAAAGCTCTTTATCTTTTATTGATTCTTCGACAGCATCTTTCATAACATATCCTATGCCTTGACCTTGTTTTACTTCTTCTATTCTCATTTCTGTAATATCTGATTGTATATCTGCTTGAATTTGAACATCATATTTTTTTAATACTTCTAATAGTTCTTTTGTAGAACTAGATTCTTTATAATTTAATATATATTTATAGTTTTCTAATTCTTTCATATTTATTATTTTTAGTGGCTCTTTATAAATAAGTATATTTTCAATTTCTTTTAATTCTTTTACTTGCATTTCTGCTTTAGTCTCTGGAACAATTCCCATAATAACAAAATCAACTTTGTGTTTTTCTAGTAATTGAATTAGGTTTTCGTATCCTGTTTCGCCTATGACATCTATTTTTAAGTTTGGATAATCTTTTTTTATTTTAGTTATGCACTTTGCCAAATATGAAATAGCAATATGTGAAGGACATCCAATTGTAATTTTTGCTTTTGAAATATCACTATCTTGTATTACTGAATTTTCTGCAAATTCTATTTCTTTAATTTCATTATGTACTGAATTATATAATTCTCTTCCAACCTTTGTTAAGGTTGTTCCTTTGTTCTCTCTATAAAATAATTTTACACCCAAGTTATTTTCTAACTTAGTTATGTGTGAACTAATTGTAGGTTCAGTTAGGCATAAAATATCACTTGCCTTACTAAAGCTTTCCGTTTCAGCAACCACACAAAAAATTTTATATAAATTGAAATTAGTATTTGACATAGTGAAAACTCCTTTCACAAATGTCATTATAACACATTATGTAAAATTATGCAAGTTTGTCCTTTACTTTAGCACTTTTTCAAGTTCTATTTCTGCCTTTTTTACGAAATAATCACTTGTATCTATTGGGATTTTTAACTTATCTATTTCTTCTTTTAGTTTATCAATTGTATCGAATTTTTTATTGTTTTTATTTGTTTCTACTTCTATTAGCTGGTCTCCATTTATTATATCTTTTAGATTTATCTCTAGTTCTCCATTTGTAAATATAGTTCCATTTTCTTTTATATTCATTATTTTTTTATAGCCTATTGATTCAATAAAATTTTTTGCTTCTTCTATCTCTGTTACTTCACATTCTGATTTACTTTGATATATTATATCTCCATTTTCAGCAAATTTCTTTTTCTTACATGTAAGTTTTATATACTTTTTTATTTGCATACCTTCGAAGTGTTCTTCTATATTTCTTAATAATATTGCCTTATTTAGTATTTCTCTTACAGATAATGCATTAACATCAATGTTTTGTGGTATATAATATGTATCATCTAGTAAATAATTCTTGGTTATTGTGAAATTTTTATCTTTTAATATTTGTTCAATTTCAGTTATATTACATTTTAATTTTACTGTTATTTCATTACTCATTTCAATATTCTCCTATAAATTTTTGCTCAGTAAATGTAAATTTGAATATGCTTATAATTCATTTAATAAAAGTATATCAAAAAAGCAAGTGAATGTAAATATACCTCACCTGCTCATATAAATTTATGTATCTGTTAAATTTCTAAATCATTTATTGTCATATCTTTAGTACCAATATAAACATCCCTATTTCCATCTATTGTATGATACTTAATAATTGTATAATTATCATAATGATACTCCATACTTCCACCATCTTTATAAATTTCTGCATCTGGAAAGTCCTTGTTAGCTTTTGCTATAATTTCTTCCATTGTTATTTTATTTTGTAATAATGCTTCTTTTAATGAATATTCCTCTCCATCAATTCTAATATTTACACTTCCATCATATGCATATATAGTATAATCATATTTATTTGTTTCCGATTTATCTAATATAGCATAAATTTTATTATAACTATCGATTGGCTGCCTATCTTTAAAAAGTATTTCAAAATCTTCAGCTGATTTTATTTCGATTTTTGTTGCCTCAACCTGTGCTGGATAACTTTCCATTATAGATCCTTCATAGGTTATTTTTACATTAGTTCCTACCTCATAAAGTGCATCATTATATTCTCCTAATCCAATATTTATTTTATCTGATGATTTTCTTATTTCTTCATTTTCATTTGGCTCTACTATAATATATGATTGATTAGATTCAATAACTTTACCAAAAAATGATTGTTCTTTGTTTGCTTCAAGATCTACTGATACTTCTTCTGGTGGGGCATATTTTTCCCATCGATAAACTGTTACTTTTTCCCCATTAGTAAAAACATAAGTATATACAAAAATTCCTTTATCAATATAATCTACATTTCCACCATCACGATTATATCGTATTTTTATTAAAGGGCTATTATCAAATATCTTTGCTTGCATTGTATCAACTAATACAACAATCACTAAAACAATTAAAATTATTAGAATTACTTTTATACTTTTTTTCATAAATTAATTCTCCTTCAAAAATAAAATTCCTTTTTATAATAATAATATATCATACCTAGTGTATGCAGTCAATTTATTTAATAGTTTTCTAGTCGACCTTATTTTTTATAATTCATATAATTAAAAAAATTATATGCAGTTTTTTTCTACAATTTTTTCCTGACACTTAAAGCAAAATATACTATAAAATATATTTATAAGTAATATTATAAAAAATTGTGTTATATTGGTTGTATATACTTTATTTACATAGTTATCTGCATTATAATTTACTACTTCTGTATTGCTTGATTTATCAATTATCTTTTGTATTATTGGTTTCCAGTCAGCACATGTTTTTGTATGGTTAATATAAGCTACACTAATGTCAAACATTAAAACTAAAAAAATTATTAATTGTATTATTGCTACTGCTTTCATTATATTTTTCTTATCATTTTTCTTAATTTTATATTTTTTAAAAATAAGTATTGAACTCACAAATGTATATATAATACTGCATAAAATTATAATTATAGAACTTATCAAAATAGTATATGACCTATTAATTAGCAAACTAACAAACTTAGGTATGTCTGTCATAATTAATCTATTAGTCCATTGAAAAGATTCATTAAACACATCTAAAAACTTCATATCTAATACATTGAAAATTATTTTATATATTGTGAAAAATACCAATGATATTATTGTATAATTTCTAATAAATAGCCATTTTATTTTACTTTCTGATGCAACAACTTTTCCGTTATTGGTCAATTCAAAAAAATCTAAATTAGAATTTGATTTATCTTCCATTAATACCTCCTAAATACTTCCCACTTATTTGATTAAAATATAGCATAAAATTAAGCAATTGTAAATAACCAACTTGTTTATATGTGTTTTATCTAAATTTTAGTTGCCTAAAACTTTTAATTATTATTGCTAAATGAATCCAAATAATATAAAATATAGTCATAAAAATTATTGTGGAGAAATAAAAATGGATAATAAAAATGATTGGGAAAAATTAGAAGAATGGAATGCTTCAAAGGAAGAAAATAATATATTTTATGAAAATGAAGATATAAAATCACAAGCAAAAAAATTCTCTAAAATAACCAGTATATTTAGTGTAGTAACAGCTATGCCACTAGTCGTTATTTTCTTTATTTTGCTAATATTCACTTTGTTATTTTTAGTTGCGTTTTTTAATTCTTTAAAAGTAGATACTGAAACAGATATACTAGAGCAATTGAAAAATCAATACTCTCAGGACTTCGTTATCATTGATGAAAAAAACATTAATAAAAATGAAATAGAATATAAAATATCTCCTAAAAATAATAAAAATATTGTTTTTAAAGCAATTCAAAAAAATTTTACTCAATATAACGATTATGAAGATTATCTAATAAAACAAATATTACTAGAGTATATGAGTAATTTTCCAGGAACGAACTTAAAATATAAAGATGATACCAATATATCCAATAACTATGAATTTTATAAATTAAGGTATGGTATAGAAATAAAAAATTATTCAGAAATATCACAAGCAGTAAAAGAAATATATGAATGTAATGACTATATCTCTAAAAGAATAAATAAAATAATTAAGAAAAACAATGTTTATTTTAATGGATATTTAAAATTGGATAATTGGAGTACAGAAGTTCAAAATAATATTTATAATATAAGTTTAGACGAATATATATATAATATTAAATATTTATATATTGATTATTTACAAAGTAATGATATAGAAGATAAAAATATTACAAATGAAGAAATATATAGTATATGGAAACCTAAAGAATTAAATATCTATTTAAATAATAACTATATTGAAAAAGAAACAGCAACATATAATTTAGAATTAAAAGAATATGAAATAAATTTTAATATAATATTAAATAATGTAGACGGAATTGAAAAGAAATATGATAAATATGGGAAATTAAAAGGATTTATCTATAATGGAAAAGAATATGATGTGCACTATAACAATAATAAATTAGAAAACAATAGTATCCCTTTTCAATGTAGAATATCAATTTTAGAAAATTTCTTTAAATTCAATGTAAAATATAATTATACTAGTAAACTAATATATTTATCTATATAAAGACAAATGGAAGTGTAATTTCTACACTTCCATTTGTTGAAAAAGTAGGATAGTAATACTTAAATAATTTATTTAATTCTATATTTTTCCTTCAAATGCAAGAAAAATTTTCTGGCTTCCTCAACCATTTCAGGTGGTAAATCAATTCTGTACATAAATTTAGGAATTGCAATCTTTGTTCGTTTATAATTAACTTTAATAAACTCTATTTTTTGTTCTTTCATATTTATTTTTTTAACTTTATACCCTTGAGAATACCATGTTTCTCCTATCATTCCAGGATTATTATTTAAAAAGTATGTCCTATATTTGTATGCAGAAGCACATAATTTAAATTTTAAAATTTTCTCTATATTGCTAAATGTTAATGTAA
>CANQUT010000029.1 GCA_947627105.1 uncultured Clostridia bacterium
TCCATCTACAGCTACTTCTTCATGTAAGATATAATCCTTATTTTCTTCTAGTCCACTAATCTTGTGTGGTTCTTTTTTAGAAACCCATTCATCTATTACATTTCTTTCTGTGTCTAATACTTGCATTTTTGCACCAACTACTTCTTCTCCTGCAATATCAGTTTTAGTCATTTCAACTTGCTTATCTATCATTATTACTTTTTGTATATCTCCTGTATTTTGAATAGTAAATTTTATTGCTGTAGCTTTTACATATTTGTCTGGTGCTTTTTCTTCTATAAGATTATAAGTTTGACCTACTTTTAGTCCTTCTATTTTATGAGTTTTATTAGTAGATACCCAACTATCAATTATATTTCCATCTTGATCTGTAATTGTTAATTTTGCACCAACTACTTCTTGCTCTCCAGTAATGTCCGTTTTACTAATTTCTACACAAGTAGTTTTATTTTCAATATTTAATTTTACTACATACTCTTTAGTAGTATTATCGGTTTGTTCAAATGCTACTTTGTATTTAGTTTCATTAAGGACTGCTCCTTCTATTGTAGTAACTTCTTGAAAATAATAATTTCCCATTGGTAAATCAGAAACTGATAATGTTCCATTTTCATCTAAATAATAGGTATCAACTATTCTGTTTTTTTCATAGATAACACTTCCATCTGCATAATCAATTATATCTTCATCTGCTACTAATTTAAATGATATTTTAGTATAATCTATATCATTTATTAATGTTTTATCTACATCTTTTCTTAAATCAACTGATTTTTTAACTTCTAATTTTCCTGTTGGTTGTTCGTTTTTAGCTGTAACAGTAATCCAAGCATCCCAATCGTTATCGTAATTTAAAGTAGAATTTCTATTATCAACTTTGAAAGTTATTTTTTCATCTAGTTCAATAAAACCTGTTGGAATCTTTATTTCAGATAATCTATAAGTTCCAGCTTCAAGTTTTGTTTCTGTCTTTGCAATTCCATCATTATTTGTTGTCCAATTTTCAAAATATTGATCTCCAACTTTACATTGTACTTTCTCCCATGTTTTTTTATCTTCATTTAATTTTTCTAATTTAAATGTAGCATTAGAGTATGTTACAAACTTTCCTGTTTTTTTATCTTGTTTTTGCATTTTAATGTATGCCTCAAAAGGAGAATCATTTTCCACTAATTCTTTAATAGGAGTATTACTATCTTGATCAATAGTAACATAGAAATCTTCAACTGTATTTATTTCTGGGCTAGGAGTATATGTTTCTCTAGTAGTGTATATTCCATAAGCTAATCTTTTTGAAACACCATGTCCATTACTTTCTGTTCTAAAAATTGAATACTCATCTTCGGCATATTCATCTAAATGTTTTAATGCTTCATCAAAACTTCCATAAAAATCTACATATTTTGATAAGATAGCTGTAAATTCTGCGTCTGCCACTACTTCTGCTGTTGAATTAGAATTTGTACTTACCTTAATAACCTCGAATGGTGCAGTTTGAACCTGATTTATTACTGTTCCACTCGTTTTTATAATAGGTGTTGTTGAATTTTCGTAAGCAAGTGTAAAGTTATATATGTTTGTGTCCTTATTATAACCAGTAGGAACAACTTCCTCTTTGCTATAATAATTTCCCATAGGTAATCCACATAATGAATTTTTCTCAACTTTTAACTTAGCAGGTGTTGATGTATTCGTTATTTTTATTGTTGCAACACCGAATTCATTAAATGTAAAAGTAGCAATTTGCTCATCTTTTGAAAAATATTTTACTGTTCCAGCAACATTGTATATATCATTTGCAGCAAACAAAGGATATACTGCACCTTTTATAGAAGCATCTCCATGATGAGAAGTTCCATCTACTCTTTTTCCATTTCCAGTGTCTTTATCTGTTTTTTCTATTTTTATTTCACCAGTTGGTTCATAGTTTGTTTTCTCTGCATTAGCAAAAACAACAGATGTTTCTTGATCTTCATAGTCTAAATTAAAGGTATAAGTTTTACTGTCTAATAAATAGCCCTCTACAGTTTCAACTTCTTGATAATAATATTTTCCTAATTTAAGACCTTCAACTTTAATAGTCCCATTGGAATCTGTTAATACATCTTGACTATATTCATTATCATTCCATATATGATATTTTACTCCTGTAATCTTTGCTGATTTATCTGAATTATATTTAGTAAGTGTAAATGTTCCTGTTGGTTCATTATTAGTAATTGTTTGAGTTGCTGTTTCATTAGCTTTAACTTCTACTCTATATGTTTTTGTATCTAGTATATATCCTTCTGGTGCTGTTTTTTCTGTTATACTATAAGTACCAGGTTTTAAATTTTCTAGAACGATTTCTCCTCTATCAACTGTTACTGTTTGATTATAGTTATCAGGTCCTGTAACTTGAAATACTGCTCCATCTAGCAGTTCTCCATTACTTCCTAATTTTTTTAATTCTAATCTACCAAATAAATTCACACTAACTGTTAATGATAAATATTTAGGATCATTATAACCATAAGAAACTATAAATCTTTGATGAGTTTTATCTGAAGATAAAGGTGTTAAAACAAAGTTAGTTTTTACTGGTGTTTTATTTATATATTTTCCCATATTATGATTTTTTGCATCAGTAGCACTTAATAGAACACTATCTGTTGAAATGTCTTGTGATACTGATAATTCTAAATCATCACTACCTTTTGTATGTTTAAATGTAACACCATCTTTAGTATAGTTAAAACTTTCATAATATTTTAATACTCCGTTAGTATCTTTAATTTTTGAACTTTGACCAATTTCTAAAGTTTGTGTACTTCCATTAAAACTTGGAAGAGTGTTCCATTTATTGAATTCATCCATTAGTTCAGACTTAAATGTGTTAAAATCACTTCCTAAAGAATAATTGTCTGGAACTTGACCTAATTTTTGCCAAATTGTAAGTGCTGTATAAGCATATTGTGTAGAGTCATTTCTTCCTGTTTCAGATTGTTTTGCATTACCATCTGCATTACTATATCTATAATAACCTAGAAATGCAAGTCTAGCACTATTTACGAAGTCTGCATCGGTTGTAAAATCTGTAGATTTGTTAAAGTCTGTGTATGTTTCTGGATGATCCATGTGGTGATTAAGGCAAAAAGCTACTTGTCCAAAACCACTTTCTTTTAAGGCTGGAATATCATCTCCTTGCACCCTAATTTTAAATATTTTTGAACCTATATTATCTTCAAATTCAGTTTCATATATTCTAGATATATAATTACCTGTTGCTGCAAATACCATTTGTAAATTTGTAAACATTGTACTAAATATTGTAATTATTAGTAACAATGATGATATTATTTTTTTAACATTTCTTTTTAATATTTTCATATTTTCCTCCTTTTATACATAAAAAAAGAGTTAAGATTATATATACTTAACTCCTAACAATTTATATTTTATAAATCAAATTTTAGTGCTTTATGAGTATTGAAAAATTACTTTATATTTGCCACATTTACAGCGAAAAATTTCATAGCCAATAGGACATTTATGGAATAATTCCTCTTTTGAAATTTCTCCAGCATCATATTTAGCTTGCCAGTCATTAAAAACTTTATCAATATTCGCTAATGCATCTTCATAAGTATTAAACCATATTTTTTCATCATGAATACAATTTTCAATATTTTCAGCATTTTGTTTTTTTTCGATATTTGATTCATTTTTATTTTGTTTTATTTCCTCATCTTTTTTATTTAATTGACTAATATTTTTTTCTGTTTTTGTTGTTTTATTTGTTTTTTTATTATCAATTGTTTCACCTTTTGTCTCTGTTTTACTCTTTGAAGTTGTTGTTTTTTTATTAACTTGTTGCGTTTTAACATTATCTGTTTTTGTATTATCGTTATTTAAGCTATCAGTATTATTGTTTTCTGTATTAGTATTCTCTGAAATTACATTTCGATTTATCTCTTTACTGTTTTCTAAAGCAAAATTATATTGATTACTATTAACTTCTAAAATTTCATTTTCTAAATCTTGCTTTTCATGAAGCATTTCATTATTCATACCTACAGCTTCTTTTTCAAAAGTTACAATCTCTTCTTTTTCCATTACAGCAATTACTATAACCAATGCTATAATAAGAGTAAACATTAATAAAATATTTGTTTTTTTATTTTTCATAATTAAATCATCTCCTTATAGCTTAATTATAATAAATTTAATTTAATCATCAAATGTGTAAATAATAATATAAATAATATTACTTTTTTTTAGTATGTATATAGTAAGTATTTAAAAGGGATTGTAAGGGAAAACTTTGTAATGTGGACACACAAATGTCATACACATTTATCTATTTTCTCGTTCTTGTCGCATTTTTTCTCTCTTATTATGTTCTTGGACACACAAAATTATAAAATCTTCTATATTTCCTGTTTCTTTTACTTTTTTTGGTATATATTTATCAATCTTGTCGTTGTGTATTTTTATAAAATCTTTTTGATTAGGCTTCTCTTTATCTAATAATTCTTCAATTTTTTCTTCACTAATAGTTCCTTCTTGTTGCATTTTTTTCAGTGTAATTGCTTGACTTAAACTTGGAGATACCTCGTCATATTGTAATTTATTTAAAACAACATATTGATATTCTTCATCTAAATAAGAAAGTTCTACTGCTGGTCTAAATGCAATTCTTTTATTATCAACTTCATCTAATAATTCTTTTATTAAGTAAGTAAGTCTAATATATCTAAATATTTGAGCCCTACTTTCATTATTTTCATCTGCAATTATTTGTGCTGAATCTATCTTTGTATCCATTGGCGACAAAGTTGTTCCATCTATTTTCTTACCTTGATGCTTTAAAGCTTCCAACTTTAGTTTAAAAGCAAAAGCTTTTTCACTTGGTAAAACCTCCTCTCTCTGAATATTACTATCTACCATAAGTATTGTTGCTTCATCATCAGTTAAATGCTTCACTCTACTTATTATATTTTTCTCTTCTGCAATAATACTAGCTAATTTTCTCCTGTGTCCTGCCACAAGCTCATATCTTCCATTTTCCTTTGGGCGAATAACAATTGGTTCTAAAACTCCATATTGTTTTATACTTTCTGCCATTTCTAACAACTTTTCATCTATATCTACACGATATGGATTATTAGGATTATCATCAATAAGTTCAATTGGAATTATCTCAATCTTCTCTGCTTTGTCATAATCTCTTTCTTCTTGAGTTGTAAAATAATCATCTAACTTTGGAAGTTTCATTTCTTGATTTATTTCTTTCATAATCTAATACCTCCTTCGCTAAATTCATATAAGCATTAGCTACAGAACTATTTTTATCGAACTCAAATATGCTCTTCCCTGTTGATGTTGATTTGGCAGTATTTATAGCTTTAGGAATTTCTGTATTATATATCTTTACATGCTGTCCATAATTTTCTTCTAAAGTATCTCTTACTTGTTTAGATAAATTAGTTCTTTTATCTACAAGTGTAAGTAATACCCCACCTATTTTTAAATTAGGGTTTATTTGTTTATGAACTTTAGATACAGTTTGCATTAAATGTCCCATTCCTTTTGCTGCTAAATACTCTCCTTGAACAGGAATTATAATTTCATCACTACATGCTAGTGCATTTATTGTTATCATTCCTAAACTAGGCATACAATCAATTAAAATATAATCATATTTTTCTTTAATACTGCTAATAGTGTTTTTTAAAGTAAATTCTCGACTCATAGCATTTACTAATGACATTTCCAATGCAGACAAATCCAAATTAGAAGGAATTAAATCTATACCTTCTTTATGATGAAGAATAGCACTTTCTATATTTGTATCTAAATCTTGAATTGTGTCAGACATTAAAGTTCCTATGGTACTTTTCAAATCATCTTGATTATAAAATCCCATACATGTAGTTAAGTCTCCTTGAGGATCTGTATCAATAAGCAAAACTTTTTTACCCTTTTTTGAAAGTGCTACTCCTAAAGAAAAAGTGGTAGTTGTTTTACCAACACCACCCTTTTGATTTGCTATTGCTATAATTTTACTCATTATCTTCCTCCTGTTCTACTTTATCAATTCGAACAAAAGGAAATGATGAATCAAATGTATCTATATAATTAGTATCATTATTTATACAATCTATATATTTTTCTATTGCATAGTTTAATGATTTTAAAACATCTTGTTCAGTTAAGTTTTGTGTATCAAAATTCAGTAAATTTTTTATAACATCATTAACTAAAATCATATCGTCAAATTCAAAAGAATACCATTCTTCCATAGATGTTAAATCTTTTTCAAAATATTCTGTATTCAAAATGTTATATACTAACTCCATAAAATTCATTACTGATGCAATATAGTTGCAACCTAACATTTTTTCTTGTCTGTTCAGTTTTATAAAAAGATTTTTTACATCTTTTTCGTTTTTATATTGTTTAGCATATTTATTTATTACTTTTTTAATTTTTTTATGATTTGAAATTGTTAATTTTAGTTGTTGTAATAAATCTATTATTTTAATTACTTCATTTAATAATTGTCTTCTTAAAGAATAATATTCTTCTAAACAATATATTTTTCTTTGTGTCTTAATAAATCTTTTTAATTCTTCATTAGTTAATTCAAAGTCATTTTCTTTTTCCATTTTTACCTCTCTTTCTGAGGCAACAAAAAAAGCTAACTTATTTCTAAATTAGCTCTGTATGTTAGATATTATTTCAATAATCATATTTATATTAAATTTTTGCATTATTTTGTTAGGGACGAATCAGGACTAATAAAGGTCACAAATTTCATTTTATTTGCTTAATATTATCTAATATCAACTAATGATAGTTCGTCCGTTTTTCCTTGTATTCTCTAGCATTATACGGTACTAAACAACACTAATTTTTTTAGTAACCATTATATGAAACAAAGTATTCCACATTGTTTTCTGGGAAAAACTCCTTAAACTCGCTATAAAGTTGCCCGAGCTAGTGTCTTATTATGTGCTAAAACAAGTGTTGGCTTTTGCACTTTTTCTATTATATTTGCCATTGTAAAAGTTTTTCCGCTTCCAGTTACACCAAGTAAAGTCTGAAATTTTTTACCTTCTTTTACGCCGCTTGCTTAAATATTCTATTGCTTCTGGCTGGTCACCAGTTGGTTTATATTCTGAATGAATTTTGAACATTTTATTTTCTCCTTTGCATTTATTATTTTACCATTTTTTATGCAAAAATACAAGGCATTTAAGCCTTGTATTTAATCTTAAATAATATTTTATACACAAAAATTCCAGCGATTTTCACTGGAATTTTTGCTTTCAGGGGCCTATTCTAGGACACCCTCTTTTGAATTTTAATTTTAAGGTTGTTAGTAAACATCCTTAGTTTTTTTGCTAGCTTATGGCGTATGAAAACTCTACGCTCTGATACCGGGAATTCGCCACCAGACAGATCAATGAACCTGTTTTTTCTTTCTGAACCGATAGCAATGGGTCTAGTATAAACTCCATCTTGTTCTACAACGACCCTGACTTTTTTTCCTACAAGATCTTCCATCTCTTTCACTTTGGCAAATTTCATAATTTCGATTATTCTCGTTGAGTCTGCTAAATAATCTACAGAGAACACATGGTGAATTGGAAATGCTTCCTCACAATTGAGTTGCATCCACACCTTCCTTTCCCGTCCCTGTTGATAATTGGCATCCACCTCTGTTATAACTGCTGATCTTGTTTGCATTATATTCCCTCCTAGCATATTTTATCAGCATTTGTACTAATTTTATTATATCATTTTTTATGTTAATTGTCAAAAAACACATCTTTCCTTATTCCCCTTCCTTGTCTTTTTCATCTACTGAAATTAAAAATATTCTATCATTAAAAGCCCCATTTGAATTTCTCTTTTTTTGCATTGTTTGCTTTACTTCTTCAAAAGATATATTATGTTCTTTCATAATTGTTTCTATAACTTCCATTAAATCGCCTAATTCTTCTGTACTGTGAGCTTCGATTACCTCTTTTGCCTCTTATAATAGTTTTTTGTCAAGTTCTTGCCTATATTCTTCATTGCTTAATTTTCTATACTCGCATATATGGCCTTTTCTTTCAATATTTCCAATTATGTTATCTCTAACTAGTTTATTATAGTAAAATTTCATTATATTTACCCTCTTTTTCTTTCTTGCATTAAATATACCATTTTAGCTGTTATATTATTAGGAGATATTTTAGATAATACTCTTAATATTTTTATACCAATACCTGGAACAATCATAAATTTATTTTTTAACATTTTATTTATTGCATATTTTGCCACTTTTGGGCTGCTTAAAGAGTACAAATTAAACTTGACACCTGCAACATTATTAAAGTTAGTATTAACTGGTCCTGGGCAAAGTAAGCTAATTTTTACTTTTGATTTAGCTTTTTGAAGCTCTGCTCTTATTCCTTCTGAAAGCCTTACAACATAAGCCTTAGATGCATAGTAACTTTCCATTAAAGGACCTGGCATAAATCCTGCAATTGATGCTACATTTAAAATATGACCACTATTTTTATTAATCATATCTTTTAAATATAATTTAGTTAATATATGAACCGCTGTGATATTTGTATTAATTAAGTTTAATTCCTTTTCTAAATCTGTTTCAGTAAAATTGCCAAATACTCCAAAACCTGCATTATTTATTAATATATCTATATCTTTTACATTTTCATATAAATGTTTGCAATTTTCTGAATCTGCTAAATCCATTGCAAATATTTGAATATTATTACCTTTTAAACTATTTTTAACTTCTTCTAATTTTTCTTTATCTCTTGCAACAAGAACTAAATCATAACCTTTTTTATCTAATTCTCTTGCCATATCTCTACCAATTCCAGATGACGCACCTGTTATTAAAGCCTTCATTTTGACCTCCATATTTTTAAAATTATGTATGAATTTTATCATAAATTATTTATAATATGTATGTTTTTATAAATTATTTTTTAAAAAAATATAGACTTTTTACTTTTTATTGTGTATGATTATATAGTAACTTATGAAAAGGAATAGCTTTTTAGTTTATTCAAGGAGGTTTATTATGACAAAAAAAGTTTTAAAAGTTTTATTTATATTTTTAATTTTATTTAGTTTTTGTATGAGTTATATCTACGCAACAGATATTGATTTTAATTTACAAAATGATGAAACTAATATTGTAGAAGATGACAATAATAATGTTAATGGTATACAAAATGAAGTAGATGAAAATACAGTATTTGATGAAAATACTGAAATTCCTGGTGATATTTTTGATACTGATTCTACTACAGAAACTTTAAATCCAAGTAGTATATCTACTGCTCCAGAATCTGGTCTAAGTGCTAGCAATATAATTAATATATTATTAATTACAGTTGGTGTAATAATAATTCTACTAGCTATTGCAATTATAATACGTTTAAAAAATTAATTTTTTAAAAGATGGTAAATTAAGCCATCTTTTTTTATATCTTTCCACTTTTTATCAGAATATTTTACAATAAAAATTTAATAATAATATTGAGCAATTTCTGACTCAAATTTTTAAAAAGGAGGTTGTAAAATATTATGAAAAAGAAATTAATAATTAGTACTATTTTATTAACTATTATTTCACTTTTAACTTTTTCTTATACATTTGCTGCTAATAATGGTATGGAGAATGCTGCAAATGATGTTAGAAACTTTGTTGGTGGAGCTGAAAATGCAATTGAAGATGCAGGTAAAGATGCTGCAAATGGTATTAGAAGCGGTATAAATGCTATTGGAGATGGTGCTAAAAATTTAACTAACGATACACAAAATGGAATGAGCGGAATGGATGAAGGTACTGGAACAACTGGTACTGGAGATTATACAGCTACTAGAACAGGTTCAGATACAGATGGTGCTGGATTACTTACAGGAGTTTCAAATAATGTATGGACATGGTTAGTTATAGCAATTGTTGGTATAGTAATTGTAGCATTAGTTATGTTTTATGCTAAACAAAATACTAATGTAACAACTTATTATAATGATGATGACGACGATGATCGTGAATAAATTTTAAAATAACATGTGTGTTCTATTTTCTTGACACACATGTTATAATATTTATACATATAAAATTTTTTAAAGGAGTTTTGCATATGTCTAAAAAAATTGTAGCTACTAATCCTGTAGCAAAACATAACTATACAATTACAGACACAATTGAAGCGGGTATTGTACTTTCTGGAACTGAAATTAAATCTATTAGAAATGGAAAAGTTAATCTAAAAGATAGTTATGCAAATATAAAAAATGGTGAAGCATATGTTTATAGTATGCATATAAGTCCTTATGAACAAGGAAATATTTTTAATAAAAATCCTTTACGTGATAGAAAGCTTTTATTAAATAAAAGCGAAATTAATAAGTTAGTTCGGTTTAATAAAGCAAAAAGGCTACACTTTAGTTCCTATGAGTTTGTATTTTTCTGGAAATTTTATTAAATTAGAATTAGGAATTGGCAAAGGCAAAAAATTATATGATAAGCGTGAAGACATTGCCAAAAAGGATGCTCAAATGAGGATTCAAAAAGAATTTGGAAAAAGAGTTTAAAAAGCATTACTTTTAAAACGATGCTAGTTAATTGTTTTATAGTTAAATAGCTTAAATAGTACTAGTTTTCTTGTTTTTCAAATGCCCGCCAAAGAAGCAAGCTCAAAGAAGCAAATTCAGAACGGGACCTCTCAAAACTGCGAAAAATAGTACTATTTAAGCTTCAATTCAATTTAATTATAATTATTATATAATAACATTTAAAACATTTTACGCTTTATTGCTTGAACCAAATACATCTCTAATTTTGTGTTTAACAGTTTCTTTAATTAAATCTCTTGCAGGTGTCATGTATTTTCTTGGATCAAAAGCTTCTGGTTCTTCTACAAATACTTTTCTTATTGCAGCTGTCATTGCTAAACGTAAATCTGTATCTACATTAATTTTTGAAACACCTCTTAAACTTGCTTCATGAAGCATTTCATCTGGTACACCTTTAGCACCTGGAATATTTCCACCATATTTATTACACATTTCTACTAATTCTGGTATTACAGTAGATGCACCATGTAATACAATAGGTGTATTAGGAAGTTTTTCTTTTACTTTTTCTAAAATATCAAATCTTAATTTTGCTTCACCTTTAAATTTATATGCTCCATGACTTGTGCCTATTGCTATTGCTAAAGAGTCGCAGCCTGTTCTTTCTACAAATTCTTTTGCTTCATCTGGGTTTGTATACATTGCATCTGAGTCAGATACATTAACATCATCTTCAATTCCTGCAAGTTTTCCAAGTTCTGCTTCTACTACTACACCTTTACTATGTGCATATTCTACTACTTTTTTAGTTAACTCAACATTTTCTTCAAAACTATATTTAGATCCATCTATCATTACAGATGAAAAGCCGTTATCTATACACATTTTACAAGTTTCAAAGTCTGGCCCATGGTCTAAGTGAAGGGCTAATGGAATATCATATTCTTCTAAAGCTGCTTCCACCATTTTTCTTAAATAACCAATTCTTGCATATTTTATAGCACTAAAAGATGCTTGTAATATAACTGGCGATTTTTCTTCATTTGCCGCATCTACAATAGCTTGTATAATTTCCATATTATTAACATTAAATGCTCCGAATAGCAAAATGCTCTTTCATTGATTTTTCAAACATATCTTTAGTTGTAACTAATGACATAATTATTCCTCCTTTTTATATGGTATCATTTTATTTCTAATTATAACAAAAGTCAATAGTATGTAAGAATTAATAGGAAGCATTGTTATTAATTAATGTTTTTATAGTTAAATAGCTTAAATAGTACTATTTTCGCAGTTTTGAAAGGTCCCGTTCTGAATATTCTTCTTTGAGCTTGCTGCCTAGCAACGGGCATTTAAAAAACAAGAAAACTAGTACTATTTAAGCTTTATTGTAATATAACTATTTATATTTATTGATTTTCTGATTCAAACTTGTAGCTACTACACATAGATTCATCTGGTTGTTTTGTTTCACAACCTATAATTGGTGTAACTATTATTTGCTCTAATTTGCACTCCTGGTATTGTTTATTATTGTGTTTACAACTTGTTACTGTACAATTAATTTTTTGGTTATTATCCATAAAAAATAGCCTCCTTTTAATATTTTTCAATATTATTATGGCTATTTTTTGAAATTTTATTATATTTTATTTTACTTTTATAATGTATACTGGATTTAATTTATAACCTTCTGTTTTTTTATATACAACTTCTCCTAAACTTAATAATGTATCTAATTGTATATCTTCCTTAAGTTCATTAAATTCCACATTTCCAATATAAATATATGATATATTATATTTATTAATAAAATATTCTATTGTTTCTTTATCATTAGATTGATATAGTTTATAAATTGCATTCCACCTTTCTGCTACATCATCTGGTACATTATAGTTTACTGCCCTCCATACCCATTCATGAGCATACCATCCTAATACAGTAGGATTTGCAGTAAATACAGATATTCTAGAATCTGTTGTATAACTATCTCCTGGAAGCTCTAATATAACAGAATTTTTATCTATGTTTTGCTTAATCCATTGAATAGCATTGTAATCATCTGGTAAATTTTCATATATATATCCTTCTGCATTACTATTTAAATCATAATGTTCACCTGAAAAGTTTTCTGTTCCATAATTTATAGCATTTATGCCATATCCAAATGTTGTTATAAATATTACTAAAATAATTAGTATAGCTGCTTTACTAATTATATGTGTCTTTTTGCAAGAATACTTAATTAATATATAACTCATAGAAATATTAAAAAGTGTAACTGCATTGAATACTAATTTAAACATGGTATTTGCTCTTTTATATTCATCTGAATATATGTCTTTTAAATATATTATTTCAGGTAAAATTACTAAACCTATTGCACATAATCCTAAAATTATTATGTATATATCTGCTAAATTCATTTTGTTAATATATTGAAATATGCTGCCCTTTTTTTCTTTAAAGAAATTAAATAGTTGTGCAAAAATTTCAATAAAAATACATGTAAATGGTACTAGCCACAAAACCGCTAATTTATTTAATGGTGACATTATATTTGTAAAATATACATGTGTAGCACTAATGTATAAATTTTTTGAAAATAAAAATGTTACAATTATTTGTAATAAAATTATTTCTATTAGCTGTGCTAAAGTTACTAATACCTTTTCTTTTGGTTTTTTATATTTTATAAAGTTTTTTACTGTTATAACTATACTTGCAATAACTAAATAAATTGGTAAGTCCCAATAATTAGTCATCGTTTGAATGCCTAGTAAAATGCCTATTAGTATTATATTTAAGTTTAAATATTTATTTCTTTTAGTTTCATCATCATTAGAAAGCATATATTGAAGTAATAAAGCTAACATTGTAAGTGCAAACATTGTATCTAAATGATGTGCGTGTAAATCTCCTTCTACATTCATATATGCTGGAAATGCAATTATTCCTTTATCTTGTGATTCTGGTTCGTGTCCAATATAGTCATATACATCTGCATAAAAATATGCATCATTATTTAAGATTATTCTATGTACTAAATAATATGTTGTTCCACTTAAAGTAACTGCTAATGCTGTAAGTACTGCTATTACAGTTGGAATAAATTTTGGCATTTTTTCTTTATTTTCATTATGTTTTAACAAAGTATTTCCTAATGTTTTTCCAATTGAATAAGGCAATACAAACAAAAATGCAGCTAATAATGCAAGCATTAAATTATATGTTTCTTGCACCCCTACTGTTGAAATTTTGCTTAAGAAAGCTGATGTATATTGGCCAAAATAATAATAGTTGATTGAATTTCCTGAAAGCCATATATCTTCTATAGGCAAATAATCACAGTTCATTAATTTATTTATAATTCCATAATTCATGAAATGTTCTGTTTCGCTATTTATAAATGGCATAAAGCTTCTTATATATACCCATATTATAAATGCAAGTAAAAAAAGTATTTCAATTACTGCTATATTGGTCCAGTTTTGTTTTATATCTTTAAATTTATCTTTCTTCGTTATTAATATTATTAGATTAATTATTGCTATTATTCCAATAATTATATAACAGTTTATTTGTGTAAATTTAAGTATTTTTAAATATGATAAATTCCATAATATTAGCGCTGGAATTGCTAGTCCTAAAATTTTTGAAAATACCCAACCTTTATCATCAAATTTATTAAATATTAATGATGTCATAGGAAAAGATATAATTCCTATTATTAGTAATGCGCCCCAATATTTAATCATATAAATAAAATTTTCTTTTAATAGTATTCCACCTGCTATCAATATTATTAAAAATAAACTAATTAATAAAGCTATTTTTGTACTTTGTTTTTTCATTTTATACCCCTATTTTTATATATAATTTTATTATGTTTATATGTTACCATTAGCAAATTTCTTTGTCAATTAAAAGTTTAATAGTAAATTAATAATGCCTGAACGTTTTTTATTCAGGCATTATTTTTTGTAATTCATATAGAACTTATTCTATTTTTTTAGTTTCTTTGTTTTCTATTGTTTTACAGTTTTTTGGATTTTTAAAACTTAAATACCAACTCATTCCATTATTGTCTTTTTCAATTTGAGTAGCTCTTGCTTCTAATTCTGCAAAAGTTTGTGGCGGTGGAATAATTACTGGTTCACATGGTACCCAGTTTGCAGGCATAGATGCCTTATTTTCATCTGCTATTTGAAGTGCAGTTAGTGCTCTTAAGATTTCTGGTATACTTCTTCCTACATTCATTGGATACACTAAAATTAATCTAACTATTCCCTTATCATCTATAATAAATACATTTCTTACGGTTTCTGTGGTACTAATATCATTTGAAATCATTCCATATTTTCTAGCAATTGTGCCATTTCTATCTGCTATAATTGGAAATGGTACTTTTATTCCCGTTTTTAAATAAATATCATATACCCATGCTAAATGTGAGGCGTTGCTATCTACACTTAGCCCTATTAAACTTGTATTTAATCTTTCAAAATATGGGTTTGCTTTTGAAAGAGCGATTATTTCCGTTGTGCACACTGGAGTAAAGTCTCCGTGGGTGAGAAAATAGTACAACCCATTTTCCTTTATATTGATTTAAAGATATATTTCCCATTGTAGTTGTTGCTTCAAAATCTGGAGCATATGTACCAATTTTTACATTTCCGTTCATCATAATTTCATAGTCCATGAAAAAACTCCTTTCATTTTTTGTATATTATATGAAAAGAGTTTATTTTTGTTACTTAAGTTTGGTGTTTTTATACCCTTTTCGATGTTTAGGAGAAAATAAATTTTTTCATTAAAGTTTTAACAATTTTTTATAATTTTTAGGAAATCCCATTTTATACAAAACATTATCAATCGATATTGTTTTTAATTCTTTTTCTAACATATTAATACTTTTTATTATTTCAGTATAAAATGCTCTAAATTGTTTCTCTTCCAATAATAATTTCAAAGCAATAACTATTGAAAATAAATCTCTTGTAGCATAAACTATTTTCAATTTGTCATTTATTAATTTCAATTTTCTATGATACTCTGTAATACCTATTCTTTTAGTTAATATAATATCATATAGTTTTTCATCATGTGCACATATATTTGTTCATCTATTGTTTTAAATATTTTTTCCAATATTTACCTCCTGTATGATAAGAAAAGACCTCGGACCCTTAGGCTACCCGAGGTACGATTCATTTCCGACTTCAGTCCCGTAGGTTTTCTGAAGTACTAATCTGCTATAGATAGTATAACATTTTAATCCTGAGTTTGTCAAGTAAAATGTTAAATTTATCTATTAGTAGTATTATATTTTTATTTACAATATTTATACATCTTTAGATATTATTTCATATTAAATTAAAAACTCCCTGTTACAACAGGGAGAAAACTATTTTCTTAATACATTAAACTTTATTTGAGATAAAACTCTCTTAAAATTCTATCCCATTCCTCATCACTTATGCCTATAGGTACAGTTTTAGGTATATCTTTTGGAGTTGGTTTTACAGGTAGTAAATCCTTTCCTGTATCTTTCTCTGTTAGTAAAGAAACCCAAAAAATAGAGGTATCCATCTTTTCTTTGTTGAATAGGCTCATAAGCCAACAATCATAAACATCAAAGATATAACATATTTCCACCGCAGCTACATCTTTTAAAATTTCCTGAGGAATTGCATCAATTACAGTTTGAAAAGTTACTTTACTAACCCCTTTAGGAACATTAAAAAACAGGAAATCCAATAAGTACAGTTTTTTTGTAATAGGAACAAATTCAACATCCATATTGCATTTAGGATTGCAAAAATCAACAGAATGTATATCTCCTTTTGTTTTTACAAAGAATCTGTTCCATTCTTCTGCGTTTTTCCGTTCTTTATAAATCAGTTCAACCATTTATTATGTCTCCTTTCATAATGTATAAGAAAATAGTTTTTAATATAACAATTGCATTTTGCAATAATTTATATTTGAACTTAGTATATCACATTTGTTTGCCAATTTCAAGTCATTATTAAAGTCTTGTATTTAATCTTTCAAAATATGGGTTTGCTTTTGAAAGAGCGATTATTTCCGTTGTGCACACGGGGGTAAGGTCTTAAAATTTGGGGATTTTTTTATTTTAGTTTTGATTTAAATATTCCTTTGATATTTTAGAACTCACTAAGTACCACTCCTTCCTTTTGTACATTCATATAAAAAGGTAATGCTTCTAA
>CANQUT010000030.1 GCA_947627105.1 uncultured Clostridia bacterium
AACCAATCTTTCAAAATATCATCATTAACTTCTCTTAAATTACTCATAAAATAACCTCCATAAAAATTAAAATTTTTTTAATAAAAATATCTTTTACAAGAGCCAACTATCTAAGAACAAACGTAATACATCACTTGGGAAAAAGTTGGGAAAAAACTTCTCAAAAAATGCCCTAAAAAAGCACAAATGTTCTATAAGTAAAAACTCTTGTAAGTATTAAAATACCAACAAAAACTCTAATTTTCACAAAGACTCAAAAATGCCTCAAGCCTCGCTCATAACCCGAAGGTACACATACCAAACTTAACATTTATCTATATTTCTATAAATCAATAATGGCACTTTTAAATTTAAAAAAAGCATTAATACACTATAATACATATTTATAAATAAAAATAAATAATAAAAAATTATATTGCAAAAAAATAAATTATATAGTATACTAAAAAAAAGTTTTTATAGAGGTTTTTGTCATGAATAAAAAAGAAGAACAAAAGATAATTAAAAATGAAGTAAAATCTTATATCATTAAAGAAGGTTTTACTATGAAAAAAATAGCTAGTTTACTTAATAAAAAAAGTAAAGTAGCTCCACAAAACTTGTCAAATAAACTTGCAAGAGGAACAATAAAATATTCAGAAATAAAACAAATAGCAAATATATTAGGATATGAAATAAAATGGCAGAAGAAGAATAATTAAAAGAGGTAAGTTATGAGATATATAGGGAATAAAGAAAAAATATTAAATGAAATTGAAGATGTAATTATAGATAATAAGCTTGATAAAAAATGCAAGACATTTTTTGATGCATTTAGTGGAACATCAACAGTCGGAGAATTTTTTAAAGATAAATTTGAAATTATTGCAAACGACAATTTATACATGTCATATGTCATAAGTCAAGCAAAGCTAAATACTCCAGATGGAAAATATAAAAATTTAGGAATAAATCCATTTGAATATTTTAATTCAACAAACGAAAAAGTGAAGGGATTTATATATAAAAATTATTCGCCAGGAGAATCTGAAAGAAAATATTTTAGCGAAGAAAACGCAGAAAAAATAGATTTTATAAGACTTAAAATAGAAGAATGGAAGCAAAAACAATTAATAACAGATGAAGAATATTATTTCCTTATTGCGTCGCTTCTTGAATCAGTATCAAAAGTTGCAAATATTGCAGGTGTATATGGAGCATATTTAAAAAAATGGGATCCAAGGGCAGTAAAGCCAATGAAATATATACCAATACAAACTACTAAAGAATTGGCAAAAACAAAAAATATAGTATATAACAAAAAAATTGAAGATTTAATTGAAAATGTAGAAGGAGACATATTATACTTAGATCCACCATACACTAAAAATCAGTATTCTGTTCAATATCATCTTTTAGAAACAATTGCAAAGTATGATAATCCTGAAATAAAAGGTAAAACTGGTGCTAGAGATACAAGTATGCAAACATCAGATTTTTCAAAAGATGGAAAAGTACATATTGAATTTGAAAGATTAATTGCAAAAGCTAAATTTAAATATATTATTGTAAGTTATAGTACAGATGGCATAATGAGTAAAGAATTTATTGAAAGTGTTCTTAAAAGATATGGAAAAGAAGAAACATATCAATTTAAAAAATTTACATATAAAAAATACTTAAATACGAAATCTAAAAAAGAAGGGGAACATTTTGAATATATCTTTTTTATAGAAAAGAAAGATGAAAATAAAATAAATTATTATTCACCATTAAACTATATGGGTGGAAAAGCAGAAATGATAGATTTTCTTAAGAAAAATATGCCTAAAAAAATTAATCGTTTTGTTGATTTGTTTGCAGGAGGATTTAATGTAGGCGTAAATATGGATGTTGATGAACTAATATATAATGATTATAATTTTAAAGTTAAAGAAGTAATAAAAATGTTTAGAGATATTGATACTTATGACTTATATAAATATATAATAAATACAATAAGAAAGTATAGATTAAAAAAAGAAGATAAAGAAGCATATATTAAGGCAAGAAAAGATTATAATCATCCAGAACCACCAATAAGAGATCCAAAATTATTATATGTTTTAGTGTTATATGGCTTTCAGCAACAAATTAGATTTAATTCATTACTAGAATATAATAATCCAATTGGACAATCAGGATTCAATGACAAAATTTTAGAAAAAATAATTTCTTTTTCAAGAAAGTTAAAAGAGAAAAATATAACATTTTTATCACGAGATTTTGAACAATTAAAAAAATATATTACAAAAGATACATTCTTTTATTGTGATCCTCCTTATTTAATTACTTTAGGAAGTTATAATGATGGAAAAAGGGGATTTAATGGTTGGAGTGAAGAAGATGAAATAAGATTATTGAATTTTTTGGATAAAATTGATAAAATAAAAGGGAAGTTTATGCTTTCAAATGTAATAAAACATAAAGATAAAGAAAACAAAATATTAAAGAAATGGTTAAAAGAACATAAAAACTATAGAAAAATAGAATATAAAGGAAAAGCAAATGGTAGAAAAGAAATTGTAATTATTAATTATAATAAGGAGAATTTAAATGATTAAAGTATATTTACCAATAAACAACAATAATATCGATTCATATTTTAACACCAAAGAAGCTTCAAGAGATATTACAAAAATTAACAAAGCTGAACTAGACAAGATTATATCATTATCCTTAGGAAGTAAATTTAGTGATTATGAAATTGCTTTTGAAAAGAGAAGCCATGGGCAATATATTATAGTTGAAACTGATTCAGAAAAAAAGTGGATTACATTAAGTGCTGATTATACTACAGTACCAGGAGATGGCGGATCTAATAATGCTTATTTTGTTGAATTCATACCAATGGCAATTGCAAGTTACTATTTAGATAAAACTTCAAAAGCTAAATCAATGGAATTATATTTAAAAGGAACAAATCATAATAGAGCTAAAACTAAAGGACAACAATTCTATTATAGATTAGCAAAAACTGTTGGCATTAAAATTTTAAATGAATTTGACTTTGAAACGGAAATTAGAAAAAATATTTCCATACCTTTTAAATCAATTGAAGAATGGAAAAAGGCGAGAAAAGATCTGTCATCTGCAAATAGAAGCAACAAACCTTCTTATATAATTGAAAATGGAGACTCATATATATTTTATGGAAAAACTTTTGGAGCAAATGGCAGAGAAAGCATTTTTATTTTATATGTATTAGCAAATTTAGCACTTAAAGAAAATAAGAGAATATTCTTATATGAAGTAGAAGATAATGGTTCTTTATATTTGGAATCATCAAGCAGTAGTAGAGAACCAAGATTTAAAAAAATACTAAAAGACTTAAATGTTGTTTATTATGCTGATTCTATAAAATATGTTGAAAATGAAGAAGACGAAGACATTTCAGATGAAAATAAAGATTCAAGATGCCAAGCTGAATTTATGAAAAATTTATTATATAAATATAATTGTAAACGTGATGATAAAGGCAATGTTATTTTTGGAAAAAATGGCAAACCAGTTATTGCCGATGATACAAAAAGATGCTATTTATGTCATTGCGATATTCAAAATTTAATTATTGCTTCACATATTCATAGAATTTGTGATATTAATAAACTAGAAATACCTTTTGAAGAAAAAAGAGCTATGGCTGTAGATGCAGATAATGGACTTTGGCTATGTGCAAATCATGATAAACTATTTGAATATGGGTTAATATATTTTGAAAATAATAAAATGATTATTTCAAATAGATTAAATGATATGCAAAAAGATTTTGTACAAAATATTACTTTCAATACTTCTAATGAAGAAATAAAGGAAAATCTTCCTATGATTACAGAAAAAACTAAATCTTGTTCATTAGATAAAGATTTCTATATTGATGAAAAAGACTATAATGAAAATATGCATAAATATCTTGAAATACATAAAAATAGAGTGTTAAAATAAATGCAAAGGAGAATATAGTATGAATCAAGAAAAATTAAATAATGTAATACAAAAGTATAAAAAACATGTATTAAACATTGGAAATATAGAAGCTATAAATGAGAGAAATGAAAGAAAATCGTATTATCAAGCATGGACAGAAGAAAAAATAAAAAATATGACAGAGGACGAATTTGTTGAATATATAGGAAAGCTTTGGTCAATGATTGTTTGGGGAAACAAAAAGTATATTGCAGACAAAATTATTGAACTTAATGGTTTTGAAAACATTAAAAAAAGACTTATAGACTTATTATATGGAAAAAGAGATATAGATAAAAGGTGGGATGAGTTTTACAAAAATATAAAACAAGTAGGTCCATCAACAATGAGTGAATTACTAAGTTATATAAATCCTCAAGAATATGTTATCTGCAATAAAGTAACTTGTGAATGTTTTAGATATTTAGATGTTGAAGATGTACCATCACATAATTATCAATATACAGGAAAAAATTATAAAAGATTATGTGAAATAGCTAAACAAATAAAAGATCAGTTAATTCAAGATGATGTTAAAAAAGCAGACTTATTAATTGTTGATTATATGTTTTGGGATATAATATATCCGTTATATAAAAAAGAAAAAAATGAAGAGATGATTGATGACATACAAATAGAAAAAGATGAGAAACAATTTATTCATAATGATATAATAAATCAGATAGTTGAAATAGGACGTTGGCTAGGTTTTGAGAGTAAGTCAGAAGTTAAAATAGCAGATGGAGCAATTGTTGATGCTATATGGCAAGCACAAATAGGAAATATGGGAAAAGTAATATATGCTTTTGAGGTACAAACACATGGAAGCATAGATAGTTTAATATTAAATTTACAAAAAGCAACTAATAATTTTGCAGTACAAGCTATAGTTGCTGTATCAGATGAAAAACAAATTGAAAAAATAAAAAAAGAAGCAAAAGGTATTAGAGACATAGAAATAAAATTAAAAACATGGGATTACAAAGAAGTTATTGAAATGCATGACTGTTTAGAAAGATCAAATGAAATTATTAATAATTTAGGTTTAGTTCCAGATAGTTTTATATAAGTTAAATAAAAGGAGCAAAAAAATGAAAAAAGATATCGATTTAAAAAAGGAAAAAGAAGAAATACTAAAAAGAGGAGAAAAAACTGTATCAGAATTTAAAAAATTTATAGCAAAAGGAAACGCAATGGATTTAGCTGTTGGTGTTATTATAGGTTCTGCATTTGGAAAAATAGTATCATCAATAGTAGATGACATTTTAATGCCAATTATAGGTGTAATAATTGGAGGAATAGACTTTAGCAATTTAAGCATAAAAATAGGTGAAGCAACTATAACATATGGAAACTTCATACAAAATGTAATAGACTTTCTAATAATTGCAGTTTGTATTTTTGCTATTACAAAACTACTTGGAAAATTAAATAAAAAGGTAGAAAAAGAGCCAGAGCCAGAACCTGTAAAAGAGCCAAATACAGTTTTATTAGAAGAAATAAGAGACCTATTAAAAGATAAAAAAGAAGAAAAAGAAGAAATACAATAATCAGAAAATTATATAAAAAAACAGGGAGAAAAAATGCTAGAAGAAAAGCTAAATAAGTTATATCTTGAATGTATTAAAGAACTTCAAAACATAGGAATAGATATGCAAAAAGAAGAACTAATTGGAACTATAGACATTAAAATATCAAAAAGAAGTAACAAAAGGTATGGCTGTTGTAAGCAAGAAAATCCAAATAAAAAATATAAAATAATACAAAAAATAGGTAGACGCAAAATTATTAAATATGAAAAATTTTTTGCACATCATATTGAAATTAGCAAATGGGTAATGGACTTAAATGATGAAATAATAAAAAATACAATAATGCATGAGTTAATTCATTGCATACCATTTTGTAATAATCACGGAAAAGAATTTAAAAAATATGCTACATACATAAATAAAAAGTTAGGCTACAACATTACAAGTAAAGGCAATAAAAAAGAAGATTATCAAGCAAGTAACTTAGAGTACCAAGAAGAAAACAGCTATAAATATAAAATAATATGTAAAAATTGTGGTCAAATAATTTATAGAAAAAGGTTTAATCCAAACTTAATAAAAAAATATAGATGCGGAAAATGCGGTGGAAAGTTAGAATTACAGTAATTTAAAAAAGTATTATATTATTTTAATAAACATAAGAAAATAATATAATACTTTTTCTGTGTCAAATTGCATAAAAGTCAAATGCCGTAGAAAAAAGTCGAATATTGAGAAAAGTTATTTAAAATAAAGAAATTTATAAAAAAACATTGCTTTTCAAAATAAATTAATATATTATTATAAAAAATAAAAATTTATATCAAAAATATTTTTAATCAAATTAATTTATTAATATTAACAAATATCAAATTAATTTTAAAAACAAAGAATTTTTAAAAATCAATTTAAAATCCAAAAAGGAGTTAAAAATGTTATCAACAGTAAAAACTATGGCCTTACACGGACTAGAAGGCTTTTTAATTGATGTACAAGTAGATGTATCTGCTGGTATGCCATCATGGGACATTGTAGGCCTTCCAGATACCAGTGTAAAAGAAGCAAAAGAAAGAATAAGAACTGCAATTAAAAATTCTGGTTATGAACTATTTAGCAGAAAAATAGTAATTAACCTAGCGCCAGCAAATATAAAAAAAGAAGGTTCAATTTATGACCTGCCAATGGCAATAGGAATATTAAAAAGTATAGATGTTATTTATACAAAACAAACTGAAAATATATTAATGATAGGAGAACTATCTTTAAACGGAAATTTAAATCCCATTAATGGCGCTCTTCCAATTTGTATAGAAGCTAAAAAAATGGGAATTAAAAAAATAATAATGCCAAAGCAAAATACAAAAGAAGCATCTATAATAAGCGGAATAGAAATTTTAGGTGCCTATGATTTAAGTGAAGTAGTGCATTATCTTAACAATGATATTAAAATTGCTTCAAATCATATTACATGGGAAGAATGTTTAGAAAACGGTAAAAAATATTCATTAGACTTTTCAGAAGTAAAAGGACAAGAAAATGTTAAAAGAGCTGTAGAAATTGCAGCAGCAGGAGGACATAACTGCTTATTAATTGGAAGCCCACGGCTCAGGCAAAACTATGATAGCTAAAAGAATTCCTTCAATTTTGCCAGATTTAAGTTTTGAAGAAGCATTAGAAATAACTAAAATTCATAGTATTGCAGGAACTTTAAAAGGAGATATACCAATAATTATAAATAGACCATTTCGCTCACCACATCATACTATTTCAGCAACATCTCTTGTTGGAGGAGGTAGAATTCCAAAACCTGGTGAAATTAGTTTAGCACATTATGGCGTTTTATTTCTTGACGAACTTCCAGAATTTAATCAGCATACTTTAGAGGTTATGCGTGGCCCATTAGAAGATGGATTTGTTACAATATCAAGGCTTAATGGAAGCCTAACATACCCATGTAATTTTATGTTTGTAGCATCTATGAACCCATGCCCATGTGGCTATTATGGTTCGCAAGATAAAGAATGTACCTGCAGTATGCAAGCAATTACAAAATATATAGGAAAAATAAGCGGCCCGCTACTAGACAGAATAGATATTCAAATAGAAGTAACACCTGTAAGATATGAAAAGCTAGAAAATAATAATAAAGAAGAAACATCAGAACAAATAAAACAAAGAGTAAATAAAGCAAGAGAAATTCAAAGAGCTAGATATAAAGAAGAAAAAATATATTCAAATTCTAGTTTAACTCCAAAATTAATTGAAAAATATTGTAAGCTAGATACTCAAAGTAAAAATATCTTAGAAATAGCATTTAATAAATTAGGTTTAAGTGCAAGAGCCTATGGAAGAATACTTAAAGTAGCAAGAACAATAGCAGACTTAGAAGGCTCAGAGCAAATTACGAAATCTCACATAGCAGAAGCAATTGGTTATAGAAACTTAGATAAAAAATATTGGAAAAATTAAATAAAAAATTTACCACTTTTATATGCAAAAGTATAAAGAGCTTATTTAAAAATATATAAGGAATAAATAAAAAATGAAAATAATAAAAAAAGATGATAAAGCCTACCCACAAAAATTATTAGAAATAAAAGATTTGCCAGATCAGTTATATGTCGAAGGCAATATAGATTTATTAAATAATAAATCTATTGCAATAGTTGGAAGTAGGCTAGCAACAGAATATGGAAAGAATTGTGCAAAATTATTTGCAAATGAGCTTTCTAAGCAAGGCTTTACCATTATAAGTGGCCTAGCAGTTGGAATAGATGCTACTGCACATATATTTTCCATGGAAGAGCAAGGCAAAACAATAGCTGTTTTAGGAAGCGGGTTTAATAAAATATTTCCAGAAGAAAACCTCTACTTATATAAAAAAATACTTGAAAATAATGGTTGCATTATATCTGAATATGAACCAAATACAGAAAAAAGTAAAGAAAATTTTCCAAAAAGAAATCGTATAATTAGTGGTTTATCTATGGGAGTATTATTAGTAGAAGCAAGATATGGAAGCGGAGGAGCAATTACAGCAAAACTTGCAATTAAGCAAAATAAAGACTTATTTTGTATACCAAATAGAATAGACGAAAAAACAGGCTATAACACCAATTTATTAATAAAACAAGGCGCAAATTTAGTCACAATTCCTCAAGATATTATAGATTTTTATGAAGAACAAGACATTCAAGAAAATAATTTACAAATTCCAAAACAATATGAAGAAATTTATAATCTTATAGGCCAGCTCCCAATTACAATAAATGAAATAGCAAAAACTACTAATAAACAAATACCAGAAGTTTCAGAAGCCTTATTTATGCTAGAAATAGAAGGTCTAATTAAGAGCATTCCAGGTAATAAATATATAAGAAAATAAAGGAGAAAAAATGTACAAAAGGCATGAACTTGGAAAAGAAGGAGAAGAATACGCATCTAAATATTTACAAAGTAAGAGTTATAAAATAATTGAAAGAAATTTTAGCTGTAAACAAGGAGAAATAGATATTATTGCAAAAGAAAAGCAAGAATATGTATTTATAGAAGTAAAAACAAGGCAAAACTTTCATTATGGAACACCTGCGCAAGCAGTAACTAAAAAGAAGCAAAAAAATATATGGAATGCCACAAAATACTATATATATTCTCACCATTTAGAAAATAAATATATAAGGTTTGATGTAATAGAAATTTACAAAAGCAAAAATAAATTTTATTTAAACCATATAAAACAAATAAAATAATTAAACAAATAATAACATACTAAAACTCTTTTCATAAAATATATAAAAAATGAAAGGAGTTTTATTAATGAGTAAAACAAAATTTATTAAGATAAATCTTATATTTTTACTAACATTCACTTTTATAATTTACATATTATCAGCACCAATATTTGCATTTGGACCATCAAGTAGCAAAATATATCAAGGAATTGATGTAAGTATATATCAAGGAGATATTGACTTTGAAAAAGTAAAACAATCAGGAATAGAAGTTGTTTATATAAAGTCAAGTGAAGGTTCAAACTTTATAGATCCACTATTTGAAAGAAACTACGAAAAAGCAAAACGAAGTAACTTAAAAGTAGGCTTTTATCACTATGTAACTGCAAGAACAGAGGAACAAGCAATAAGGCAAGCAGAATTTTTCGTTTCTACAATATCTGGAAAAGTAGCAGATTGCAGGTTAGCAATGGACTTTGAAAACTTTGGTAATCTTTCAAAAGAAGAAATAAATAGAATTGGTTTAGCTTTTTTAAAAAGAGTAGAAGAACTAAGCAAAAAAGAAGTAGTATTATATAGTGATGCATTTAATGCAAATAGCACATGGAGCGGAGAAATTACAAAATATCCATTATGGATTGCACAATATGAAGTAGAAGAACCTGAAAATAATGGAACATGGAATTCATGGGTAGGGTGGCAATATACAGATGTAGGAGATATTAGAGGAATTGAAGCATATGTAGATAGAGATAAATACACAAAAGAAATATTTTTATCAGACAATTCTGAACTACCAAAACCTGAAATTCCAGAAAAACCTGAAAAGCCAGAAGATCCAAGTAAGCCTGAAAGAACAAAAACAATAACTATAAAAAGAGGAGATACTTTATCTTGCCTAGCAATTAAATATAATACTACCGTAGAAGAACTTGTAAAACTAAATAACATTAAAAATCCAAATTTGATATATGCAGGAAAAAAATTAATAGTTCCAAACAACCAAAAAGATAGCGCTAATTCTGAAACATATACAGTAAAAAAAGGAGATACACTATCTAAAATTGCATTAATTTTTAATACAACAGTAAATGAAATAGCAAAAAACAATAATATACAAAACGTAAACTTAATATATCCAAATCAAAGATTAATAATATATAACAATAATAATTTTGATACAGGACACACACTTTACAAAGTACAAAAAGGAGATTCTTTATGGAAAATAGCAAGAAGAAACAACACTACTATTGCAAATATATTAAGACTAAATCGTATAAAAAATAAAAACCTAATTTATCCAAACCAAATCTTTAGAATCTAATAAGTTAAATTTTGAATCTAAACATAGCACACAATTATGTATACTTTCATAAACTATACTATGATAAATTGAATAATTAGGAGGTACTTATGAAAAAAGTATTAGAACTAAAAAATGTAAGCAAAAAGTACCAAGCAAAAAATGGGGAAGTAGAAGCCTTAAAAGATATTAGTTTCTATGTAAATGAAGGAGAATTTGTTAGCATTATTGGCCCAAGTGGATGTGGCAAATCTACACTTTTGTCAATCATTTCTGGGCTAGAGCCAAAAACAGAAGGAGAAATTAAAATAACAGGTGGAATAGGTTATATGCTACAAAAAGATAGCCTTCTTGAATGGAGAAATATCTATGATAATGTAATGTTTGGATTAGAAATAAGTCGTAAAAAAACTAAAGAAAGTCAAATTTATGTAGAAGAACTACTAAAAAAATATGGACTTTATGAATTTAAAGACAAATATCCAAACCAATTATCTGGAGGAATGAGGCAAAGAGCAGCTTTAATTAGAACTCTTGCTATTAACCCTAAAATTTTATTATTAGATGAAGCCTTTTCTGCACTAGATTATCAAACAAGAATCATGGTTACAAATGACATCTATAAGATATTAAAAAATGAAAATATTACAGCATTAATAGTAACACATGATATATCAGAAGCAATTAGTATGTCAGATAGAGTAATTGTATTAAGCAAAAGACCTGCAACCGTAAAATCTATACACACAATTGATTTTGAAATGGAAAATAAAACACCTATTAATTGCAGAGAAAGCCCTAAATTCAGTAAATACTTTGACACCATTTGGAAGGAGCTGGATGTACATGTATGAAAAAAACATATCAGATGATAGAAAAAAATACTTAAGAAAAATTAGAACAAATAAAATACTTGTTGTATTAACACAATTATCTATTCTTATTTTGTTTCTAGTACTTTGGGAAGTACTTGCAAATAAAAAAATAATAGATAGCTTTATAACAAGTCAGCCATCAAGAATTTTAGATACCTTTCTAAATTTATCATCAAATGGACTCTTAAAACATCTTGGAGTTACTTTAACAGAAACCCTAATAGGCTTTGTATCAGGAGTTGTTTTAGGAGTACTAATTGCCATTCTATTATGGTGGTCAAAATTTTTAGCAAAAGTCTCAGAACCGTTTTTAGTAATACTAAATAGCTTACCAAAAGTAGCACTTCGGACCAGTTATTATTGTTTGGGTAGGAGCAGGAATGGGAGCTATTATTACTATGGGTCTTGCAATTTCGCTTATTGTAACCATACTAGAAATTTTAAATGGCTTTTTAAATACAGATAAAGAACTAATAAAAATGGCTCAAACATTTAATGCTACTAAATTTCAAATATTAACTAAAATTGTAATCCCTGCTAATATATCTACCTTTTTTAATTCACTTAAAGTTAATATTGGATTATCGCTAGTTGGCGTAATTACAGGGGAATTTTTAGTATCAAAAGCAGGACTTCGGATACTTAATTGTATATGGAGGTCAAGTTTTTAAATTAGACTTAGTAATGACGGGAGTTATAATTTTAGCCATTGTAGCAGCTGTAATTTACGAAGCTATTGTACTATTAGAAAAAATTGTTATGAGAAAAGTATCAAAAAGGAAGTAATAGATAAAAGTAGCATTTAAGGGAGAAAAAAGTATCTTAAATGATAAGAAAATAAAAAAATAACATGTCAAAATACTTTAAAATCTCCTTTGACATGAACTTTAGAAACAGGAGGAAACAATGAAAAAATATCTTATTGTATTATTAGCTATTTTAGTAGTAGCAGTAGGAATAACTACTTACTTATTATTAAATAAAGGCGGAGAAAATCCAAGCGAAGTTGGAAGCGAAAATCCTGTACAAGAAATAAAAACAATTCAAGTAAATGAAGTAACACGTTCAGTATTTTATGCACCACAATATGCAGCAATAAGTAAAGGATTTTTTGAAGAAGAAGGCTTAAACATAGAATTAACAACAGGCCAAGGAGCAGATAAAGTTATGACAGCAGTTATATCAGGCCAAAGTGATATTGGATTTGCTGGACCAGAAGCATCAATATATATATATAATGAAGGAAAAGAAAACTATGCAGAAGTTTTTGCACAAATGACACAAAGAGATGGATCATTTTTAGTTAGCAGAGATAAAACAGATAACTTTAGCTGGCAAGATCTAAAAGGAAAAACTGTAATACCAGGCAGAAAAGGCGGAGTTCCATATATGACATTTGAATATGTATTAAAACAAAATGGAATTGATCCACAAAAAGATTTAGTATTAGATGATAGCATAAGCTTTGATTTAATGGCAGGAGCATTTGCAGGAGGAAATGCAGAATATGTAACATTATTTGAGCCAACAGCCTCAATGACAGAAGCAGCAGGAGCAGGCTATATAGTAGCATCTGTTGGAGAAGCAGCAGGTGAAATACCATATACTGCATATTTTGCAAACAAAAGCTATATAGAAGAAAATCCAGACATAATACAAGGCTTTACAAATGCAATATATAAAGGACAAAAATGGGTAAAAGAGCATACTGCAGCAGAAATTGCAGAAGTTATTGCAGAATTCTTCCCAGATACAGATTTAGATATGCTTACAGCTTCTATTCAAAGCTATATGGATATAGATGCATGGAGCGATACTCCAGTGTTAAAAGAAGAATCATTTAACTTACTTCAAAAAGTTATGAAAGAAGCAGGAGAGTTAGAAAAAGAAGCAGACTATAACAAAGTAATAAACAACAGCTTTGCACAAAAAGCTATTGAAACTATAAAATAGTAAATATTCTAAAACAAAGATATAATGTTTTTATAATTTATTCATTATATCTTTGATTTTTTTAAATAATTCCTTATACTAAATCCAACCAAAAAGTCAATGACAGAATTTTTAATATTTTTTATAAAATAATAAACATAAAAAATACTTTAAAAATTAAAAAAATAAAATAATCATTTTTTTAAAAAATAATATTTTTTATTTAAATTTAGTATAGACAAAAATAAATAAATGTAGTAATATAAATATATATAGTTAATTAGCATAAATTAATTTTAACAAAAAATGAGCATTTTTTAAAAAATCATTTTTTAAAATACTTAAATTTTTTTATAAAAAATATTTTTTACATTTTATAAAAAATAAAAAAGTGAATTTTAGCTTATTTATCAATGAAAACAACAAATTCCTAATAGGAAAAAATGGAAAAAAGCATACAAAATACGGCATTTATGACAAAATTGTAATAAAATTGTAATATTTATTTAACAAAAAAATAAGACATAGTTACCACGTAAAAAACAACAAAAATATTGACTGAAAAGCAAATAAGTACTTTAAAGTCAACAAATTTAAATGCGCTATAAATAGGCAAAAAACGCCAATGACTACATAAAAACTGCAAGTTTGACATTATTAAAATCTTAGATTAATATTAGACTAACCAATAAATGAAAGGGTAAAAATAAAAAATGGCATACAAAAAATAGCCAGCAAATAGGGGGTACAAAAATGGAAGTAATAAAAAGAGATGGAAAAACAGTTGATTTCGATAGAGAGAAAATCTCTGCAGCTATTAATAAGGCAAATGCAGAAGTAAAGCCAAAAGAAAGAGCAAGTAAAGAAGACATTAATCAAATTATTGATTATGTTGAAAGTTTAGATAAAAAAAGAATTTTAGTAGAAGATATTCAAGATATTATAGAAGAAAAATTAATGGAATTAGATAAATATTCTCTTGCTAAAAAATATATTACATATCGTTATACTAGAGCATTAATTAGAAAAGCAAACACTACAGATCAATCTATTAAAGAATTAATAGATGGAGAAAGTGATTACTGGAACAACGAAAACTCTAACAAAAATGCAAGAGTTGTTACAACACAAAGAGATTATTTAGCAGGAATTACTAGTACAGATATTACTAGAAGATTTCTACTTCCAAAAGATGTTGTAGAAGCACATGACGAAGGAATTATTCACTTCCATGATGCAGACTATTTTGCTCAAAATGCATTAACAAACTGTGAACTTATTAACTTAGAAGATATGCTACAAAATGGAACTATAATGAATGGAGTTATGATAGAAAAACCACACAGATTTTTAACAGCAATGACAATAGCAACACAAATTATATTAGGTGTTACATCATCAACTTATGGTGGAGCAACAGTATCTCTTGCTCATTTAGCACCATTTGTAAAAAGCAGTTATGATAAATATTACAAAAAATACAAAGATAGAGGCTTAACAGAAATGCAATGCACAGAGTATGCTAAGCAAGATACTAAAAAAGAAGTATCAGACGGTGTACAAACTTTCAATTATCAAGTAAATTCTATGACAAATACAAATGGACAGGCACCATTTTTATCTGTTTGTATGTACTTAGGAGAAACAGATGAATACAAAGACGAATTAGCTATGATAATAGAAGAATTCTTAAAACAAAGAATAGAAGGCTTTAAAAATGAAAAAGGTGTATATATTACACCAGCATTCCCAAAACTACTATATGTACTAGAGCCAGATAACATCACAGAAGACAGCAAATATTGGTATTTAACAGAACTTGCAGCAAAATGTACTGCAAAAAGACTAGTACCAGACTACATTTCAGAAAAGAAAATGTTAGAATACAAAATAGATAAAAATGGTAATGGAAATTGCTATCCTTGTATGGGATGTCGCTCATTCCTAACACCATATGTTGATCCAGAAACTAACAAACCAAAATACTATGGTAGATTTAATCAAGGTGTTGTAACTATTAACTTAGTTGATGTTGCATTATCTTCAAAACAAGACTTTGATAAATTCTGGGAAATCTTTGAGGAAAGATTAGAATTATGCCATAGAGCACTTCAAGCTAGACATGAAAGACTAAGCAAAGTTACAAGTGATGTAGCACCAATCCTATGGCAACATGGAGCCTTAGCAAGGCTATCAAAAGGTGAAAGCATTCACAAATTATTACATGATGGTTACTCAACAATTTCACTTGGCTATGCAGGACTTTATGAATGTGTAAAATACATGACAGGAAATAGCCATACAGATAATGGAGCAGGAAAAGAATTTGGACTTAAAGTAATGCAAAAATTAAATGATAAATGTAAAGAATGGAAAGAAGCAGAAAAAATAGATTATAGTGTATATGGAACACCAATCGAATCTACAACATATAAATTTGCAAAATGCTTACAAAAAAGATTCGGAAAAATTGAAGGAATTACAGACAGAGGTTATATTACAAACTCATACCATGTACCAGTATTTGAAGAAATTGATGCTTTCTCTAAACTAAAACTAGAAAGCGAATTCCAACGTTTAAGCCCAGGTGGAGCTATATCTTATGTAGAAACACCTAACTTACAAAATAACATTGAAGCAGTATTAGAAGTTATTAAATTCATATATGATAATATCATGTATGCAGAATTAAATACAAAATCAGACTATTGCCAAAAATGCGGATTTGATGGTGAAATTTTAATAGATGAAAATCTAGAATGGTATTGCCCAAACTGTGGAAACAGAGACCATGATACACTAAATGTAGCAAGAAGAACTTGTGGTTACATTGGAAGTCAATTCTGGAATAAAGGAAGAACACAAGAAATAAAAGAAAGAGTATTACACATAGATAATAAAGATGCACAAATGCCAAATGAAGTAGCAGCTAAACAAGCAGTGTAAAAGCTATTTTAGAATTTAAAAACAAAAAATATAGTAAATTCAAATAAAAAAAGAATTACTATATTTTTGTTTGACTAGAAAATCCAAATAGCAAAAGACAGTAGGTAATATGTCAATAGAAAAATAAAAAATTTTTCAAATATTTTTAAACTAAATATTGAAAAATAGG
>CANQUT010000031.1 GCA_947627105.1 uncultured Clostridia bacterium
GTATCAGATGTTACAGAAGAATTAATTACTCAAATGATGCAAACAAAAACAAATTCAGATTTTCTAGAAAAAATGTCATATTTCTTAAAAAATGTGAAATAATAATAAGTTGTCTACAAAAAATCGAAAGTACTATTTAAGAGGTGGTAATAATGTATAAGTTTATTAATTCAATATATAATAGTATAAGAGGTGTAAAGAAAATGAAAAAAACTTATACTATTATTGTTCATGTAGAAGAAGATGGTTTTTGGGGAGAATGTAAGGAAATAGAAAGTTGCTTTGTACAAGCAAAAACAATAGAAGAATTAAAAAAGTTAATGACTAAATCTATTTATATGTATTATAATAATAAAGAAATAGCTGAAAAAGAGGCTAAAGATATAAAATTGGATGTATCATATGCCTAAAATACCAAGAATAAAAGCGAAAGACTTTTTTAAATATCTATTAAAATATGAGTGTACTGAAATATCTATAAATGGATCCCACCATAAAATAAAAAATAATAGAAATAATAAAATTAGTGTAATTGCTATACATAATAGTGATATACTATATCCAGGAATGTTTTCTGAAATATTAAAACAATTAGATATTAACATAGATGAGTTTATTAAGTTTATTCAAAATTAAAAATAAATTTTATTATTATATATTAAAAAATAAATATTAAGAGATAGAATAAAAATAAAAGATAGACGGTAGAATACAAAGAAAAATATTTATACATAATTGCGCAAAATGAAAGTTTTGTACAATTGAGTAGAGGTAAATTAGTAGGGACATTATTATATGGTCCTTTTCTTTAATTTCTTATAATTGTCTAATATTAGCCATTTACAGCTTTTTTAGACAACAAACTATATGTCTCTTTTATAAAAAACTCTTAGAATTGATTCTAACGCGTCAATATTTTTAAGTTTTTTGATTATTTATTATAATTTATTAGATAAAATTTTGAATCATCTTATATTATTTTTAGTAAAATTTATGAAATTCGTATATCTCAACATTTTACTTAAATTTGCAGACAACAAATTATATGTCTTAAAAATAAAAACGCCTTAAAATCAATTCTAGTGCGTCATTTTTTTAGCAACCTTTCAATATTTTTTTAAAAGCATTGATTTTACAATATTTTAGTAAATTTATATTATATAAATCATAATTTGTAAATATTCAAATTAAATTTCAAACGATTAATTTTATTAGTTAAATATAAAAATGTCTTAAAATCGATTTTAAAGCTTTATAAAATGAAATTATTTTATAATATTATAAATGGAAATTTATTTTGAAAATTCCATAAAATATTTATAAAATTACAATTAAAATTATAAAAATTTTAATTGTAACAAATGTTCGTTTTTAAAAAAATTTATAAATTGAATTTTTAAAAATTTAATATTAAACAAAATTTAAAATCAGTTTTTTAGAGTTCTCCATTATTCCCCCTACTCCACCAATTATCCAACTTGGAAATTTTCTTTATTAGTAGTATTATATCTATAAAGTTTAAAACTGCAGATAATCTATCGGCTAGTTAGATTATCTGCAGTGGCCCTTAAAGATACATAAACCAATGTCTAAAGAACTCTTTGAGTTGCCAAATTTCCTCTCCCTCTGAAAATAAAAATTCATTGCATTCTTTTCGGCATCTTTCAATTTCTTGTAAAGAATATTTATATTTTTTTACAAGTTTTTTCAATATTGGAAATTTCCGCATAGCCTTGGAGAGATTTGCATTATTAGATAAATCTTCTTCTAACAAATACAAATCACCTTTGTTACCCCATGAACAATTAAGTTTTTCAGAAAGATCCTGATGTTGATGAAATATATCCATAATAAATATAACCTCCTAAATTTAGGAATTTATAATTTTAGTATCTAGCCGCTACTAAAATATTCTATCAAGAAGATTATCTTATTGATTACAAAATTATATCATAAATATGTAAAAAATTATACATATTTTTAAAACATGTATAATTTTTATTTGCTTAAACTATTAAATTTAATCTATATAGTGGTTGTATTATAAAAGTTTTTTATTTTGTAGTATATATCATACCAAGAATATGCTCTATATATATTAATTCCTATACAATTTTCGTTATAACCAGCATTAAAACATATAACTGGTATCTTTGTCGATATACTTATAATATTTTTAGGGTTATCCTCTATCATAATATCAATATTATTTTCTATACAATTATCCAGTTTGTCAGACATAGAAAAAATTAAATTATCATATTTAATTTTGTATTTTTTTAACCAATTTATTACTATAGTTTGCATTTGTTTTTCATTAATATTTTCTGCATATGATAAGTCACTACATCTGTTCGTTATAATGTATATTTCATTATTTTCGTCTTTTATTTTTTTGATAACTTCAGATGCAAATTTTCTAGGTGGTTCTTTTACATATTCGTGTATTGCTTTATTCCATAAAAAAGAATCTTCTTCAATAGTTCCTTCAAAAATTTGGTAAGAACCATATCCTTTTGGATTTTTAATATATTTATTATAACTTTCTAAATAATATTTACTAAGATAATCTAATTCCCATTGTTCAATATCTGTTAAAACTCCATCTATATCTATTCCTATTCTCATTTTCATACTCCTTTTTTATATTTCTAAAAGTATATTATCATAAAAAATCCTTAGCATAAAGCTAGGTCTTTATTTTTCAAAACTGCCCATCTCTCTCCTACTTTAATGTCTTTTCATTTTTTATTTGTATCGATTATAAATTTAATATCTTCTATTGCTTTTTCTATATTCATCATTCCATTTCCAATAGGATAATAAACTGGATATACTTTATATTCTTTTCCTTCAATATTTTTAGAAAAGCCTTGTTTTCTACATTGTGATACAGATACATTTTGATTTAATATAATAGAACTAACTTGGTTTCCTAATGTTATAATTGTCTTTGGATTAATAATTTTTATCTCTTTATATAATAAATCTAAATATTCTATATAAACAGAATTAGGTAATACTCTTGCATCTATTTGAGTACATTTTCCTAAATTAGTTATAAAATACCTATGTTTTTCTACATTTTCGTATACTAAATCTGCAAATTTTTCATCCCATTCTTGAGGCTTTTTCGAAATAATGTCCTCATATATCTTTTTATCAAGTAATCCTACTTTATAAAATAATTTCCATATATTTTTAGTTCCTATCCATGGAGATCTTCTTCCTTTCCAACTTGGATTTGATGCAATATTTCTACCTGTTGGATTCATAAAAACAAAGCAAATATCTGGATTATTAACACATCCACCATTATATATAGATGTTAATTCTTTAGCTCCGTATTTTATTTGTAATTTATCATATTCAACTTTTAAATCTTCTAATCTCATAATTTTTACTTCTACTTTCTACAATTATTTATTATAAAATCAATGACATTATCTTCATTGTAAACTAGATTTGTTGCTGCAAACAATACCTTCATATTTTATCTCTTTAAAACCATTTCAAAGATTAAATTTAACTTATATAGTGATATCTAAATCTTCTGATTTATCATTTACACTATTATTAATTCTTTTTGTTGAATCCAATATTTTTGCATATTTTTTTTCAAGAATTGGTCTCAAAATAGATACGTTCGTTTTTCTTTTATTAAAATCAAAAGCATAATTAGGATTATATATAAATATATCTCTTTGCACGTCTACATATCCTAATATGTATATTGATGGCAATCTTGCCATTCTAGTTGGATTACCATAAATATCTTTACAAATGCTAGAATATTGCCCCATATCTTCAAGTACAATAGATGAACTATCACATGATTCAAAATGCTTTGATTCATAAGTTTTCAACAATTCATTTGGAATTGATATTATTACCACTTCTTTTTCTGATACATCAAATAAATCTTTAAGGCTTATTAAGTTATCTTCAAACTTTGATTCAAATCTGCGAGCAGTAAAAGGAATCCCTCTGGCTGCATCTTGAATAATCAACCCATTTGCTAATATTTGACTTGCATTAACACCTCTACCGTTTGAAAATGGAATGTCCAGCAACGTAATCGCCTTTTTGAATCATAAATGTTATCTGCTTTGCTAATTGAACACTATTCATTTTTAAATACCTCTTAAAAATTAAAAAATTATACATATGAGTATATATGAATTTTGCATACTTTTTTAATATATTAACTAACTATTCTATTATTATATTCTTCTTTAACATTTTCCTTTAATATTGCAAGAAAAGCAGTTATTGTAGTCATTATCATCTTCTTATCTTCACTTCCTATACGACTATATGCTGATAGTATTGTTCTTGCATTTTTCATTAATGAAAGCTTTAAATCTTTCAAAGTATCAGCATTTGTTGAATTAATTATTTCAAAAACAATATCAATTACTTGCTCTCTTGTATGTAGATCCAAATTATTTAGCCAATTTTTTATTGTTTTATCTATAAATTTGCTTCCATTTGTTACTTCTTTCAATATTATAAACTTTTTTCCAATTACTTGCCAAGAATATACATCATGCTCCATTACGCCCTTTTGTATACTTTGTACTATAATAAATTTTTCTTCATGATTTAATAGCATTCCAAATATTGAATCTTGTGGTATATATGTTATAACTTTTTTGATTGCATTTTTGTATTCTTCCGTGCTTGTTATATCTTCATTAAATCCAGGGCCATCATTATTATATACATTTATAATTCTGTTTTTAACTTCAGAATTTGCAAATATAGAAGCATATACTGCTAAATTTCCACCTTTTGAATGTCCTCCTACTCTTATTTTCTTGTTTGGATATTTTGTTGCAATATTGTTTAAATAATCTTTTGCATCTATCTGTGATTTAAGATGGCTTTTGAAACTCATATTAAAATCTTCTTTCCATCCAATTAATGTATTATCTGTTCCTCTAAAAGATACATAAATGGTATCATCTGGTAAAATTATTGTAACTGCAGAAAATTGTTCTTCTAGTTTCTTTTCTGTTTTAGTTATATTTTCTACAGCTATCATTTCTCCAAACCTTTTACTTCTTCCGATTTCTGGGAAAAGTTCTGCATCATCTTTCCACAATATTTTTAAGTTTTCTTTACTTTCTTTTTCAAATCTTTTACCTAATTCTTTAATTGATACTATTTCTTTTTCTTTTATTAAACTGTCTAATGGAAAATATGAAAATCTATTTAATATTAAGCTATCTATTTCATTAAATTCTGATGCAGTTATGCTAAGATCTCCTCTCCATTTAACATAATCAATAATATTTGCCATTTTATATTGCCTTTCCCCTTTCTTCATTTTGTGAGTTTTGATTGAAAATAATAGCACATATTCTTAAAACAGATGTTATAAGAACTGTGCTATAAGCCTATATACTTATATTAGCTTTTTTCTGGTGAGTCGGTTGTGCTTAAGTCATCCAAGAATTTTTGGGATACATACATTTTTGCAGAGCAAAAAGGACATGTATACTCGTATACAGGGTAATGTTTTCCTTCATGTAAAAATCCGTATACAGTGAATTTCCTTGCTTGTAGAAGTGATACTTCTTTTCCGCAAACAGTGCATGTTATCCGAAACTTGTCTTCTTTAGAAGCTTGCATAAAACAACCCTCCTTATAAGTGATATGTTATATTATAGCACAAATTTCCAAGAAAATATATATCTTTACTGATTTTTTGTTAAATTTAAGTTTGCATTAATATTATTTTTATCACTTATTTCTTTATTAATTACCTTTTCTGTTATTTCATTACATATTTTCTTTAAAATGAATGACAAAATTAATGTTAAAAAGAAAGCTGCTAAATGATATACAATATTATATTTAAATAGCAATAACTATTTTTTAGATATTGTTGCACCTTCTTTTGATTTTTTACCTAACCAAATTCCTATTATAAAAACTGGTATTCTTGTAATTGCAATTTCGATTTTTTTATATAGCGATGGATTATTATATCTTCTATTTTTTTATTTTTTTCTATATACATTAGACCATTTATTTAAAAATTAGAAAATTAAGAGCTTATTATTTTAGTAAGCTCTTAATTTATTTTATTTTTTATTCTCATCATCTTTTTTAACAAAGTCTTGCCACTGTTTAGTATTTCTATTATTCAATATTTTAATTTTAATGAATGAAACTATTGCAACAATTACTAGGGCTAATATTATAATTGATAAATAGTTATTAACTCCTGTTGATGGTATTTTGCCACTTGTAGAAGAATCCTTTTCTCCATTATTGCTATCTACTGGTTTAGTAGGAGTAGTTACATTGTTTTCTGTATTATCTTTGCTATCATCTGGCTTTTGATCTGCTGGTGGAGTTACAGTTGGAGTTGGAGTTAGCGTTGGTGTAGGTGTAGGTGTTGTACTTGGAGTAGCGTTTGGCATAATAGTAATTTTTTCAGAAGTAACTTCACTAATATTATATTGTGCTCCATTTGATATTTCAATTTTCTTTAATGCTATAGTTGTTTCTGCATTAGTTGCAGTTTGTTTTACTGTAAAACTAATTTTTAGTATATCTTCATTATTTGAAGAATGACTTTCCTTAGTAGTTACAAATCTATGAGTTGTTTCAGAAATAGTAGCATCTGACCAATCTGAAAGCCCTTTGGCTTTGGTGTTTAAAGTTAATAAATCTGAATTATATTCTATATATGCACCAAAACCAAGAATTCCATCACTTGCATTTAAATCTTTTAAGCTTATTGTATAGTCTATAGTTTCACCTGCTTTGAATTCAGTTTTAGAAGGTGTTACTGTAATTGTTGCTGATGTAATTGTTGCTGCAGATGTACTAACAGATAACAATACTATTAAAAATAATGTTAAAATGCTTAATATTAAAATTTTTTTATTCATATTTGTTTTTTACTCCTTTATATTATTATATTCTAATATCATTAAAACTAAGTCATTAATAGAAGGTAAACCGTCTTCTGCTTTTACTTCATCCATTTCAGCAGCCATTAAAAATGCATTTCCAAGTTTTTCTTCTCCAATATAATCTAATTTAAATTTAACTATATCATTTACAGTTAATTCTCCGTTGCCATCAAGATCGCCTTTGATTATAATAGTCCATTCGGTTTCTCCTACTCTAACTATTGTTCCTGTTCCAACAATGTCTGTATCTAATAATTCTACTACTTGGTCTCCGTCATGTTTAAAGAAGTTTATAGGTAGTGCTGTTCCAGATGTAAGTTGCTGTTTCATATTTGCAACAGTTGATTTAAGTCTAACATTTTTAACATAACTTTCTTCAACTTTACATGTTGCTTCTGGTTTTGTTTCAAGCTTTTCTTCCACAGGATTGTTTGTTTTTTCAATAGATATATTAGTAACTACATTATTTGCTCTAATAACAGTATCATCTTCTTTTCCTCGTGAACCTTCAATATTTGAAAGTGTAATTTTTTCAGTTACGTTTTCATTTTCCAAAACCATAAATTTAGCTTTAAATACTGTTTTATTTATTTGTTCTTCATTACCGTCTTCTGAAGCTAATATTCTAGAAATAGCTTCAGATTCCAATTTATATGTTGCAGCTATATTATGTGCTGACATATTGTTATCTGATACATTGTATTTAACTGTCCAATCTTCTCCTGCTGTAATAGATTCTAATTGTAGTTTTTCTTTATCATATGATAATAAAGCACCTATTCCAATAATTCCTTGTTCTCCAACTGATTTCATATCAGTAATTTTATATGAAACTTCAAATTCATCAACTTCAGTAAATGGACCACTATTTTTAGATTCTGAAGTTATTTCTGAATCCATTGTAAATGTTGGTTGAACTAATGGTTGGGCAACTACTTCAAATCCTTCATCTATTTCAGCTTGTTTTGTTTTTTCTGTAATAAATGAAACTTTTGCTACAACTGCTTCATAATTTTGTGTTTTTAAATCATCATATTTAATAGTATATGTTATTTCATTTGAGTCTTGAGAAGTAGTTACTTCTTGGGCATCACCACCATTTACATATATTACTTGTTCTCCAATAACTATATCATCTACAACATAACCCTCATCTGGTTTTACTGTAATTTTAGCTTCTTTATTTTCATCATTAAATACTATTTTATTAGCTTTTTCACCTTTAGAAATATCAGTATATACATCTCCACCTTTGCTTGTTTGGAAGATTACTGTTCTTGAATTATTTTCTTTTACAGCACCTTCAACAGCAGCAATTGTAAATGGACTAAATGAACTACATTCAATAATTAAACCTAATTCAGTAACCATACAAGGAATTTCTTCAACTCCTGTAATATTTCCAGATGCATCTTTTATATAGTGATATGCTTTAAATGTAACACCAGCATCTTCTGGGCCATATCCTTCAGGGAAACCAAGCATTACTCTAACCGCTTGACCATTTTGGATTTTTTGCATTTTACATAGAGTTAATTTAATATTATATGTTTCACTTTTTACAACTTCGCCACCTGTTTTTTCTTCAGTTAGTAAATCGTTCATTGCTTTTTCTTCAGATGGTTTTGTAGTTGTAGTAACAAGTGTCATTCTATGTTTTAGTAATTCTGCTAAATCAGAGTTTTCTTCGTCTGTCATATCATCTAAGTTTACATCATCCATAAGTGTTGGCTTACCATAAACGTTCCAGTCAATTCCTTGTGATTTATAGGCATAAGCTGAACATTTATGTGCGCAGAAATAACTTGCTGCCATTGGTCTTTTTCTAGATGTTTCTCCCATAAGCCCTAACATATCTATTGTATAATATACAGAATCATCTGCATATAATTCACTTGGTTTAAAGTTAAAACTTACTGTGTGTTCACCATCAAATTCAAAATCTGTTAATGTAAAATTATTTGCAACAACATTTGAAGAATTTTCAACTTTAACTTTAGCTTCTAAGGTTTCACCTGGAATTCTAGTTAATTTTTCATCATATTCAATTACACAATGATAGGTATCTCCAATAATCATTGTAGAATTCTGAATTGGTGTGGCCTTTTTAATATATGGAGCTTTTACATGAGCACCATTAGGATTGTATACTTTGTCAGATAATGCAATCATGTCGTTAGATGTTCCTGTAAAAGTAGTATATTTAATTAAATCCATCATATTATTTTCAATTCCAAGATAATATTCTGTTGGTTTTTCTGTAGTAATACCAAATTGAATATAATTACAATTTGAATTATAGAATGATAAATATGAATCTTTTCCTTCTATTCCATCATTATCTTCTACTTTAGTGCCATCCTCATAAAAGTCGACTAATGATGCATATGCTTCATTTACATAAGCAAAATATCCATTATATTTCCATCCTTCCTCATTAGGATTTTTTGGTGTTTCTGAAAAGTCATATGATGGCTCACCATTGTATTGCATCATGCTATTTATTAGATAATAGCCATGTTCTCTGGCTTTTTTATAGCCCATTCTTTCTCCTGGGTCTTCAATACCATTTTCATTTAAATCTATAAAATAACTAATTTTAAACTTACCAGCTTTTATTTGGTCTTCTTCATCATAGCTTTCATCATCTAATTCAATTCTTAAGCCTGCATTTTCTGAAACAGTTTCGTATTTGTCACTTGAAGCTTCAAGTAGTGGATATTTAAATTCAAAGTTAGATACAGACATAATTCCTGTAACTAAATGGTTTAAAGACATTTTGTCTTCTCCTGCTAGGAAATACTCTGTAGAAACTTTTTCTTTACTTTCTTCCCCAACAACTTCTTTATCTGGGTCTATTTTATCAGTGTTGTCCCATGTTGTATCAACACCATACCATTTGCTATCATCTAGCATAACATAGTTCCACATATGTTCTTCATATTTTGTGCTAGATACAAAAGCACCATATACTAAAACACATGGAATATTAAGTTCATCTAATATCATTTTAAATGCTCTAGCAAAGCCTTCACAAACAATTTCATGTTTTGGTCCAAAGGCACCATAAACTGTTCTAACATTCCATGGATCACCTTTTTGACTTTCAACTTCTATTGATTTATTTTCTTCTATAATTGTTTCTTCTAATTTATATGAGTTTGCTTCAATAACTAAGTCATGAGCTTTTTTAATTTGTTGTTCTTTTAAGTTTTGATTTTCTTGAGCCTTAACTGCTTCAACTTTTTTAACTGCTTCATCTAGCCCTGCCTTTACTGCATCAAGAGCAGCTATAAGCTCTGATTTTTTAACTTGTTTTTTATCATAATCCCAAAAAGCTTTATTAATATATGTGTCAGATCTTCCTATACCTAAAAATGCATATAATTTTCCTTCTTTTTGTTTAACTCTAAGAGTTACATAGTCAGGGTCAATGTAGAAAAGTCCTGCATGATCTGCCATATATGCATCTTTCGCTGCACCCATTACATTTAATAAGCCTTGATCTCCTTTAGTATAAGCTTCTAATTTAGCTTTTAAGCTTTCAGATTTATCAATAGTATCTGTTATATCAACTGAATTAACTCCAAAATCAGAATTTGATTTTTGAAGTTCTGTTTTTAATTTTGAATAGTCACAAGAAAAAAACATTTCATCCATAATATTGTAAAATGCTTTTTCATCATCATTTAATTGATTATAAAAGTACTTGTCTGCAATATTTGCTTCTGCAGCTGTAACTGTAATTGGCATAACAAAAGTTAGCCATGAAAATTGTGATACTAAAATTACTATAGCAAGTATAGCATAAATTAATTTTTTTACTCTCATAAAAAAATCCCCCTTTTATTTTTACACTATCTCTATTTTAGCATATATTGTCAAAAAAGGCAATATATTGATATTTTTATTTCCATTAATTTTTACTACATAATAATTATTATTACACCAAAGCTTAAATAGTACTAGTTTTTCTTGTTTTTCAAATGCCCGTTGCAGAAGAAGGTTCAAAGAAGAATATCAGAACGGGACCTTTCAAAACTGCGAAAAATAGTACTATTTAAGCAAGTAGCTATAAAACATTAACTATTATTTTTCTATACATTATATGTTCTTGTTGCAGAAATAGTAAATAATTGTATTGTTTTTATTTTTTGTTAGTGATATTATAATATTAAATTTAAAAAAGGAGCTTGTATTATGATAGATACTGCAAATAATCCAGATTTCTTAAATGCTTTTTTGCAATATATTGCTACTATTTTAAATAAGTCTGAAAATACTGTAAAAGAATATAACTATGACTTAAATCATTTTTTAAAGTTCATTATGCATCATTTTGGTCTATCTAATGAGGAAAATATAAAAGATATTAATATAAAAAATATGTCTATTGATACAATTAAAAAAATACAATTAGATGATATTCATGCATTTTTATTTTACTTAACAAATACATACCATAGTAAATCTGCTACAAGAGCAAGAAAGGTTGCAAGTATTAGGGTATTTTTTAAATATTTAACAAATAAAGAAAGAATACTTGATAAAGATCCAACTATAGGATTAGAAACACCAAAACAAGAAAAAAGACTTCCTAAATATTTATCTTTAGAAAATAGCCAAAAGCTTTTAGAAACTACAAAAAACGAAATTGGTGAATTTAAAGAAAGAGATTTTGCTATTATTACCCTATTTTTAAATTGTGGAATGCGTTTATCTGAGCTAGTTGGAATAAATATAAAAAATATTGACTTTAGTGAAAATAAAATGACTGTAATTGGTAAAGGTAACAAAGAACGTACTATTTATTTAAATAAAGCATGTATAAATGCTATAAATGAATATTTAAAAGTTAGACCTCATGAAGGCGTTAAATCAGATGATAGAGATGCCTTATTTCTAAGTAAAAGAAAAGAGCGTATTAGTAATAGAATGGTACAAGAAATTGTAAAAAGAGAACTTGCAAAATCAGGATTAGACATTAATAAATATTCAACACATAAATTAAGACATACTGCAGCAACTTTAATGTACCAATATGGAAATGTAGATATTAGGGCTTTACAAGTATTATTAGGACATCAAAATATTTCTACAACTCAAATTTATACACATGTTGAAAATGAACAAGTAAGAAATGCAGTTGAAAGTAACCCATTAGCGAATATGTAAATAAAAAAGTGGCAAAAGCCACTTTTTTATTTATTTACTATTTCAGCTGTATCTCTAGCTATCATAAGTTCTTCATTTGTTGGAACAACAAATACTTTTACTTTAGAATCTGGAGTAGAAATTTCTACTTCTTTTCCTCTACAATTATTTTTTTCTTCATCTATTTTTACACCTAAGTAGCTTAGTGAATTGCAAATTTCTTTTCTAACATCTATTCCATTTTCACCAACACCACCAGCAAATGTAATTACATCCACACCATTCATTTGTGCTGCAAATCTTCCAATATAACCAATTACTTGGTAAACAAAAGTATCTATTGCAAGTTTAGCTCTTTCATTTCCTTCTTCTGCTGCTTTTTCTATATCTCTATCATCAAAGCTTATTCCAGAGATACCTAATTTTCCAGATTTTTTATTTAATATATTATCCATTTCATCTGGAGTTAAGTTTTCATTTTTCATTAAAAATGTTACTATTGATGGATCAATGTCTCCACTTCTTGAACCCATTGGAATACCAGCAAGTGGTGTTAGACCCATAGAAGTATCAACTGATTTTCCTCCATTTACTGCTGCTAAGCTTCCACCTTGTCCTAAGTGGCAAGTAATTATTTTTAAATCTTCTGGTTTTTTATTCATTAATTCTGTTACTCTTTTTGCAACAAATCTATGAGAAGTACCATGGAAACCATATTTTCTAATTCCATATTTTTCATAATATTCATAAGGAATAGCATACAAATATGCCTTTTTAGGTAATGTTTGGTGGAAAGCTGTATCAAATACTGCTACCATTGGAACATTTGGCAATACTTTTTTGCAAGCTTCTATTCCTGTAATTCCTGCAGGATTATGAAGTGGTGCTAAAGGAATACATTCACGCATTGCTTGGATTACTTCATCATTAATTAGTGCAGAAGAACTAAATTTTTCTCCACCATGTACTACTCTATGTCCTACAGCTCCTATTTCATCAAGTGAACTAATAACGCCATATTCTGGGTGTGTTAATTGCTCTAATACTAGTTGAATTCCTTCTTCATGATTTCTAACTAATTTTTCTATTTTACGTTTTTCTCCATTAACAGTGTGTGTTAAAAAAGAATCTGGCAAACCTATTTTTTCTAGGTATCCTTTTGCCATTACTTCCTCATTTTCCATATCTATTAATTGATATTTAATAGATGAACTTCCACAATTTACTACTAAAATTTTCATTTTAAAACTTCCTTTCTTATTTTTAATTTGCTTGTGCTTGAACACAAGTAATTGCGATAACACCGAACTATGTCATCACTGCTACATCCTCTTGATAAATCATTTACTGGTTTTGCAATACCTTGACAAAGTGGACCATAGGCTTCTGCCTTTGCTAATCTTTGAACTAATTTATAGCCTATGTTTCCAGCATTTAAATCTGGAAAAATTAATGTGTTTGCTTTTCCTTTAACTACACTTCCTGGTGCTTTAGAATTAGCTACTTCTGGAACAATTGCAGCATCTAATTGCAATTCTCCATCACAAGTTAAATTAGACTCTTTTTCTTTTAATAACTTAGTTGCCTGTATTACTTTTTCTGTAAGCTCAGAATGTGCACTTCCATAAGTAGAATATGAAAGCATTGCTACTTTTGGTTCTTTTCCAGATAATTGTTTAAAACTTTTACTAGAAGAAATAGCAATTTCAGACAATTCTTCTGCCGATGGATTTTCTACTAATCCACAGTCTCCAAATACAAATAAACCATTTTCTCCATATTCGCAATTAGGTACTACCATTGCAAAAAATGCTGATACTAATTTTGTTTCTGGAGCTGTTTTTAGAATTTGAAGTGCTGGTCTTAGAGTATTTGCTGTTGAATGGCATGCACCTGATACTAGTCCATCTGCATCTCCTTGTTTTACCATCATCATTCCAAAATAAATTGGCTCTAATAAAGTTTTTCTTGCTTCTTCAATTGTCATTCCCTTTTCTTTTCTTAGTTCATAAAAAGCATTTACATATTCTTCATACTTTTCAGATGTTATAGGATTAATTATTTTTGCTTTTGAAATATTTAAATTATTCTCTTTTGCTTTTTGATTAACTTCTTGCTCATTTCCTATTAAAATAATATTAGCAAAATTTTCTGCTATTGCTTTGCTAGCTGCTTCTAAAACTCTTTTGTCTTCACTTTCTGGAAGAATTATTGTTTTTATATTTTGTTTTGCTTTTTGCTTTATTGTTTCTATAAATGTCATAAATTTACTCTCCCTTTTTCAAAATCATTAATATTATATATTCAATTTTAAAAAAGTACAATATTTTTATTGGATTTTTTGAAATTTACAAAAATATGTAAAAAAGATGTAACTGCTCATTTAAAACAGTTACATCTAAGTTTAATTATTTAGCATAATCTATGACTCTTGTTTCTCTAACCACATTAACTTTAATTTGTCCAGGATATTCCATTTCTTCTTCAACTTTTTTAGCAATATCTCTAGCCATTAAAGTCATTTGGTCATCATTAATTTGTTCTGGTTTAACAATAATTCTAATTTCTCTACCTGCTTGTATAGCAAAAGATTTATCTACTCCTTCAAAAGAATCTGCTATATTTTCTAATTGCTCTAATCTTTTAATATATGCTTCTAGAGTTTCTCTTCTTGCACCAGGTCTTGATGCTGATATAGCATCTGCAGCTTGTACAAGAACAGCTTCAATAGTTTTTGGTTCTACATCTCCATGGTGTGCTTCAACTGCATTTATTACATCTTCATTTTCTTTGTATTTCTTTAAAATGTCTACGCCAAGTTCTACGTGAGTACCTTCCATATCGTGGTCTAATGCTTTACCAATATCATGTAATAATCCTGCTCTTCTTGCAAGTTTTGGATCTAATCCTAATTCTTCTGCCATAATTCTAGCTAAATTAGATACTTCTATTGAGTGATTTAATACATTTTGTCCATAGCTTGTTCTATATTTAAGTTTTCCTATTAGCTTAACTAGGTCTGGATGTAAACCAATTACTCCTGTTTCTAATATTGCTCTTTCTCCTTCTTCTTTAATTGTTTGCTCTAATTCTTCTTTTGCTTTTTCAACCATTTCTTCTATTTTAGCTGGATGAATTCTTCCATCATCTATTAATTTTTCAAGAGCAATTCTAGCTACTTCTCTTCTTAATGGATCAAAACCTGAAATAACAACGGCTTCTGGAGTATCGTCTATTATTAAATCTATTCCAGTTAGTGTTTCTAATGTTTTAATATTTCTACCTTCTCTACCAATGATTCTACCTTTCATATCATCATTTGGAAGAGCTACTATAGATACTGTTGTTTCAGAAGTATGATCTGCTGCGCATTTTTGAACAGCATATCCAATAAGCTCCTTTGCCTTTTTTTCTGATTCTTCTTTTAGTTTTGTTTCCATATCTCTTATTAATGTTGCTTTTTCTGCAGTTAATTGTTTTTCAAGTTCAGAAAGCAAAATTTGTCTTGCTTCTTCTTTTGATAATCCAGAAATTTTTTGCAATTCTTCAATTTGTTTATTTAATACATTTTCAATTTCTTGCTTTCTTGCATCTAGTTCATGGTATTTGTTTTCTAAATCTCTTTCTCTTTTTTCTACCATGTCTTGTTTCTTTTCTAAGTTTTCTTCTTTCTGAATTAATCTTCTTTCTTGATTTTGAACTTCGCCTCTTCTTTCTCTAACCTCCTGGTCTAAATC
>CANQUT010000032.1 GCA_947627105.1 uncultured Clostridia bacterium
ACCGCCGTATGCCGAACGGCACGTACGGTGGTGTGAGAGGGAATAAATAAAATAATTATTTATTCTCTACTCGATTGAATTCTATATGAAATTTTAAAAAACAGTTGTAAATTTTTAATATAATTGATATACTTATACTATCATAAAAAAAGGAGGAATTTTTTATGGAAGAAAATAAAGAAGTAAATGAAGTAGAAGAGGTTAATGAAAATCATGGAGAAGTTGCATTAGAAAGCAATACTAATATAAAAATATCTGATGATGTAATTGCTGTTATAGCAGGAGTTGCAGTAGCTGAGGTTCCAGGAGTAGCAGAAATGTCTGGTGGATTTGCAGGTGGAATTTCTGAAGTACTTAGTGGAAAGAAAAACTTATCAAAAGGAATTAAGGTTGAATCAGGAGAAAAAGAAACTAAAATTGATGTAAATATAATTGTTGAGTATGGAACTAGAATTCCAGATGTAGCTTTTGAAATTCAAAATAGAGTTAAAAAAGCTGTTGAAAATATGACAGGATTAAAAGTAGTAGAAGTTAATGTACATATTCAAGGTGTTAGTACAGAAAATATGGAATCTAAAGAAACACCAGAAAATAATTAATTAAAAAACATAGGCACGGGGACACCTAAATATAAATATGCCGTGCCTATATTAATATTAGGAGGAAAAATAAATGAAAATTTTAGATAGAATTGGACTAGCAGTTTTTTCAACTTTAGTATTAATTTTGTGTATTATTATGTGCCTTATAGTATTTGGATGGGTAAATATTGATTTTATTAGCGAAATTTTAACATATGTAAGATATAATGAAGTAGTTTCTAATATAACATTAGGAGTAAGTCTTGTACTTATTTTGCTTGCAATTAAATGTATATTTTTTGTTTCAAGCTCAAAAGAAGAAAATGACTCTAAAAATGGTATTTTACTAGAAAATGCTGATGGAAAATTACTAATTACTAAAGAAACATTAGAAAACTTGGTAAATGGTGTAGTAAAAGGATTTGACAGTGCAGAAAATGTAACTACAAGAGTAGAATTAGATAAAGAAAATAATGTAAAAGTATATGTAAATTTAAGTGTAAAGGAAAATGCAATTATAAAAGAATTATCAACTAATTTACAAACAAAAATCAAATCTACAATTAAAAAAGCATCAGACTTAGAAGTAAAAGAGGTTAATATTAAAGTAAAAGATATTGAACCTGTAAAAAATATAGTACAAGAAGAACAATAAAGAAAGGGTGATAATAATGAATAATTTTAAAATGTTTTGCGATAAATATGGCGGAGCTATTTTAGGTTTTATTGTAGGCTTAGTTTTAGCACTTTTATTACTATGCACAAACTTGTATAAATTAGTTATTGGTATTGCTTTAATTATTGCTTGTATTTATTTTGGAAATTATATTCAACGCAATAAAGAAAATGTAAAAGATAAAGTAAAAAATTTTATTGATAGATTATAAAATTAATAATAAAAGGGGAAAAGAGCAATGACAAGAACTCAAACTAGGCAGTTGGCTTTTGAATTACTATACAGTTTAGAAATTCAAAAAATTTCTATACAAGAAGAGGAAGAACAAATTGCTTTATTTTTAAAAGAACAAGAAGTAGATGATGAAGCAAAAGTAAAAGAATATATAATAAATATAGTAAAAGGAATTGAAGAAAACAAAACAGAAATTTTAAATTTTATATCTAAAAATTTAAAAGAAAAATGGGACATTAGCAGAATTTCAAAAATAAATCTTACTTTATTAAAACTTGCTACATATGAAATTATTTATTCAAAAGTACCATATAAAGTAGTAGTAAATGAAGTAGTAGAGCTTGCTAAAAAATATGGTGATGATACTTCTCCATCTTTTGTTAATGGTGTTTTAGCAAATATTATAAAACAAGCAGGCCTTATAGAAAATTAAAAGTTTTTTAAGTTGCACATTTGAAAGGAATAATTAAATAATGGTATATAACCCAATTAGTGTAAGCGAACTAAATAAATATATAAAATCAAAATTTGAAGAAGATGAATATTTTGATAATGTGCTAGTAGAAGGCGAAATATCTAATTGTAAGTATCATTATACAGGGCATATTTATTTTACATTAAAAGATGAAAATTCTTTAATAAAAAGTATAATGTTTAAAACATATACACCGCATTTAGACTTTACTTTGCAAGATGGTATGAAAGTAATTGTATTAGGTAGTGTTTCTGTTTTTGAAAGAGATGGTACTTATCAATTATATGCAAAAGCAATTAAAGGGCTTGGAAAAATGGGAGATTTAAGGGCAGCATATGAACAGCTAAAGGAAAAGCTAGAAAAAGAAGGATTATTTAGCCCTGAACATAAAAAGCAAATTCCAATGTTTCCAAGAACAATTGGTGTTTTAACATCTAATACAGGAAGTGTAATTAGAGATATTATAAATGTATCTACTAGAAGAAATCCAAATGTATATATTAAGCTACTTCCTGTACCTGTACAAGGAGAAGGAGCAGCTACAAAAATAGCAGAAGGAATCGAACTTATGAACAAAGAAAATCTAGCAGATGTTATAATTTTAGCAAGAGGAGGAGGCTCTCTTGAAGACTTATGGCCATTTAATGAAGAAATTGTTGCTAGGGCAATTTATAATTCAGAAATACCAGTTATTTCTGCCGTAGGTCATGAAACAGATTTTACAATATCAGATTTTGTAGCAGATTTAAGAGCACCAACACCATCTGCAGCAGCAGAACTAGCAGTGCCAGATATAGCATTACTTAAAGATAGCTTAACTAAATATCAAAATAGATATAAACAAGCATTACTTAAAAAAATGCAATTAATGAAATTGCAATATGAAAAATGTATGGCAAGCAGAGTATTTACAAATCCTTTGCAAAAAGTTAATGAACAATATATTTACATAGATTCTATTGTAAAAGAATTAATTTATAAAATAGAACAAAAACTTCAAAATGAAAAATCAAAAGCGCAAAATATTATGCTAAAATTAGATGCTTTAAGTCCTTTAAAAACATTAACTAGAGGTTATGGAATTATTTCAAATAAAGGCAAAGTAGTAAAAAGCATAAAGCAGTTACCAAAAGGCGAAGAAATTCAAATTCGCTTGCAAGATGGACAAACAAATGCAAAAATTATTTAGAAAAGAGGAATTTATATGAGTAAAGGAACAAAAAATACACTAGTATTTATAGCAATTATTTTATTAATATTTGGTATTTTATGTGCAATATATTCAAATAACAAAACAGAGCCAATTGACGCTAATTCTGCAGACGAAAATATATTGCAAAATGCTGATGCTGGTCTTGAAAATATGATTAACGATATTTTTGAAGAACCTAAAGATGAAAATAAAAATAATGTAGAAGCACCTAAAGAAGATTCTAATTCTAACAGTGCTACTACTACACAGAATGAAATTAATAATGATAATGTAATGACACCAAAAGAAACAAGAGCTGTTAATTTAGTTAAAGAAGAATGGAAAAAGAAATGGGGAACATTAGATGATGTATCATTTAATGTAAGTATTCAAAATGATGGCAAATATGGAGTAACAGTTTATGATGTAACTACAACACAATCAATTAAGTTTTATATTGTAGATGTAGATACTGGAATTGTAAAAGAAAGATAGGTTTATAGGTATATCCACATTTAAAAACCTAAATATAATAAAGGTATAAGTAAAATGGCAGAGAAAAAAGAAAAAAACTTAAATTTTGAAGAAGCTATAAAAGATCTAGAAAAAATAGCAAGTGAGTTAGAAAAAGGAGACTTAGACTTAGAAGCTTCAGTTAGCAAATTTGAAGAAGGCATGGAGCTTTCAAAAAAATGCAATAATCTTTTAGAAAATGCAGAAAAAAGAATTAGCATTTTGCTAAAAGATGGAGATACAATTAAAGAAGAAAATTTTATACAAGAAGATAATGAGGAATAGAAAATGATTAAGGGGATTATTACTTTTATAGGACAATACAAATATATAATTGTGCCATTTCTAGTATGGTTTGGTATTCAATTATTTAAATTTATATATGATTTAGTAACAACAAAAAAAATAAATTTTAAAAGAATTTTACAAGCAGGTGGAATGCCAAGTTCACACTCGGCAGTTGTAGTAGCATTAACTACTATGGTAGCAAAAGATGTTGGCTTACAATCTCCAATGTTTGGAATATCTTTAATTTTTTCTTGTGTTGTTATGTATGATGCAGCAGGAGTAAGACGTGCAGCAGGGAAGCAAGCTAAACTATTAAACAAAATTGTACAAACACCAGGGCTTACTGGAGTAGAAGTTCAAGAAAAATTAGTAGAAGTTTTAGGACATACCCCTGTACAAGTTTTTGTAGGAGCACTTATTGGTTTAATTGTTGGCTTAATTATACCTTGAAAATGTCGCCTTAGGGACGTTTGTTAAATAGGCAACTTGTCGCTTTGGGGACATACACTATAGAAAAAATTTGTCACTAAATGGAAGTTTACTAAATTGGTAACTTGTCCGATTTTGTGATACATATTATTAAAAAAATAACTAATAAAAAGAAAGGAATAGCACTAAAAATGGAAGATATAGAAATAGCAAGAAATACTGAGTTAAAACCTATTACAAAAATAGCAGAAAGCGTTAATATACACGAAGATGATTTAGAACAATACGGAAAATATAAAGCAAAAATTTCTCCTAAAGTATACGAAAGACTAAAAAATAAAAAAGATGGAAAATTAATATTAGTTACTGCAATTAACCCAACACCTCTTGGAGAGGGAAAAACAACAATGGCAATAGGTTTAGCAGATGGATTAAAAAAAATAGGAAAAAATGCAGTGCTTGCTTTAAGAGAACCATCTTTAGGGCCAGTTTTTGGTATAAAAGGTGGTGCAACAGGTGGTGGACATAGCCAAATAGCTCCTATGGAAGACATAAACTTACACTTTACTGGAGATATTCATGCAATTACATCTGCAAATAATTTATTATCTAGTATGATAGATAATCATATATATTTTGGAAATGAGTTAGGCTTTGATAGAGTTGTTTGGAAAAGATGTGTTGACCTAAATGATAGACAATTAAGAGTAGTTGACACCGGCCTTTCAAAAGAAAAAAATGTTGTACCAAGAATGGATGGATTTGATATCTCTGTTGCATCTGAAATTATGGCAATTTTTTGCTTAGCAACAGATATAAATGATTTAAAAAGAAGACTTGGAAATATTATAGTAGGCTATACAAAAGAAAATAAACCTATTACAGCAAGAGATTTAAAAGCAGATGGAGCAATGACAGTGCTTTTAAAAGATGCAATAAATCCAAATTTAGTACAAAGCCTAGAGCATACACCTGCAATAGTACATGGTGGACCATTTGCAAACATTGCTCATGGTTGTAACAGTGTAATTGCAACAAAACTTGCTTTAAAACTAGGAGATTATGTTGTTACAGAAGCTGGGTTTGGTGCAGACTTAGGAGCAGAAAAATTCTTAGACATAAAATGTAGAAAAGCAAATATAAAACCAGATGCAGTAGTATGTGTAGCAACAATTAAAGCATTAAAATATCATGGTGGAATGCCAAAAGAAAATATAAAAGAAGAAAGCCTAGAATACTTAGAAAGAGGATTTGCAAACCTAGAAAGACATGTAGAAAACCTAAAAGATCGTTATGGTTTAAATGTAATTGTAGGAATTAATAAATATACACATGATACAGAAAAAGAAATTAATTTCTTAAAAGAAAAATTACATGAAAAAGGAATAGAATTAAGTTTAATAGAAAGCTGGGAAAAAGGCGGAGAAGGCGCTAAAGATTTAGCAGAAAAAATAGTTAATTTAGTAGAAAAACCATCTAACTTTACTTATGCTTATGAATTAGAATCTCCTATAATAGAAAAAATAAAAGCAGTTGCTACTAAAGTTTATGGAGCACAAGACGTAGAAATTTCAGAAGAAGCTATTAAAAAAATAAAAGAAATTGAAAAATTAGGTTATAGCAATTTACCAGTTTGCATTGCAAAAACACAATATTCTTTTTCAGATGATGCTAAAAACTTAGAATGTAAAGAACCATTTAATATTCATGTACAAGATGTAGTATTAAGAACAGGTGCAGAATTTATAGTAGTATTAACAGGAAAAATTGTTACAATGCCAGGACTTCCAAAAGTTCCATCAGCAGAAAAAATAGACTTAGATGAAAATGGCAATATAGTTGGAATTTTTTAATGTATAAAAACACCACTTTTGGTTAAAATATGTGTAAAATTAATCAGAAAGTGGTGTATTTTTATGCGTAAAAATAAAAAGCAAATTATAATGATGATAATGATTATACTTGCATTTAGTTTATTTATTTCATATAACATATTCTTTAGAAACAATGAATTAGAAGCATTATCTAAATATGGCTCTAGAGGTGATGAAGTAACACAAATACAAACAAAATTAAAAAGGTGGGGTTATTATAAAGGAAGTATAGATGGAATCTATGGTAGTCAAACACAGGCAGCAGTTAGATATTTTCAATCTAAAAATGGGCTAACAGTAGATGGAATTGCAGGCGCAAAAACATTAGCTGCAATGGGAATTTCTAGTTCTTCTAATAATTCTGGCTCTGGTTCAACTACTTCTAATGATTTAAATTTGCTTACAAGAATAATTTATGGAGAGGCAAGAGGAGAGCCATATACAGGGCAAGTAGCAATTGCTGCAGTAGTATTAAATAGGGTAAAAAGTAGCAAATTTCCTAACTCTGTAGCAGGTGTTATTTACCAGCCAGGAGCATTTACAGCAGTATCTGATGGACAAATAAACTTAACTCCAAATTCTACAGCAAAAAAAGCAGCACAAGATGCCTTAAATGGTTGGGATCCAACTTATGGAGCAATATATTATTTTAATCCAAATACAGCAACAAATAAATGGATTTGGTCAAGACCAATGACTATAACTATTGGAAAACATAGATTTTGCAAATAATCAAACTATAAAAAGTTTTTTGTCACAAAAGATAATAGAGGAGAAAAACAGAAAGTTAATATTGACAGATAAGTTAGAAATTGTTATACTAGAATTAAATAAAATAAAGGGAAAAGAAAAATTAGAAGGAGAGCTATTAGATTGGCTGTTCTTTATAGATAATCCAAAATCAGAAAGGGTGAAGGAAAAGATGAAAAAGAATAAAGAATTAAAAGAAGCAGGAACAAAATTAAAAACAATGAGTAGAGCAGAGTATAGGGAAAGAATGGAATGGTTTAGAGAAAAAGCAAGATTAGATTACAATACAGGAATGTCAAGCGCAAAAAAACAAGGAAAATTAGAAGATGCTAAAAAAATGCTAGAAGAAGGAATAGAATTGGAAATAGTAATGAAAATAACAGGACTAGAAAAAGAAGAAATATTAAGCTATAATTAAAACAGAAAATCAAGAAAATAATATTATCATTTTTAATTTAGCAGTACATATTGTAATAAAATATGTACTGCTACAATATTTTACTATGAAAAAAACTAGAAAAATTATTTTTTTTACACAAGAAATCTTCTCCTTGACAAAACTTAAACGTATTGATAATATAATAAAAGAAAAGAACGTAAAAAATGGAGGCATAATGATACTATATCCAAAACTTTATTTAAATAATGTAAAAGAAATTAATATTTCTATATTAAATAAATATAAATTAAAAGGTCTTATTTTAGATATAGATAATACCTTAATTGACTATAACAAAAACTTAATTGAAGGTGCAAAAGAATGGGCAGAAACTTTAAAAGCAGAAAAAATAAAATTATGCATATTATCAAACTCTAATCATAAAAATAAAGTAGAAAATGTAGCAAAAGAGCTAGATATTCCATATATTTATTTTGCCCAAAAGCCTCTTAAAAAAGGCTTTAATAAAGCAAAAGAAATGTTAGAATTGCAGGAAAATGAAATTGGAGTGGTAGGAGACCAAATTTTAACAGATGTATTAGGAGCAAATAAAAGCAATATGTTTCCTATTTTAGTAAAGCCAATAGAAAAAAAAGACATATTTATAACAAAAATAAAAAGACCAATAGAACAAATTATTATAAATAAATATCTAAAGAAAATAGAAAAAAATAAATAAACTAAGGTTAAAAGGAGCATTATATGTATATAAATGATATTCATATTTTAAATTATGTATTAGTTGGAATAATAGGCTTGTTTGTAGGCCAATTTGTAGATTGGTGCAATAAAGCTTTACCTGAATATAAAAAAGTTTTTTCAAAACAATTTTTTACAGAATATTTAAAAAATTGCAAACCAAAATATATATTAATGATACTTACTGCTATTTCATACTTGGTGTTATTATATATGTTTGGAATAAGCATAGGATTTTTACAATATGCAATTTTAGTTCCAATGCTTCTAAGTGTATTTTGCATTGATTTAAAACTTCAAATAATTCCAAATAGACTAAACCTAACATTATTTGAAACAGGATTATTTTTCACATTTTTAACAGCAGTATTAGATACAAGCCGTGGATTAAATATATTTACAGATAACATATTAGGAATGCTTGTAGGAGGCGGAATTTTCCTACTTATAAATTCAATAGGCGGATTAATTGCTGGAAAAGAAGCAATGGGCTTTGGTGATGTTAAATTAATGGGAGCTTTAGGACTATTTTTTGGATGGTTCCCAATTATAATAGTTTCAGTAATAGCATTCTTGCTTGCAGCAATTATTAGCATTATAATTTTAATATTTAGAAAAAAGCAAATAAACGAATATATTCCATTTGGACCGTTTATAGTATTAGCTTCTTTAATTGTAATTTTTACACCATTTGAATTATTAATAACAATTGTCTTTAAAATTTTCACTTTAGGAATGTACCAAGGTTAATATAAATATAAGTTGGTAGGTGATTTTATTGAACACAAAAATTAAGTGGTTAAGGGAAAAGCTTAATGGGCTAAATATGCAAGGAATGATAGTGTCTAATCCTGTTAATATTAGGTATTTAACAGGAATTAATGCTGAGGGAGTTTTACTTATTACTAGAAAGGAAAACTACTATATAACAGATAGTAGGTATTTAGAAGAAGTAAAATCAATATTAACAATAGATGATGAAATAATTGTTTCTAATGTAGTAGACATTAATAAATATGATTATGAAAATTTTTTCTCTTTTTGCGATAATGTAGGATTTGAAGAAAACTACATTACCTATGCAACTTACAAAAAATATATGGAAAGATATAAAGCAAATAATTTAGAAGAAACAGATGGCATTTTAGAAAAACAAAGAATGTTTAAAGATGAAGAAGAAATTGGCCTTATTCAAAAGGCATGTAGCATTACAGATAATTGCTTTAGCCATTTGCTTAAATTTATAAAAATTGGTATGACAGAAAAGCAAATTGCTTACGAAATAGAAAAATATTTTTTTGAAAATGAGGCAGATGGTATTGCTTTTGAAACTATTGTTGCATCTGGAAAAAACTCATCTAAACCACACGCAAAAACAACGGACAAAAAAATAGAAGAAGGAGATCCAATCACGATAGACTTTGGATGCAAATATAAAGGCTACTGCTCAGACATGACAAGAACAATATTTGCAGGTTTTGTTCCAGAAAAAATTAAACCTATTTACGATTTAGTTCTTACAAATCAACTGCAAACTGAAAAAGACATGAAAGAAGGCATGGATATTAGAACTCTTTTTAGAAATGTAGATAATGATTTTAAGCTACATGGTTATAGCTTAGTGCATAGTTTAGGCCATGGCGTAGGCTTAGAAATTCATGAACACCCATTTATAAATCAAAAAAACGATAATTCATTAAAAGAAAATATGGTAATTACAAACGAGCCAGGAATATATTTACCAGGCGAGTTTGGAGTTAGAATAGAAGATACTTCATTAATTACAAAATCTGGTTGCATAAATTTAACAAAATCAGACAAGAATTATATAGTAGTGGGGTAGTGGGGCCAGGTCCAATTGCTCGTTTTCAAGCACTCAGGGACAGGTCACTTATAGTTATAAACTATAAACATACAAGGTAATGCATAGCTATAAACAAAATACTTGATTTTAGCTAATAAAAGTTGTATAATATTAAAGTATGTAATTAAAAGTTATAATAAAATGAAATTTGAAAGGGGAAATTAATTATGGCAGAAGTATATATGGCAGGAGATTTTAGAAACGGTACAACATTTGAAATGGATGGAAACGTATTTAAAGTAGTTGAATTCCAACACGTAAAACCAGGAAAGGGTTCAGCTTTTGTTAGAACAAAATTAAAAAATGTAATTTCAGGAGCAGTTATTGAAAAAACATTCAATCCATCTGAAAAATATCCAGCTGCAGAAATTGAAAAGAAAGAAATGCAATATCTATATAGTGATAGTGATATATACTATTTTATGGATAATGAAACATATGAACAATTACCACTTAACAAAGAACAAATTGGTGATAGTTTAAAATTCTTAAAAGAAAATATGAATGTTAAAATTTTATCATATAAAGGAAATGTATTTTCAGTAGAACCACCAATGTTTGTTGAATTACAAGTTACATATACAGAGCCAGGTTTTGCTGGTAACACAACAACAACTTCAGGTAAACCAGCAACATTAGAAAATGGCTATGAAATTTCAGTTCCAATGTTTGTAAATATTGGAGATGTTATTCGTATAGATACAAGAACTGGCGAGTATATGGAAAGAGTTTAATTGGAAGGAAGTCGCCAAAACTATGTCAGATTTAAAAAGTCGTTATAAAGAAATTTTAAATGAATTACAAGAAAATATTAAAGATGAAAAAGAGAGAAACTTTGTTATTACTAAATTTCAAGAGCTTTCTATTATATTTATGGACATTATAGATCGTTTAACTTATATTACAGATATTAGAGTTAAAGATGTAGAAGAAAAACAAAAAGAAATAGAAAGTAAAATTAGTGATGTTCAAAAAATAGTTGATGGAATTGAAAACGACATTTATGAAGATGAAGAACCTTATGAATTTGAAATAACATGTCCTTATTGTAATCATGATTTTGTAGCAGACATAAATAGTGATACGGCTATAGAAGTAGAATGTCCAGAATGTCATAACATTATTGAATTAGACTGGAACGTAGAAGACGATGAAGAAGAACACGATTGCCCACATTGCAGTCGTGATTGCATAAAAAATCAGGCTTTAACTTATGATGCTGAAGCAGAATCTGAAAATTTAGAAGAAAATTTTGAAGACGAAGACGATGACGAAAATGAAGAAGACGAAGAAAATGAAGATGACGATATGTAAATTAATAATCTTCAAATAAATCTAAAGGATTAATGTATTTATCATTAATCCTTACACCTAAATGTAAATGAGGTCCAGTTGTGGCGCCATTGGTAGGATTACCATTGGCGTCTTTGTATTGGTTTCCGTGGAACACCATAAACATTTTTAGGGCCAACATAGCCAATAATTTCTCCTTTTTCAACAATATCTCCGAACTTTTACAATATAATTTGGTGAAACATGGCAATAGGTAATTTTCATATTATTAACAGAAAGAGTAATGGTATAGCCACCGCCACCTAAAAATCCAGTATATGTAATTTTACCTTTACAAATAGCAATAAAACTGCTACCTTGTGGAGCACCAATATCAATACCTTTATGATAAGTTGACGCACCAGCAGTTGGAGAATTTCGGTTTCCAAAATATGAATTAATAGTAGTGTAACCGTGGAGTAGGCCATACATATTTAGAATTTAAATCAAAAGAATAATATGTATCATCTAAATTAGAAGAACTTAAAATAATATTAGGGCCAAAAAAACAAGATAAAAAGAATATAAGAAATGTTAAAAAAGCAAAAAAGGTAATAAAAGGTTTAAAAAAACTACTAGACATTAAAATACCTCCATTTCTAGTAGCCCCCAATTTATCTTTTTAAGTTATAATTGTAAAACTTTTAAATAAAATTTATTCTTTCTTTTTAGCAAAAGCAAAAAATTTGCTAATAAAAAAGTTAAGAATAATAACAATAACAGTAATGATAGATTTATTTATTAAAAATGCTATATTATCACTAAACATTCCATAAAAACTGTGAATTACATCAACTAGTAAAAATACTCCTACAATTTCTACAACCATTGTAAAACTTCTACCTAAAATAAATTTACCAAATTCAAACCATTTTTCTTTTGCTGTATTAGCATAAGATTTAAAAACCCATTTACGATTTGTAAAATATGCAAATAAAATAGAAGCTATAATACCAATAGTGCTAGCTATATTTTCTTCTACATGCAAAAAAGCTTTTAAAATATATGAAATAATAATATTAACAAGTGTAGTTAATACACCAAATATTAAATAAGAAATAACCTCTTTATTACATACTTTTTTTATTAGTTCTTTTAATTTTTCCATATTATTTTAAATAAATCTCCTTTAAAAAAATTATAAAAATAAGAGAAAATTAAAATTATTTTCTCCTACTTTAATTCTAACTATAAAACCAAAATAAGGTTCATATTAAAAAATAATGGCAGGGGTAGAAGGATTCGAACCCTCACAAGCGGTTTTGGAGACCGATGTGCTACCATTAACACTATACCCCTATAATTACTTGCACTTAATTATTATACAGGTTTTACTTTAAATATGCAACCTATTTTTATAAAAAATTTAAAAATTACTTTACTTTTACATTAATATTATATAAAATTATTTTAAATACAAAGGAGATGCCTATGAAAAGAAAAATTATATTTAGTATTATATTAGTTTTAACTTTATTATTAATTGTAGTAAATTTTAAAGTATTAGCTACATCTAATAGCTATATTGAAGAAAATAATATCATAGAAGATGTACAAGAAAATGAAGAAGGCAATTATGGAATACTAGATTCAAATGATCAAATACTAGAAAACATACAGCATTTGTCAGAAGCAAAGCCAAGAGATCCTAAAGGCGGACTGGTTATGATTATAATTACAATAACAGTTGCAATTATAATAGTTCTAGTTAGTTGGTGGTATGCAACTAATTATTAAATATAATATAAGCTGTTTATCTAAAAAATAGAAATCTAATAGCTAAAGACTTAAAGTATTACATTTTCATAACATTTTTGTAACAAATAAGTTACAAAACCAATAAATGTTAAAAATGATACTCTAAAATGCTTGATATTGTAAGAAAATATGAATATAATACAAAATCTTGCTTTTATAAAATTAAAAGCAAGATTTTGTCTTGTTTACAAATAAGTTAATTTATGTTTTATTAAATATAACATCAAAAAGCAGAATAAAAAATACAAAAGATGTAAATAATAAACAAAAAGAAAAATATTTGAACAAGTAAGTAGAATAAATACACAAAACTTACATGTACAAATAAAAAGAAAAAAGGAGGAAAACTAAAATGACAGCAAACCGTTGCGTAAGTAGAGAGAGAGAGAGAGAGAGAGAGAGCTATAATTTAGAAAAGAGAGGAGAAATAGGTTTAAATGAAAATGAACCCAATTTTTTAAGCACTGCAAAATACGCTAAAGGTATAACA
>CANQUT010000033.1 GCA_947627105.1 uncultured Clostridia bacterium
AAAAGCAGCTAGCCTTTTAGCTAACTGCGACGTGGTTGCGGGGGTAAGACTCGAACTTACGACCTTCGGGTTATGAGCCCGACGAGCTGCCAACTGCTCCACCCCGCGATATATTTAAATTTTTACTACCTTTCTAGTATACTTGTTTTTGCTTGAATTGTCAAGATATTTTTGTGAAAAACCTACAAAAATACGCAAACGGCAAATTTTTGTTGCTAGTGCAACAATTTTTTTCTAAAAAAATGTAGCCGCATTCTCGTTTCATATTTTCGTTTTTATTTATTATATGATTTTATTTTAAATTTAGTAACTAAAGACTTTATTTTTTTGCATAATAATATTTTTGCATAATAATAAAATGTAATATCTAACCATTGTTGCATACTACATTAATATTTTATATGTGCCACAATAAATAAATTATTACACAGTTACAAGTTCTTTTATTTTATCAAATTTTGCTTCTCCTATTCCTTTTACATTTTTTAAATCTTCTATTTTTTGAAATTTTCCGTTTTGTTCCCTATATTCTATAATTCTATTTGCCATTGCTTCGCCTATTCCTGGTAATGTTTCTAGTTCGCTTTTGGTTGCATTATTTATATTCACTTTTTTATTTTTACCTCCTGTTTCTGAAGTATTTCCTTCTATGATAACATTATTTCCACTTTCACTTGTGATATACACTTTTGATTCATTTTTTTGTTTATCTTTTTTATTTGGTATATAAATTTTTTGCCCATCTTGAAGCTCATATGCTAAATTAACTTCGTTAATGTCTGCTTCACTTGTTGTTCCGCCTGCTGCTTTAATTGCATCTGCAATTCTTGCTCCTTTATTTAAAGTTAATATTCCTGTTTTTTTAACTTCTCCTGTTATGTGCACCACTATTTTATCTTCTTGTGAATTAGTCTTTTCTTCATTTAAATCAGTACATATTTGTGCAATATTTTCAGTGTTTACATTATTTTGGCTATTATTTTCTAAATTATTTATAGCTTCTACGCTTAGTAAGCTATTTAAATCAATAGTTTCTTCATTTTCTTTATTTGAAATAATAAATCCTATAATTCCTATAATGGTTATTAATATTATACCTACAGTAATTAATATTATTTTTTGTTTTTTATTTAAATTATTCATATTATTCCTCCATTTTCATTTAAAAATTAAATTAAGTTCTAATTTGTGAATTTTTTCATAAGTTTATATGTATTACTTGAAATTATTTTATATTTAATATATAGTTATAATTAGTTTTAATAGGAGATACGTTATGAAAAAAGCAAAATGTTTTGTGTTATTATTTATTATTACTTTACTCTGTCAATTTTTTGCATCATGTTCTTATGCTACTGAAAATTCTAATGTTTCTAGCACGCAGCAAAATGTAGTTTCGAATACAAGCAATACTAATTCAATTACTACTTATTCTCCTTCTTGTATTTTAATTGAAGCTAATTCTGGCAAAGTTTTATACGAGAAGAATTCTAATCAAGTTAGATACCCAGCTAGTACTACTAAAATTATGACGGCTATTTTAACAATGGAAAATTGTGAATTAACAGATGTTGCAACTGTAAGTCATAATGCTATTTTTTCTGTTCCTGCTAGTTATGTTACAGCAGATTTAAAAGAAGGCGAAGAACTTACTATTGAGCAACTTTTAAATGTACTTTTAATTCCTTCTGCTAATGATGCAGCTTTTGTTTTAGCAGAGCATATTGGTGGTAGTGTTGAAAATTTTGCAAATATGATGAATGAAAAGGCAAAAGAAATTGGCTGTTTAAATACTCATTTTGTAAATCCTAATGGTATTCATAATAAAAGTCATACTACTACTGCTTATGATTTAGCTCTTATGGGAAGATATGCTATGCAGTACAGTAAAATTAGAGAAATTGTTAAGAAAACAAAATATACTTTACCTGCAACAAATAAATATGATAAGGCTGATCGTATTTTTACTACTAGCAATGAGTTAATTGAGGTAAAAACTTCTAATGCTAAAGATAATTATTATTATGAAAATGCAATTGGGATTAAAACAGGTTATACTAGTGAGGCTGGTTCTTGTATTATAGCTGGTGCTAATAAAGACAATTTAGAAGTTATCGTAGTTGTTCTAGGTGGGCAATCTACTAAAGAGGGCTTAAGTCAAAGATATTTAGATTGCATTAATTTATTTAATTATGCTTTTGAAAATTATAAAGTTAAAACTATGCATGAAAAAAACAGTATATTAGAGCAAATTTCTATTTCTGGTGCTACAAAAGATACTAAAAAATTAAATGTAATAGTAAAAGACGAAATCTCTATTTTTATGGAAAGTAATTCACAAGAAGATTACAAGCCTGAAATTGTTTATAATGATAAGTTAAAGGCTCCAATTTCTGCAAATAGTGTAATTGGTAAAATTACATATCATGTTGGAGATGATACATATTCTTCTGATTTACTTGCAGAAAAAAGTGTTATTGCATCTGGTTTTTGGTCTATTTTAATTAGAATTGTTCTAATTTTCGTTACTTTATATATAATTCGCCTATTATTAAAACAGCCAAAATCTAAGAATAGAAAAAAGAAAAAGTCTAAAAAGAAAAGTCATGCAAAGACAGGTAAAGGTTCAGGAAACTTTAGGTATACTTCTTTAAGTAATTTTAAAGAGTAAATGATAAAACAAAAATGGGAGTACTAATTTAAAAGTTCCCCCATTTTTTATTTTATTTTTATGCCATTCCTAAAACTATTGTAAAGTCTACATCTGTTTCTTCCCCTGAATATACATATGTAGTATCTGTTAAGATTTTAAGTTCTTCTTTAATATTTTCATGTTCTGTACTCTTTCTGTCTATAATAATTGTATTTTCAGTATCTGTAGCTTCCCCTGTTTTTGCTACTACATAGCCTGCATTTTCTAATCTTCTTTTAATCATCTGTAGTCTTGTATTACTGCTACTTCCATTTAATAATTCTATTTTTATTTTTGATTTATCAATTCCTGAAGTATCAATTTGGCTTGTGTCAACGTCATCTTCTATTTTAGGATTTATGAAAAATTCATCAATAATTTTCGCTGTTTCTTCTTCATCTACTGTGAAAATCCATGCACCAGTTCCGGCTGGCTTGTTCTGATTGACCAGGTAAATGTTGTGTTTGTAGGTTGTCCATGTTAAATTCTACTGCATAAGGTATATAATCTTTTATTATGTTAAAATCTAAATTTGTTTCAATATATTTTTTTGCAATGTCTATAAATGTATTAATTTTTGTTATATTTTCTACTTTTAAAGTTTGTTTTGCTAAAGCTGTTAAAAATGCTCTTTGTGTTTTCATTCTTCCAAAGTCTTCCCCTCCATATGAATATGGATATGTTGTTCCATCATTGTTATGTCTAAATCTAACTACTTGTTCTGCTTTATCACCATCTAATAACTGCTCTCCTGCTTTTAAGTGTATATGTAAGTTTTGGCCATTATCATCATAGTTCATATCTATTGGAACATTAAATTTAACTTCACCAATTGCATCTATAACTTCTTTAAAGGCTACTGTATCTACTGTTAAGTAATATTTTATATTAAGCCCTGTTAATTCATTTACTTCTTTTAATAGGTTGTCTACTCCTGTTCGATAAACAGAATTTATTTTGTCGGTTGACAATGCCATATTTTTATTTTTTCCAATAAATGTATCTCTTGGTATTGATAAAAGAGAGGCTTGCTGTGCTTGTGGATCATATTCTGCAATCATTATGGTATCTGTTAAATTTTGACTTTTTCCTAAAAGTAGGCAATACATTTTTTCCAAACTTTTTACTGTATCTGGAGTATGTCCAACTATTGTTGCTAAAAAACCTTTTTTTCCTCCACCATTTTGATAAACTCTATATGCAAAAATTGCTCCTGATACTAATATAACAAGTAATAATACTAATAATATTTTTTTAAATATTCCGCTTTTTCTTTTGTTTGATTTTTTGTTACTCAAAACGTTCACCTATTCCTTTTTTCATATTCTGTTTTGTAGTATATCAAAATTATATATAAATATCAATATTTTTAATATATTTTCACAAAATATTCACTTTTAATTAAAAAATTAGTTTTAATAATAAGTTGTTGTTGTAAAGCATACTTCCTACATATGATTCTTGTACTGCCTTAATAAATCCTGTTTCTGCAATCATTGGGCTAATAAATGACACTATTGCAAGTATTATATATATAATTACTAGTGATTGTAGCAATCCATAAATAATTCCACCTAATTTATCAAATTGCTTTATTATTGGTAGTTCTGTTAATAGGTTTAATAATCCTCTTATTAAGAATAAAATAATTCTACTAATTATAAATAATGAAACTATTACTGCTCCATTAATTATTGTAATTGCTACATCATGTGCAGTAGAATCTATAATAGCTTCTTTAGCATCTTCTCCTGCTTTTTCTACAGCTTCATTTATATAATTCATTATAACATCTGGCATTCCTTTGCTTTCACTTTGATTTTCTGTAGATGGCTTTTCATTATTTTCAACTGCCATTTGTCTAATTGCTTGTTCTAAGTTTTCATCCCAATTAGTATTATTTATAACAATATTTGATACTGGTTTAAATAAAATAAATGCAATTACTACTGCTATTATAAAAGAAACAATTTTTAATATAGAGCCTGTTAATCCTCTTTTATACCCCATTAAAATACAAATTGCAAAAATTGCAAGTATTATTAAATCAATTATTAAACTCATTTTTAATATCTCCTTTCAATTTTATAATGAAACTAATTCAATTTTATCTCTATAAATGATTCCTGCTAATCCATTGCAAATTACAATGTTTCTTACTACTTGTGTTGAAGTATATTTTTTAACTAGCCTTCCGCTTGTGTCAATAAATTCTACCTCTGTTCCTAAATTAAGTGCTATAATATTTTGTCCACTTATTACACTTTTTGCTACATTTTTTGTAGTATAAATATTTTCTTTTTGGCTACTTACATTTTTTATTTCAACTACTGTATCTGCACTAAAAAGACCTGTTGATTTTTCTACTGTGCGAAATACATTGTTATTAAGTTCAATATCTGCAAAAGTAATTTTTTGGTCAGATTCATCTAGTTTCATTATTTCTGTATTATTTTCTTGTTCAAGTACATTTATGCTATTTTCATACATACATACTATTTGATTTTTATCTTGATATTTTATTCTTATAATTAAACTATTTTGTGGAGCTGAATATGTATATTTTGGTTCTGTATTTTTTTCTTTTGCTTCACTAACAGAAATTACTTTTATATTTGACTGTACTAGGGTCCCGGAAACATTTACTTCTGCGTATGCAAGTTCATTATTATTTGGTGAAATACATGAATCTACTGCAATTGTATTTGATAAATAAGATTTAAATAGTTCATTTCCATCTTTATCATAATTAACAATAACCGATTTATATGTAGTTCCTGTTACAATTATACTAACATAACCATTTTTATTTACTGATACTTTATTTAAATTTCCTTCTATATCTTTTTCCCAAACTATGTGGTCTCCATTTATTAAATATAGCTTTTGATTATTTTTTTCTCCAATTACTAAATAGTTATTTTCTACATCATATATTGGATTGCTTATTTCTATTTTAACTTCTTTTTCTTTTTTTCCAGAGCTATTATATTGGAATAATGTATTTTCTGCTAAAATACAAATATATTTATTATATGGGATTATATTTGTATTTGATTCATAATCAATGTCTATTGTTGGAACATTTTCTTCTGATACATTTTTCATAAGAATATATTTATTAGTAAATTCTCTAAAAGTTTCATTTGAATAGTAAATAACAGTAGCAATAATTAATAGTAAAATAACTATAGATATTCCAAATGTTAAAAATATTTTCTTTCTATTAATGTTTTTATTAGTTTTTTGTTTGAATTTTACTACTTTTTTCATATTGCGTATTTTGCTCCCTTCTTTATTTATTTATATCAGTTTTTGTATTTTTTTTCAATAGGAATTTTTAATACAATAAAAAATTTGCAAAAGCCCTAATATTCCAAAAAATGGATACCATATATTTACTAGTTTAGAAAATCCTATTGGGGAAACTAGTATTGATGTAGCACATAGTATAGCAATATGTTTTTTATTGTATGTTTTTAAATTAGATAAAAAGCTATAGCCTGCTGAAATGCAAGATGTAAAAATTGCACTAATAATTACTATTCCATATGCTAATGAATAGATTTTTCCAAATTCTTTTACTATTTGAATTATTGGAAGTTCTAAGTTAGATATATAATTTTCTCCTCTTAATAATAAACAAAATATACATATTCCAAGAAGTGTTAAAATTATACTACAAATTATACTTACTTTTTTAGCTTTTTCTTTTGTATTAATGTATGAACTTAAATTTATTAGTATGGGAATAAGTACAATGCTATTGTAACTTGCATATAAAATGCTACTAAATAGCCATTTAAAATATGAATTACTTGCATTTAAATTATTATTTAAAAAATATTCAATTGTAAAATTTATATTTTTTGTTCCTATATAAAAAACAAATATAATAAGTATAGGCACTAAAATTGAGTTAATAGAAATAACTCCATTTATATTTTTTGAAAGTGTAATATAGCATAAAATTGCAATAATTATTGCAGATATTAAAATAGGAATTTGAAATTCTTGCTTAAAATATGCACAAAATCCTGCTACCATTATATAAAAAGATGCTAATAAAAATAATTTAACTATTATTTTAATAATCTTATTAATTTTTTCGTTTGAACTTATATTTTGCAAAAATTCATTATAATTATGTATTTTTCCTTTTTGTACAATTTTAAAAACTTTATAAATAATTATACCTGTTAAAATATTTGAAATAATTATTCCGAATGATCCCTTTTATTCCATAACTATTAAAAAATGCTGATATTTCTTGTCCTGACGCAAATCCTGCACCTATCATAGTTCCTATAATTACAAAACTTACTTTTATAATATCTCTCATAAAAACTCCACTTAAAAAAACACTTTCATATTTTATGAATATGAAAGTGTTTTTAATATAAGAACTATTTTTTTCTTCTTCTATGCCACCATACTAATATTCCTATAAATACAATAAATACTGGTATTGCAAATATTACTCCTAAAACTATTCTAAGTTGCATTTCACTTACATCATAAGTAGAAACTGTTTCATCATTTTTTCTAATTGTAATATTATCTTCTCTTTCTGTTAAATATGAAATTGAATTTAAAAGTACATCTTCGTTATTATATAAATCTATTGCATACATATAATATTGGCTATCTATTCTAATTTGCATATTTGTTGCAAAAGTAGTATTAGCAAATATTATCATTTTAGAAGTATTTTCTCCAATTTGTTTTGTAAGTATTGCTGCTATTGGTTCTCCCCCTACATCTTCATCACTATTTATTTTAGTTTGACTAGGGTTTTCAAGATCTGTTCTATAAAATGCTTTATCACTAAGTGATGCTAAAACCTCTACTGTAACATTTTTTTCTTGTAATTCTTCGCTAGATGCAATATTTAATTTTCCTGAATTAATCATACATACATTTAAGCCCATATTTATATTTTTTACAATTTCTGAACTATTGTTAATTGTAGAAATAACAAAGTTTGGAGCTCCTGACATCATTTTGCTAGTATCTCCTTCTAGTACTATTCCATCTGAAACGCCTACACCATATTGGTCTAAAACTTTGTTAAAGTTAGGTGTTTTAATATTATCAATGTTTGGATCTAATAATATTAGTAATTCACCACCATTATTAATGTATTTTAAAATTAAATCTCTTTCTTTTTCCGTAATATCTTCTTTTAAAGCTGTTATAACTAATGTTTTGCAGTCTTCTGGTATTTTACCTTTTACTAGTAAGTCCACATGCTCTACTTCATTTACTTCTGAATAAATGGAGTTTTCTATATATTGAAAATAATCTGTGCTATAGGCATTATGCCCTTCTAAAAAGCATATTTTAGGTTTTACATTTGTTGTAACATCTATAATTGCATTTGTTATTGCTTCCTCAGTAGTATCAATTTGCTCATATGTATTATAATCAATAGTGTATAAATCCGAATCATATAAAATTTTTTGCTTATTTTCAGTTTTAATTAATAAAAAGGAACTTGTTTCTTCAACTCCATAGGTATTTTGCCAATCTTTTTTTGCAGTTAAATTTTCTACCTCTTCTACTTTTATATGATTATTTACATTTGCATATTTATAAGCAAAGTCTGTAACATACTCATACATATTATATACTGAAATTGTGATGTCTTCATCTAAATTTTGCAATTTATCTTTTGTGGCTTGTGAAATAGAATAAATTTTATCTTTTGTAAAATCTAGGTCTGAAATATTAACTTTATCTATTCCATATATAATTCCTACATATGCAGCAATAATGATTGCAAATAATATAATAGTAAAAACTGCGCTTCTTAGCCATTTCTTTTTGATTACGCTTAAAAATTTATTTTTCATGTTTTCCTCCCTTTCTATTTTACTGATTTTCTTCTTTTCATAACAATAATAGTAAATAAAATAAACATTATCATATATGCTAATAGCGAAACTACTTCAGTTACTGAAATAAGTCCTGCTGGGAATTTTTGATAATAGTCAATTAAATTAATTATAGGAAACATTCCTGTTAATTCTGGTAAAAATACCAATACTATTGTAAGTACTGCAGCAACTATTTGATTTTCTGTTATACTTGATACAAACATACCTGCAGAAATTGCTGCCATTGCTACTAATAAAAAGCCAAACATTGCTATAAGAGTAGGTACTAAATTTGGTGCTTTAAAAAAGCATAAAATAACATAATATACTAAAGAAATTGCTAATATTATTACAACTAGTGTAACTGCTGCAAAAAATTTTCCAAGTACAATTCCTGTAATACTTCTAGGTGAGGTTAATAATAATTGCTCTGTTCCAGTTTTTCTTTCTTCTGCAAACATTCTCATACTAATAAGTGGTATTATAATTAATAGCCCATATCTTGCTGTATTAAAATACAAATTTCCCATATCATAGCTTCTAATACTTATTGTTGTTATATAAAATATTAAACTAAAAACAAAAAGAAATGTGCCTATTGCTATATAGCCAATAGGAGATAAAAAGTAACTTTTTAATTCTTTTTTATATACTGCTAGCATTATTCTTTACCTCCTTTTTTATTTTCTTGTTTCAATTTCTTTTTTTCTTCTTTTGCTTTTTCTTTTGCTGCCTTTTTTTCGGCTTTTTCTTTTTCCTTATCTACTTTTGATTCTTCTGTAAATGTTTCTTCATTTTCATTAGAATCAATTAATTTTATAAATGCTTCTTCTAAAGTTGCTTCACTTTTCTTTAATTCAAAAATTGTAATATCTTCTTTTGGTAATACTTCAAATAATACTTTTCTTAAATCTACTTGATTATTAGAAGTAATTGAATATTGTTTAGTGTTGTCTTCATTATCTTTTAATAGTTTAATTTCTTCAATTTCGGCTATTTTTTCTTTCAAGTTTTGCATATTACCATTTGGATCTTCAACTGTAACAAGCAATGTATTTTTTTCTTTTGTTTTTGTTTCTAGATTTTCTGGTGTATCTATTGCTACAATTTTTCCGTTATTTATAATAATAACTTTCTCACAAATTTGACTTACTTCTGATAAAATATGGCTACTTAAAATTACAGTGTGTTTTTTCCCTAATTCTTTAATTAAGTTTCTAATCTCTGTAATTTGTTTTGGGTCTAGCCCAACAGTTGGCTCATCTAAAATAATTATAGCTGGGTTTCCAACTAATGCTCCTGCTAAGCTAGTTCTTTGCTTATAGCCTCTTGATAAATTTCTAATTAATTTATTTTGTACATCTAAAAGACCAGTTTCTTCTATTGTTTTTTCTACGTTTTCCTTTTTTTCTTTGCCTTTTAATAGCTTTAATTCTGCCATATAATTAACAAATTCTTTTACGGTTAATTCAGTATATAATGGCACACCTTCTGGCATATAGCCTATTTGTTTTTTGGCTTTTTTAGGCTTTTTTGATATGTCATACCCATTTATTATTATTTGTCCTTCTGTAGGTTCAATAAAACCAGTTATCATATTCATAGTAGTAGTTTTTCCTGCTCCATTTGGTCCTAAAAAGCCAATTACTTCGCCATCTTCTACACTAAAACTAATGTCATTAACGGCTGTGATACTAGCATATTTTTTTGTGACATTTTTAACTTCTATCACTTTTTATTCCTCCTATTCTTTATTTCCGTATAGATTTTACCTATGTATATTATCACTATATTTTTTATATATCAATGTTTAAAAAAATTTTTCACATAGAATTTACAAATTTGAATATATATTTTATGAATAGGAGACTAATTATGAATTATATATACACATTTATTATTTCTTTTATAATGATATTTATAAGCGAGCTTGGAGATAAGACTCAGCTTTTAGTTCTATCTTTTTCTAATAAAGATAAAACATATAAAATTTTATTAGGTGTTGCTATTGGTTCTTTTTTTAGTCATGGTATAGCTATTTTATTTGGAAGCAGTATTGGTCTTTTAGAAAATGAATTTTTGCATAATATTATTCAAATTGTTACTTATTCTTCTTTTTTATTAATGGGATTTATTACTTTGCTTCCTAAAAAGGAAGTTCTTAATATGAACGAAGATAAAAAAGATGGTATTTTTTATAAGCTAACACATTTAAAGATTAGCTACTGTTTTTTAATAGCTTTATGCATTATAATAGGAGAGCTTGGAGATAAAACTTTTTTAGCTTCTATTGGCCTTGGAATACAATATCCTAATTTTAAAGTTTCACTTGTAATTGGTGCTATTTCTGCTATGGTAGTTTGTGATTTTATTGCTATTCTTTTTGGAAAGTTTTTGAATAAATATGTTTCAGAAAAGGTTATGCAAAAAATATCTGGTGCTTTATTTATATTATTTGGTTTAATAGGATTTTTTTCAATGTAGGTTCGTTTTTTATGTATTTTTATCTTGACATTAGGCCTAATTCGTGCTATTATAGTATTTGTTCATGGGTCAGTAGCTCAGTTGGATAGAGCACAGGCCTTCTAAGCCTGGGGTCGGGGGTTCGAATCCCTTCTGGCTCACCAAGATAGCGCTATACGAACTCGTATAGCGTTTTTTTATATGGAAAGGAAAAAATGTTTTCTTAATGAAATATATGAATAATATCACTAATTTTTTGATAAAACAATATTATAAATATTAAATATTTTTCTAAAAATTTAATATAATAAGTATTGACGTACGTAAGAGCGTATGCTATAATATAATTATATACGGAGGTGTTAAAGATGACTAATACAAATATAACCAATTTTAGAAAAGATATTTATAAACTTTTAGAAAATGCAATAAAATACAATGAACCTATTAATATATCAACAAAAAATGGAAATGCAGTTGTTTTATCTGAAGAAGATTATAATAATTTAATTGAAACGTTGTATATTTCTTCTATGCCAAAACTAAAAGAAGAACTTATAAAAAGAAAAAACTCTTCTGATGAGGACTTTGTAAAAGAAGATGAGGTGGATTGGTAATTGTACAAAATAGAATATCATAAAAAAGCATTAAAAGATATTGATAAATTAAAGCAAAATAATCTTGCAAAGAAAGCAAAAGCTTTAATTGAAGTTATAAAAAATAATCCATTTCAAAATCCACCACCTTATGAAAAATTATTACGGTGATTTAAAAGATTTATATTCAAGAAGAATAAACATACAACATAGGCTTATTTACGAAGTATTAGAAAAAGAACAAATAGTAAGAATATTAAGTATGTGGTCACATTACGAATAATAAAAATATGAATAATATAGATTTAAGAATAGAGCCACATCCTATAAAATTTGTAATTTATAGAACATTCGTTTAAGGCGCCGTTTGTATAAACTTTTCTTTTAGTCTATATTCGGCGCCTTATTTTTAGTTTTCCCATCAGCTATCGCTATGAGTACTCTTATATTTTCACTACTCGCGTATTTCATTCATTCAATTCGCTAGAGTAGGTCTTAAAACAACTACTCTACTACTTCTCAATTTACACCCTTCTCCTAA
>CANQUT010000034.1 GCA_947627105.1 uncultured Clostridia bacterium
CTATTTTTCAATATTTAGTTTAAAAATATTTGAAAAATTTTTTATTTTTCTATTGACATATTACCTACTGTCTTTTTCTAAATGTATTATAATGGTTACCAATTAATAGTGTTTAGTTAGTTACTCGAATAGTACTATTTTTCGCAGTTTTGATTTGTTTATTATCGTTTAATTAAAAATTTAGCCTCAACATTACTATTATAAATTAAATTTTCTCATTTGTCAACATAATAATATTGTCCATTATTTCTTTGCTTACCTTATCTAATAGCTCTTTATCTGGCTTGTTTGTTTTATATTCACTAAAGTCTAATGGCTTACCAAAATTTAATGTTACCTTATGAAATGGCTTTAAAGTTCCTTGTATTCCTACTGGAATTACAGGCACACCAGTTCTTAGTGCCATAAATGCAGTACCATTTTGTGCTTTTCCGTTCTTTTCCATTCCATTTCTAGTTCCCTCTGGGAAAATAACTAAAATTTGCTCATCATTTAAAACTTTTAAAGCAAACTTCATAGATTCTATATCCATTTTTCCTCTTTTTACTGGAAATACACAACATTTTTTAGCAATCCATTTTATAAAATCATTTTTAAATAATTCTTCTTTTGCCATTATGTATGAAACTCTCTTTATAGAAGATACTAAAATCGGTGGATCCCAGTTTGACCTATGGTTTGCACATACAATATACGCACCTTTATTTTCTATATTTTTTTGTCCTACCTTTTTTATTCTAAATGTTATTAATAAAAAAACACGTAATAACGTTATAACTATTTTTCTAATCATTTTAATTCACCTTTTTTTACTTTTTTGTTACTATATAATATATTAAAGCTTAAATAGTACTATTTTTCGCAGTTTTGAGAGTTCCCGTTCTGAACCTTAATAAGTTCTTTTACCTTTTCTTTTACTTCTTCAATAGTCATACTTGTAGTATCTACTACTACGGCATCTTCTGCTATTTTTAAAGGCGCCACTTTTCTATGGCTATCTTCATAATCTCTTTTTTCCATTGCTTTTAAAGTTTCTTCGTAAGACATATTAATTCCTTTTTCCATATTTTCTTCAAATCTTCTTTTAGCTCTTTCTTCTACGCTAGCATCTAAATAAATTTTAACATTTGCATTTGGAAATACTACTGTAGTGATATCTCTACCTTCCATTATTACATTTTTATTTTCTGCCATTTTTCTTTGCAGATCTACCATAATTTCTCTAACTTCTGGAATAGAAGAAACTGGTGAAGAAAAAGCTGTTACTTCTTTTGTTCGTATTTTACTTGTTACATTTTCTCCATCTAAAAATACTTCTTGATTTTCCTCATTGTGTTTTATTTCAATGTTAATATTTTTTGCAATTTCTATAATTTTTTCTTTATTTTCTAATGTATTAATTCCTAATTTTAAACATTTAAGTGCTAAACTACGGTACATTGAACCTGTATCTATATTTAATAAATTCATTTCTTTTGCTATTAGTTTGGTTATAGTACCTTTTCCTGTTCCAGATGGTCCATCTATTGCTACAATAAAAGACATTATTATCTTCCTCCTATTGGTCTATATTTTCATTATTATTTTCGTCATTTTGAGCTTTATTTTCTTCAATGTGAATTCCTTTTGCTACAATAGTTATATCTTGTACAGTCATGGTTGTTAAAATTTCAATTTCTTTTTTTATTTTTTGTTTAAATTCTCTTAAAGTTTCTAATATGTTATAGCCATAATTAATTGAAACTTCCATGTATATATTAGGCCCTTCTGGCTTACTTTCTACTCTTGTTTTCATTACTTTATACACTGCATCTGAACGCTTTGCCAAGTATTCTGCAATTTGCCTAAATACAGTATCTGAAATAGTAAAGTTTCCTAAATAACTAAAAGTAGGTCTAATGATTGATTTTTCTGCCATATATGGTTCATTTCCCTTTCCTTTTAATTTAAATATTTGTAAAGGGTCTAAAATATAGCCAGAAAAATCTTTTTTTATTTCAAATGTTGGAACTGGTATAACATGTTTTCCCTGTGTAGTACGAATTCGTTTAGCTGTTTCCATTTCCTCTTCTGTTGCAACATCTTGAATATATATTGTTTTACATGGTTTTGGAAGTCCTAAATTTTCTGCTATTTTTTGAATCATTCCATCTGAAGTACCTAAAATTAAAATTGATTCAGGTTTATATTTTTTTATAGCTTTTTTCATTTCATTCCTATCTTTTTCATTAACAAATATTGCACCTTTTACAGTTTCTAATTTTGTAGGTGCTTTTTTAGCAGATGTACCACAAACAACATCATTCTCATTAATTAATAAACCATCATCTATAATATAGCTAATGTTATTTTCATTTGCCACCATTTGCGCTCTATAGCTTTTTCCTGTACCAGATGGTCCAACAAAGGCATATACTTTTATATCTTCTGTTTGATTAGCATTATTAAAAATTTGCAATTTTTTCTCTCCTTTAACAATTATTTTTTATTTATTAAGCTAATTTGATATCTATAAGTATGATATTCTGTTTCAAACTCATTTTGCTTTAATAAAGTAATTTCATTTTCTCCATACTTATTTAGTAATTTATTGTAAAGATTATAATTGTCAGAATCTACAACCCATATTCTTCCTTTATAATTATTTAGCTCATCTAAATTATTAATATATAATAAATCCTTTCCAAAGGCTTTGTAGGCTGGTTCTACATTCCAATTTCCCGCATCATAAAAGCAGTTTTGTATATTTTCAAAATGCATACTAAGAACAAATCCACTGCCACTTTCATTTTCAAAAATAATCATATCATCTTTTAATAAATCTTCTTTAACATATTCTATTGGCTCATTATTTGATTTTGCATAGTTTATTTTAATCATTTTATAGTTAATTGTAATTGAAACTATTATTGTAAGTATACTTATTATTATTGTAAATAATTTTTTTCCTCCATTTGCAATATAAAATGATAAGAAAAATATAAATAAACCTGTTAAAGTTAAGAAATATCTAGGGTATAAAAGAGGTTTTTTTATACAAATAATAAGAATAAATAACACTACTAAAAGGTAGACCCCTATTGACCATGCTCCTGCATTATTAGTTTTGCTTTTTTCTTCTTTTTTGAAATGCATTTTAATAATACAATAAATAGTGTAAGCTAATATAATTGCTCCAAATAAAATTGCAATGGTTTGATTTATATATTTTACATCTAAATTTCCCGTAAATTGAAAAATAAATATATCTAAAAATAGTTTTAAATTTGGTCCACTAATCCAAAATCCGTTAGATAAGCCTAAAACCTGCATCCAAACACATATTAACCATGGTGAATATATTAAAATTTGTGAAATTGCTGAAACAGTAAAGCATTTAAGTTCAGTAGTATAAATTTTAGATTTACTATCTTTTTTTCGTTCATCTATTGCTTTTTTTATAAAGTAAATAAATAGTATTAAATTAATAATAAAAGCTGTTGCTAATGAATAGTAGTGTATGTATGCTGAGGAAACACTAAAAATAGCAAATAAAGCCCAATTTTTATAAGAAGGATTTATATAAATTCTATATGCATAAATTGCCATTAAACTTACTAATAACATTGCCCAAGTGTACATTCTAATTTCACCAGAATATACGCAATTAAGTGGTAAAAAAAGTGTAAAGAAAGAAAATAATAATCCTACTTTTTCTCCAAAATCTTTTCTTATATGTGTGTAACCAATAATGCCTAATATTGCAATTGGTATCATAGATAATAACCTATATACATATAAATTTGAACCAAATATTAAATAAAAAATATGTAATATATAATAATATAGTATTGGATGTACATCATTACTACCAATTAAGTATATATCAATAAAGCTTTTACTTGCCATTCCTACAGAATAGCTTTCATCAAACCATAAATTTGTATGAAATATTGATAATGATATAAATATTATTCCAACTATTATAATTCCAATATGTATGTATTTTAAGTTAACTTTTGTACTTTTCATTTTATGATTATGATTATTTAAATATAACAAATAATCATATTCTCCTTTCTTTGCTTTTACATTATATTAACATACTAATTTTACCATATAAAATTTTGTTTCTCAATACTTAAATTTTATCTTTTTTTATAGTGTATATTTTGTCATAAAATGTTTAATTTTTTCTATACAACAAAAATCATATATGATATAATTTTTTTGTAAATTATATTGTATTGGAGGTAAATTGTTTTGAAAAAAATTATATATATTTGTGCATTAGTGTTTTTAAGTATAACTATCATTTTAAATTTGATATTTACAGCAAATCTTGACCCTGGTGAACATGTTACTATAAATTATAATTCACTTTTTTATATTATTTCAATTATAGTTTTAGGAATTTTAATGTTTGTATGTTCAAATTTAATAGATAAAAAATTATATGATAGTGAACATTTAGAATCTAGAAAAAAACTTAGAAAAATTTTATTTATAGTTTCTATAGTAATTTATATGTTATTTACTATAATATGGACTATTTTTGTAAGACCTGGAATAGTAGGAGATCAAATTCATGCTTGTAATTTAGCACAAACTTTTTACAGAAATAATGTAGAAGAATTTTTACCAAATTTAACTTATGCTGGCATTCCTTTAAGTGATTATATGCAAGCATATCATCAACAAATTTCATTAGCTTTTGTATATAGCCTATTTTTTAGAATAATACATTTTGACGGTATTGGAGTTTTAAGAGTATTAAATGTTATTGGTATTGCAGTTATTATTGCTTCATTATATAAAATAACTAATCATTTATCTAAAAAGTATAAGGTAAATAAAGTTTTAATGTTAATTTTAAGTCTAACTTTTATATCTTTACCAATGCTTTCAACATTTATATATGGAGATATTCCAAGTTTGGCCCTATGCTTGCTTGCAGTTTATTTAACAATGAAATATACAGAAACTAAAAATATAAAATATATTGTAATTGCTTCTATTCTTACAATGTTTGCATATATGATGAGAATGAATAGTTTAATATTTATAATTGCAACAACAATATATTTGTTACTAAACTTATTCAAAGAATTTACTAAAAAAGCATGGAGAGAAAAATTATTAAATGTAATAATGATTGCTTTATATATAGTTATATCAATTGTTCCAACCACATTGGTTCAAAACTATTATTTAAATAAATATGATATGGACAAAAATAAATCTTACCCTATTGTAAGCTATATTCTTATGGCAATGAGTGATGGTAGTTACAGAGGTAATGGTTGGTATGATGAAGGAATTGGTGAACCTGCTTTAAAAAATCCTGAAATTAAAACTGAATATGTTCAAAGAATTAAAGATAGATTAATATATTTTTCACATAATATTGGTTATACTTTTGAGTTTTATACTTCAAAACTTGCTTCTATGTGGACAGAAAATACATATTCTGCTATAAGAAGTAATCTTACTAAGGAAAATGATCCTTTAGAAAATATTACAAATCCACTAACATTTTATCAAAAAGCGCTTTTAATAGTAACTTGTGTATGTAGTTTGGTTGTTTTAATACAAAATAGAAAAAATTTATCTTTGGAAGTAATATTTTTAATTACAATATTTATAGGAGGATTTGCATTTCATATATTATGGGAAGCAAAATCTAGATATATAATTCCTTATATTGTTACATTAATTCCTGTCTCTTCTATAGCTATTAATTATAGTGTTAAAAATATTTTTAATAAGGAGAAGTCGAATGCAAATTAATTTAACTGAAAATAAAATTAATAAAATTTTGTTTATATTAATTTTAGCAATTGCTATTGGTGTTAGAGTAATTTCATGGCCTACTGCAATTTCGCAAATAAATGTAGATGAAGCTATGACAGCAATTAATGCTAAAACAATGGCGGAAAATGGCGTAGATATTTATGGCACAAGTTTTCCAGTTTACTTGGAGGCTTGGGGATTTGCTGGACAAAGTGTAATGCTAATGTATTTAATTACTATTTTTACGAAAATATTTGGATTTTCTATTTTAAGTGTAAGACTTCCAATGCTTATGATTAGCATTATTTCAATTATTGTTTTTTATGATTTAGTAAAACGTATATTTAACAATAAAAAATTAGCATTATGGGCAATGGCTTTTGTTAGCATTTGCCCATGGCATTTGCTTCAATCTATTTGGTCTATTGACTGCAATATGTTTCCACATTTTATGCTTATATCTGTATATTTCTTATATCGTGGCATAACTGATAAAAAGTGGATGTTATACTTATCTATGTTTTTCTTTGCTCTTACTATGTATACTTATGGCGTTTCTGTTTATATAGTTCCACTATTTCTTCTTATTTGTGCAATTTATTTACTTGTTAAAAAAGCAGTTACTATAAAGCAAATTATTATTTGCATAATTATTTATTTGCTATTTAGCTCTCCAATTTTAGCTATGTATGTTATTAATGCATTAAAAATAGAAACTAATATTTCTATTGGACCTATAACAATTCAGTATTTTTCTGGAAATTCTCGAACAGGAGATATGATATTTTTCTCTAAAGATGTTGGTGAAAGTTTTTTAAATAATATATCATGTTTGCTAAAAACTTTTTTTACTCAGTATGATGGTTTAGAATGGAATGGAACTAAAACATTTGGTACAGTATATCATATATCTATTATATTTTTCTTTATTGGAATTTTTTATTTTATTAGACATAAAGAAAAAAGAAATATTGGAACTTTCTTTTTTGGTGTATGGCTAATTTTAAGCTTTCTACTTGGAATTGTTATCAACAATGTAAATATTAATAGAATGAATATTATTTGGTTTCCTATATTGTTTTTTAGTTTTTATGGGATTTATGTTGTTAGTAAAGTACAATTTTTAAAATATAATATTATTGCAATTTATTCTACATTATTTATTTGTTTTGTAACATATCTATATAGTTCTTATACTAATATTATTGATAATTCATGGTGCTTTTCTGCAAAATATATAGATGCTATGCACTATTCTACGCAAGTTTTACAAAAAAATAATATATGTTATTGTAATTCTAATAATATAGATGTTTATACAATATATCAAGATGATTTAGATGGCACGTCTTCTATTCGTGTGCATAATAAAAGTGAATTTATTAATAAATTGTATAATAAAAATGAAAATGAAGCTTTTATAATTATAGATTCATTTTTAAAAGGTATAAATATTGATGTTAGCAATTACAAATATTATCGTATTGGAAATGTATATATTATTTATTAAGCTAATTCTATGCTGTTAATTATAAAGCTATATTGTTAATTATAAAGACAATTTTTTATTAACATATATAAATTTATTAGCATATATAAAATTTAAAATAATCTTAAATGTAAATTAGCCTATATTTTAAAGCAACAAAAAAGAATATAAAGTAATGCTTTATATTCTTTTTAATTTAATCAATTTTTTCTACATTAGCATTAGCAGTAACTTCATTAATTGCAATTTTCCTAATATGATCAATTTTTACCCAATTTGTATCACGTTTAAATAAGCATTTAAAGTTTATCATAAGCCATGAACCTAAAAATAATGGGTAACATAGTAAACCTTTTATCATTGGCTTAATAGGTCTTTTATCTAATAGCATAATTATTACTGCTGTTATAATTGGCAATATAAATGTTGGTATTAAATATCTTAATACATTTACTATTAAATCTGTACTTGTCATTCCTTGTCCGGCATACATAATAAAATTTAATAATAATAGTACAAGTGTTGCTACAAACATAGGAATACTACCTATAATATATAAAAATCCATCAAAATTCATAATTGTTTTATGTTCTTTAATTGCTAATGCTAGTGGCTTGGTATATTCTTTTATGCATTGCATATGTCCAACTGTCCATCTAGTTCTTTGGTTCCAACTTTGTTTAAATCCAAGTGGTTGTTCATCATAAACAATTGCATCTGTTGCCCAGCCTAATTTTTTGCCTTGTATAATTCTTTTTAAAGAAAATTCAATATCTTCTGTTAGAGTTTTAGTTTCCCAACCATTTGGTTTTACAACATCAAATTTTACCATAAAACCTGTTCCGTTTATTAATGGAGATAAACCTACATTGTATCTTGCTAAATGATAAAAACGGTTCATTGTCCAATAGAAGATTGCATAACCTGCTGTTATCCAGTTATCTGTAGGGTTTTTAATATCTCTATAGCCTTGAACAACATCTTCTCCTTGGCAAAGTTTTTTATTCATATTTTTAATAAATTCTTTATCTACAATATTATCTGCATCAAATATGCAAAATGCGTCATAGTCTGCATTTTCTTCTATTTTTTGTTTTAAGAACCAATTTAGAGCATATCCTTTTGTTTTTTTGCTTGGATCAAATCTTTCATAAACTATTGCTCCAGCATCTCTTGCTACTTGTGCTGTGAGGTCTGTGCAGTTATCTGCAATAACATAAATATCTAATAATTCTTTTGGATAGTTTTGATTTTTTAAGCTCTCTATTAATTCTGCTACAACGCTTTCCTCGTTATGTGCTGGTATAATTGCCATAAATTTGTGGTTTTTGTTTACTAATAATGGTTTATCTTTTAATTTTACCAATGAGCAAACACTAATTGCTAATTGATATAACCAAAATATTGTTATAATCCATACTAATGCTTGCTGTATGATATATAAATATTCCATTTTTTTATCTCCTCTTTATTTTCCTTATGATTACTTATATTGTATGCTTTATTTTCTTGCAATATTTATTATATTACTACATTTATATTTTTTCAACTTTTCTTATTATAATTAAAAAATTCTTAAGAAATATAAATTTTTTTAATAATAAGAAAAATCTTAGTTTTCTTTAGCTTCTAAATCTTTCATATTTAAGTTAATTCTTCCTTGGCTGTCTATTTCAGAAACTTTAACAGTAACTTCATCTCCAACATTTAATACATCTTCTACTTTTTCAACTCTTTTGCTTGAAATTTTAGAGATATGAAGTAATCCTTCATTTCCTCCACCTAAATCAACAAATGCTCCAAATGACATTATTCTAGTTACAGTTCCATTGTATATTCCGCCTACTTCAATAATTTTAGCTATATCTAAAATCATGTCCATTGCTTTTTTGCCACTTTCACTATTTTCTGAATATACACATACTTTTCCATCATCTGAAATATCAATTTTAACGCCAGTTTCTTCAATGATTTTATTAATCATCTTTCCGCCAGGTCCTATAACATCTTTTATTTTTTCTGTACTAATTGTTGCAGTTAAAATTTTTGGTGCATATTTTGAAATTTCTTCTCTTGGCTTATTAATTACTGGAAGCATTACATTATCTAATATGTAATCTCTTGCTACTTTTGTTCTTTCAAATGCTTCTTTTATAATATCATAAGTTAAGCCATCTATTTTAATATCTACTTGAATTGCAGTAATTCCGTCTTTTGTTCCGCCTACTTTAAAGTCCATATCACCAAAGAAGTCTTCTATTCCTTGAATATCTGTAAGCATAATATATCTATTTGGATCATTTTTATCTGTAACTAATCCTGTAGAAATACCTGCAACTGGTTTTTTAATTGGTACACCTGCATCCATTAAGGCAAGCGTACTTCCACATATACTTGCTTGTGATGTAGAACCATTAGAAGAAAGCACTTCTGATACAACACGAATTGAATATGGAAATTCTTCTTCTGGTGGAATAACTGGAACTAATGCTTTTTCTGCTAAAGCTCCATGTCCTATTTCTCTTCTTCCTGGTCCACGAGATGGTCTTGCTTCACCTACACTATATGATGGGAAATTATATTGATGCATATATCTTTTTGTTTCTTCTTCATCTAAGCCATCTAGCATTTGTTCTTCGCTTTTCATTCCAAGTGTTACTACAGACATAACTTGAGTTTGTCCTCTAGTAAAAATGGCACTACCATGTACTCTTGGAAGTATTCCAACTTCACAAGAAAGTGGTCTTATTTCATCTATTTTTCTGCCATCTGGACGTTTATGTTCTTCTAAAATCATTTGTCTAACACATGCTTTTTCTAAGTCATGAATACTATCTGCTATGTCTCTTTGTTTTTCTTCTAAAGCTTCTTCGCCATATTTTTCTGTAAAGTATGCATTTATATCTTCTGTAATTTTTTCAATATTGCTATCTCTTACGGTTTTATCTGTAGCTTGTACATCTTGATACATTCTATCTTTAAAGTTTGCTTCAATTTCACTATAAACTTCTGGATCTACTGCAAAAGATTTGTATTCAAATTTTGGCTTTCCTATTTCATTTTTAATGTCTGTAATAAAGTTACAAATCTTTTTAATTTCTTCGTGTGCTGTTTTAATAGCTTCTAGCATTGTATCGTTTGGTATTTCATCAGCTCCAGCTTCAATCATTGTTATTTTTTCTAAAGTTCCTGCTACTGTTAGAGTTAATCTTGATTTTTCTCTTTGCTCTAATGTTGGGTTTATAATAATTTCTCCATCTACATAGCCTACATTAACTGCTGCTGTAGGACCTCCAAATGGAATATCTGAAATAGAAAGCGCAGCTGACGCACCTATCATGCTACAAACTTCTGGGCTGTTATCTGGCTCTACTGATAATACAGTTGCTACAACGCAAGTATCATTTCTAAAGTCTTTTGGAAATAATGGTCTTAAAGGTCTATCTATTGCTCTTGATGTTAAAATTGCTTTATCTGCTGGTTTTCCTTCTCTTTTTGTAAATCCTCCTGGAATTTTTCCTACTGCATATAATTTTTCTTCATAATCAACAGATAGTGGGAAAAAGTCTACCCCCTCTTTTGGCTCTTTTGCTGCTGTTACATTTACCATAACAACAGTTTCTCCGTAGCGTACCATTACACTACCATTTGCAAGTTCTGCAATTTTTCCTGTTTCAATTACTAGTTTTCTTCCTGCTAATTCAGTTTCATAAGTTTTAAACATAAATTTTTCTTCCTTTCTTGGGGACAGGTCCCGTTGCTTATTTTTAAGCATTTAGGGACAGGTTAACCCGATAATAAATTTATATTAAAACAATACTAAATTAGTGTAACCTCTATTATGTACTAAATGTTTTTAGAACATAATACAAGCTACTAACTAATTTTAAGTATTGTTTTTATATATCAAACTTTGTATTTGATTATTTGCATAATTTAAATCATGATTTAATTTTTAGTTCTATGCTTTTAATCTTTTTAAGCCTTTCGTATTTTACCAAAATTGGACGTTTGTTTTTACTGCAAACGCCCAAATTTAAAATTATTTTCTTAGTCCTAATTTTTCAACGATGTCTCTATATCTTTGAACATCTTTTTTTGCTAGGTATGCAAGTAAGTTTCTTCTTGAACCTACCATTTTTAAAAGACCTCTTCTAGAGTGATTGTCTTTTACGTGAACTTTTAAATGTTCTGTTAATTCATTAATTCTTTCTGTTAAAAGAGCTATTTGAACTTCTGGTGAACCAGTATCGTTTGCATCTCTTTTATAAGCATTAATAATTTCTTGTTTTCTTTCTTTTGTCATAATAATTCCTCCTTTATTTTTATTTGCCTAGAACTGAGTTTAAGTGGAGTTATATTTCTTAAACTAAGTAAAAGGTAAGTTTTTTTAAACATTATTATTCTACCATATATTGGAGAAAAAAGCAATAGTTTGAAATAAATTGTATGAAATAAATTGTTTAATAACATTTTTAATTATCGTAAATCTTAAATAAAATCTCTTGTAAAATGTTTGACAAATGTAAAAAATAATGCTATACTAATAATAGCTTAAGCAAAAAAGTCAAATGAAGATGACAATATGTACGAAGGTGTGAATGTCGGTTCACATCTTTTTTTATGTAAAAAAACTAGGTAGCTGTCGGACTACCTAGCTTTGACTATTTCTAGTCTTTGTCGTTATGGTCGTCATCATTGCAATTACTACTCGTTTGGTGCCTCGAAGTGGAATCGAACCACTGACACAGGGATTTTCAGTCCCTTGCTCTACCAACTGAGCTATCGAGGCATATTATATAAAAAAATGGCGACCTGGAACGGGCTCGAACCGTCGACCTCTAGCGTGACAGGCTAGCGTTCTAACCAACTGAACTA
>CANQUT010000035.1 GCA_947627105.1 uncultured Clostridia bacterium
ATGGCAGTAGTTGCAATGAAACAATTACTAGAAGCTGGTGTTCACTTTGGACATCAAACAAGAAGATGGGATCCAAAAATGGCTGAATACATATTCCAAGCTAGAAATGGTATCCATATCATCGACTTACAAAAAACATCTAAAAAATTAGATGAAGCTTATGCTTTCTTAAAAGAGCAAGCAGAAGAAGGAAAAACAGTTCTATTTGTAGGAACTAAAAAACAAGCACAAGAATGTGTAAAAGAAGCAGCTGAAAAATGCGGAATGTACTATGTTAATCAAAGATGGTTAGGTGGTACATTAACAAACTTTGAAACAATTAGAACAAGAATTAAAAGATTAACACAATTAGAAACAATGCAAACAGATGGTACATTTGATGTATTACCTAAAAAAGAGGTTATTCTTTTAAAGAAAGAAATGGAAAAACTAGAAAAAAATCTTGGTGGAATTAAAAACATGGAAGATTTACCAGGAGTTATGTTTATAGTAGATCCTAAAAAAGAAAGAATTGGAATATTAGAAGCTAAAAAATTAGGTATTCCAGTTATCGGTTTAGTAGATACAAACTGTAACCCAGAAGAATTAGACTATGCTATACCAGGAAATGATGATGCAATTCGTGCAGTTAAATTAATTGCAGATTGCATGGCAAATGCAGTTATTGAAGGCAGACAAGGTGAATCTATGGAAACAGTAGAAGAACTTGAAAATACTATAGCTACAGAACCTACAGATATGGAAGAAGTAGTTCAAGAACCAGAAACTACTGAAGAAGTAGTAGTAGAAGAAAAACCAAAAAGAACTAGAAAAACTAAAAAAGAAGAAACTGTAGAAACAGAAGCTACTGAAGAAGTAGTAGAAGAAAAGCCAAAAAGAACAAGAAAAAAAGCTGAAACAGAAGAAACAGCTGAATAATATATTTAAGCAATAAAAGGATGTACCCTATACTAAATATTAAAGGAAAAAAGGTACATCTTTTTTAAGAAAAAAAGGAGGATTTTTTTATGATTACTGCTGAACAAGTAAAAATGTTAAGAGAAAAAACAGGCGCAGGAATGATGGACTGCAAAAAAGTATTAACTGAAACAAATGGAGACGAGGAAAAAGCAATTGAATTATTACGTGAAAGAGGAATTGCTAAAGCTGCTAAAAAATCAGATAGAATTGCAGCTGAAGGTTTAGTTTCAACTTATGTTACAGAAGATCATAAATTAGGAGTTGTAGTAGAAGTAAATGCAGAAACAGACTTCGTTGCAAAAAATGAAGAATTTAGAACATTCGTTACAGATGTTGCAAAACAAATAGCTGAAAAAAATCCAGCTACAGTAGAAGAATTACTTTCACAAACATCTATTACAGAACCAGATAAAACAGTTCAAGATGTATTAACAAATAAAATTGCTACAATCGGTGAAAATATGTCAATCCGTAGATTTGAAAGATTTGAATCACAAGGATTAATAGAAAGCTATATTCATGGAGACGGAAAAATTGGAGTTTTAGTTGAATTAGAAGGTGGAAATACAGAACTTGCAAAAGATATTTGTATGCAAATTGCTGCTGCAAGACCTGAATATCTAGATAGAGAATCAGTTCCACAAGACCGTGTAGAACATGAAATGGAAATATTAAAAGCACAAGCTGTTAATGAAGGAAAACCAGAAGCTGTTGCTGAAAAAATAGTACAAGGTAGAATTGGAAAATTCTATGGGGAAATCTGCCTAGTAGAACAAGACTTTGTAAAAGATCCTGACCAAAAAGTTGGAAAATTAGTAGAAAGCAAAGGTGCTAAAATAGTTAGATTTGCAAGATTTGAAAAAGGTGAAGGCTTACAAAAAAGAGAAGAAAACTTTGCAGAAGAAGTAGCAAAACAAGTTAATGGCTAAAATATAAAAACATAAAATTATATTTAATAAAAATGTCAATTTACATTAGTATATTGGCATTTTTTTTATTAGCCTATTTAAAATTATTTCAAAATCATGACATGTGTATTTCTAAAATATTTCAAAAATATTACAAAATTATATAAAAAAACTTGTTAAAAAAATACTAATATGATATATTTATACTAAATTAAGCCATTATTAAATTATATGTGAAAGGCGGGGATTTTGTGGAAGGAGCAAACGAAAGCATAGAAAATAGTAAAGAACAAGAAAACGTAGAAAATAGCTCAAATGAATTTAAAAAAACTATATTAGTTGTAGATGATGAAAAAAGAATTGTAGACATTTTAGTATATAATTTACAAAAAGAAGGTTATCAAACCATAGAAGCAAATGATGGGGAAGAAGCAATTAGAATTGCAAATGAAAAAAAGCCAGATCTTATTTTGCTAGATATTATGCTTCCAAAAATAGATGGGCTAACTGTATGTAAAAGACTTAAAGCTACTCTAAATGTTCCTATTTTAATTTTATCTGCAAAAGACGAAGAAATAGATAAAATTTTAGGGCTAGAATTAGGAGCAGATGATTACATTACTAAGCCATTTAGTGTTAGGGAATTAGTAGCTAGAGTAAAGGCAAACTTAAGAAAGGTCGAAGCATCTACTTTAAATGTAGAAGGAGAGCAAGATGCAAATAAAGAAACTAATGTTATTGAATTAGGAGACTTAGTAATTAACTTAGATAAATTCGAAGTTAAAGTTAGAGGACAAGTTATAGACCTAACATTAAGAGAGTTTGAAGTTTTAAGATATTTAGCAAAACAACCAGGACAAGTTGTTACAAGAGAAATCTTACTAGAAAAAGTATGGGGCTACGAATATTATGGAGATATTAGAACAGTAGATGTTACAGTTAGAAGAATTAGAGAAAAAATTGAAAAAGACACATCTGCGCCAAAGATTCTAATTACAAAAAGAGGAGTTGGCTACTATTTAGCTAATGTTTAAGAGGATATTAAAATGGTAAAAAGTATACAAACGAAAATTATATTAATCTTTTTTATATTAGGTATAGCTTTAATTAGTGTACTTTCTTTTCTTCATATTATAATGCTTGAGCAAATTGCAAAACCTCTTGAAAATATGCAAGAAACATATAGCTTAATAGAAACTCAAATTGAGCAAACTAAAATAATTACTGTAATTGCTATTAGTGTTTTTGCTATTATTACTTTATTAATTGGCTATTATATATCAAAATCTATTGTTAAGCCAATTAATACATTAATTCAAAATGCAGAAAAAATAGCTAAAGGTGAAGAAATAGAAATAAAAGAATCTAATAAAGAAAAAACACAAATAGATGAACTTGTTAATGCATTTAGCTTAATGACAAAAGAATTAAAGCAAAATTTAAATGAAATGGGAAAACAAAAAAAACAAATAGAAACTATATTACTTCACATGACAGATGGAGTTATTGCATTTGACATGGAAGGTGAAATTATTCATATAAACCCAGCTGCCATTAAATTACTAAATTTAAATGATCAAGATAAAAGCTTTAATGCAATATTTAATAAATTGCATTCAGATATAAACTTAGAAAAAATTGTATATTTAGAAAATTGGACAACTTCAGAACAAAGAATTAATATTGGAGAAAAATATGTTAGTCTTCTTTTTGCACCATTTAAAGATGAAAATGACAAACCAGCAGGTGTAATTGTAGTAATTCAAGATATTACAGAACATGTAAAACTAGATAATATGAGAAAAGAATTTGTAGCAGATGTATCTCATGAACTTAAAACTCCTATTACTTCTATAATGGGTTATGCAGATACATTATTAGAAAGTGAATATGATAAAGAAATGCAAACTAAATTCTTAGAAGTTATTAGTTCAGAAGCAAGAAGAATGGCAAAACTTGTAACAGATTTACTAACACTTTCTAGATATGATAATAAAAAAATTACAAAAGAAGAATCAGAATTTGACCTAGGAGACTTAACTAAAAAATGTATAGAAAGGTTAAAATTCGAAATAGAAAAAAAATCTCACAATGTGGAATGCTTTGTTACAGCGAATGTTCCACCAGTTCATGCAGATAAATACGGAATAGAAAGAGTTATATTAAATATAATTTCAAACGCTATTAAATATACTAAAGAAAATGGAATAATAAAAGTGTATGTTGGATTTGTATATAATGATGCATACATTAAAGTAATAGATAATGGAATTGGAATTCCAGAAGATGATTTATCAAGAATTTTTGAAAGATTTTATAGAGTAGATAAAGCAAGAACTCGTGAAATGGGTGGAACAGGACTTCGGACTTTCTATAGCAAAAGAAATATTAGACCAAAACAATGGTAGCATAGACATAAAAAGCGAAGTTGGAAAAGGCACTGAAGTTGTAATTAGAATTCCTGTTTATAAAAAATAACATTAGAAAGAAGGAAAACAAAATCATGAGCGATAAATTAAAAAATATATTAGAATGGGTTTTTTGTTTTGTTGTAGCATTTATATTAGCTGTAGTAATCAAATACTTTGTAGGAACACCAACTATAGTTAAACAAGAATCAATGGTTCCAACATTACAAGAAGGACAAAGACTTATTTTAAATAGATTATATAGAACATTCCATCAAACTCCTAAACGAGGAGAAATTATTACATTTGAAGCACCAACTATAAAAGGTTATACTAATTTAGAAAATATTAATCCTGAAAGCCCTATTGCTAATTATAGTAATGAGCCACAAAATTTATGGAGTAAATTTACTTATAATGTATTAGAAATAGGCAAAGAAAGCTATATAAAAAGAGTTATAGCACTTCCAGGTGAACATGTAAAAATTGAAAATGGAAAAGTATATATTAATGGAGAAGAATTACAAGAAGATTACTTAAGACCAGGTCTAGAAACACCAACAAAAACAGGTAGTGGAATAGCATTTAGTGACTTTACAGTACCAGAAGGTTGTATATTTGCTATGGGAGATAATAGAACTAAATCTACAGACTGTAGAGAATTTGGTTGTATTCCTATAGAAAAAATAGAAAGTAAAGTATGGATTCGTTTTTGGCCATTAAATTTATTTGGAAAAGTATAAAAAATTAGGAGGCATAAAAGTGGCTTTTGAAAACATAATAGGCAATGAAAAAATAAAACAGTTATTAACTAAATCAATAGCCGAAAACAACTTAGTTCATAGCTACTTATTTGTAGGAAAAAGCGGAATAGGTAAAAAAATATTTGCTAAAGAATTTGCAAAAATGATTCTTTGCTTAGGAGAAAATAAACTATTATGTAATAATTGCAAATCATGCATACAATTTCTAGGTCAAAATCATCCAGATTTTATGGAGATACAACCAGAAGATGGTAAATCCATTAAAATTGAACAAATAAGATACTTGCGGAGAAAAAATAGCAGAAAAGCCAATTACCTCTTCAAAAAAAGTTTATATTATAAATGATAGTGAAACCATGACGAGGGAAGCTGCAAATAGCCTATTAAAAACATTAGAAGAACCACCAAAATATGCTGTAATTATTCTAATAACATCTAATGAAAGTAAATTATTAGCAACAATAAAATCCCGCTGTATGAAAATTAATTTTATGCCAATTTCAGATGAACAAATTATAAGCTACTTAAAACAAAATAATTTATACACAAATATCACAGAAGCAATGATAAAAAATTGCAATCGGAAGTATAGGAAAGGCACTTAAAATAGAAGAAGAAAAACAACAGTATATTCAAATAGAAGAATTAATTAAAAATATGAAAAAACAAGATATTACTGAAATATGGAGAAATGCACAAGTTTTATATGATGCAAAAGAAAACATTATTCCATTACTAGAATATGCAACAATAGTATTTTATGAATTACTTAAAACAGAAAATAAAATATGCTATGCAAATGGAATACAAATAATAGAACAAACAAAACAAAGAATTTTAGCAAATTCCAATTATGATATGTCAATTGACAATATGCTATTAAAATTATGGGAGGAATTATTTTGAAAAATATCATAGGAGTTAGATTTAGAAAGCCAGGAAAAGTATATTTTTTTGACCCTGGAGATTTAGAGATAGAAAAGCAAAATAAAGTAATTGTAGAAACATCTATGGGTCAAGAAATAGGAGAAGTAGTAATTAGCAAAAAATCAATTATGGAGGAAAATTTAGCTACTCCACTTAAAAAAGTTATTCGTGTTGCTACACCAAAAGATATAAAACATGATGAAGAAAATAGGCAAAAAGAAAAAGAGGCTTTTAAAATCTGCCAAGAAAAAATAAAAAAATATAAATTAGACATGAATTTAACAGAAGTAGAATATAAATTTGATAATAGCAAAATTCTATTTTATTTTACAGCAGATGGCAGAATTGATTTTAGAGAATTAGTTAAAGAATTAGCCGCTATTTTTAAAACAAGAATAGAGCTAAGACAAATAGGAGTAAGAGATGAAGTAAAAAGAATAGGTGGAAACGGAGTTTGTGGTAGAGAACTTTGTTGCTGTTCTTTTTTAGGAAACTTTGAAACAGTATCTATAAAAATGGCAAAAGAGCAAAATGTTTCTTTAAATCCATCTAAAATATCTGGAAACTGTGGAAGACTTATGTGTTGCTTAAAATATGAACAAGATGTTTATGAAGATAAGCTAAAAAGACTTCCTAAAATAGGTGCTATTGTAAAAACAGAAGATGGTGAAGGAACAGTTGAATCTATTGAAACTTTAAAAGAAATTATAAGAGTAAAATTTAAAGATGAAGAAGATACATTTTATAAAAAATATCCAGCATCAGAAGTTAAAATTATTAAAAACATAGGAAAAGAAGAAATTGATCCAGAAGAAAGAGAACATGAAAAAGAATTAGAAGAACTAGAAAAGCTAGAAAAATTAGATAAAGCAAATGAAGACGATATTTAATGCACTATAAAACGTAGCATTGAAAGGTGGTGAAAAATATGGCATATAAAATTACAGAAAAATGTATTGGATGTGGAGCATGTAGCGTAAATTGTCCTGTAGGTTGTATTTCACAAGGAGATAGCAGATATGAAATAGATCCAAATTCTTGTATAGAATGTGGAACTTGTGCTGAAGTTTGCCCAGTTGGAGCACCAGAACCAGATAAGAAATAATATATGGAAAAAATTGGCAAAGTAAAATAAGCCAAACAAATTGACTGTTATAAAAAATAGGTCTATAATTATATTATAAGTGAAAGCAAAATTTCACTTAAAAATTATCATTGCAAGTCATCAAGGTGGAAACATTATATAAATAATTAAACCATCTGATGTTGCAAACTGCTCTTATATTATAAAGAGAGCACCTGAATTATTTCTCTTTATAATAGCTAAAAGGTATGATGAAATTATTCACCATACCTTTTTAGTTTTATTTTTAATTTTCTTGACATCAAACCTATTTAAGAATAAAATAAATCTGTAAAAATTAAAAGGAGGTAAATCTACCTATGAAAGATTTAATTGAAATTAGATGGCATGGTAGAGGTGGCCAAGGTGCAAAAACAGCTTCACTTTTGCTAGCTGATGCTGCATTTAATACTGGAAAATACATTCAAGGCTTTCCTGAATATGGTCCAGAAAGAATGGGTGCTCCTATTACTGCCTACAATCGTATTAGTAATGAGCCAATTCGTATTCATAGTAATATTTATGAGCCAGACTATGTTGTAGTAGTTGATGATACTTTACTAGAATCAGTAGATGTGACTGCTGGCTTAAAAGAAGATGGTGCCATTATTATTAATACAACAAAAACTAAAGATGAAATTAAAAAATTATTACCTAATTATAATGGAAGTATCTATACCATTGATGCTAGAAAAATATCAATAGAAGCTCTTGGAAAGTATTTTCCAAATACTCCAATGCTTGCTGCTATTGTTAAAGTTTCAGGAATAATGGATGAAAAGCAGTTCTTAGAAGATATGAAAGGTTCTTTTGCTCATAAATTTGCAAAGAAACCAGAAGTAATAGAAGGAAACATGAAAGCTTTAGAGCTTGCTTTAGCTGAAATTAACTAATATTTTTAAAATATTAAAAAGTATCGCTTTGAAGAATTTATTTAAACAATATGTGTCCCCAAAGGGCAAAGTGCCCACTTAAAGAAACGTCCCCAAAGCGACAGAAAGGAGACAAAAATGATTAACAAAGATACACCAGCGTCTAAAATGACAATTGGTGGAAATATCTATGAAGCTGGTAATGCTTTAGAATTTAAAACAGGAGATTGGAGAAGCATAAAGCCAATTTATCTAAGTGAAAAATGTACGCAATGTGGTTTATGCTTTCCTGTTTGCCCTGAAGATGCTATTCCTGTAAATAAAGAAGGAAAGCGTGAAGACTTTAATTTTGACTATTGCAAAGGCTGCGGAGTATGTGCAAAAGTATGCCCTTTTAAAGCAATAGAAATGGTCGACGAAGGAGAATAAAATATATTATAGAAAGGAGAAATGCTAGTTACGTGACCTGTCCCTAAGTGCTTGAAAATGAGCAATTGGACCTGTCCCCAATAAACTAGCGTAAATAAAAATTATGGGAATTAGAGAAAGATTAAGTGGAAATGAAGCTGTTGCTACTGCTATGAAACAAATCAATCCAGATGTTGTTGCAGCATTTCCTATTACACCTTCTACAGAAATACCTCAGTATTTTTCTACTTTTGTTAGCAACGGTACAGTAGATACTGAATTTGTTGCTGTAGAAAGTGAACATAGTGCCATGAGTGCTTGTATTGGTGCAGAAGCTGCAGGAGGAAGAGCTATGACAGCTACTTCTGCAAATGGATTATCTTATATGTGGGAAATGATTTATATTGCATCTAGCTTAAGACTTCCAATAGTTATGAGCTTAGTTAACCGTGCTGTTTCTGGCCCTTTAAATATTCACAATGACCATTCAGATGCAATGGGCGTTCGTGATAGTGGCTGGATAATGTTATTTTCTGAAAACAATCAAGAAGCATATGATAATTTAGTTATGGCACACCGTATAGCAGAAAATAAAGATGTTTTACTTCCTTTAATGGTTTGCCAAGATGGATTTATTACTTCTCATTCTATTGAAAATATAGAATTAATTGAAGATGACAAAGTAAAAGAATTTGTAGGGAAATATAATCCTGAGCATTACTTATTAAATGCAAAAGAACCAATTGCAATTGGACCACTAGATGTTCAACATTATTTATTTGAACATAAATATCAACAAGCTGAAGCCATGAGAAATGCTAAAAAAGTAATTCTTGAAGTTGCAAAAGATTTTGAAAAAATGACTGGTAGAAAATATTCATTCTTTGAAGAATATAAAATGGAAGATGCAGAAATTGCAGTTGTTTGTATGAACTCAACTGCTGGAACAACTAAAACAGTTGTAGATGATTTAAGAAATAAAGGCGTTAAAGCAGGTATGGTTAAAGTTCGTGTATTTAGACCATTCCCAGCAGAAGAAATAGCTTTAGTCTTAGGAAATTTAAAAGCAGTAGCAATTATGGACAAATCAGATTCTTTAAATGCTGCTGGTGGAGCTTTATTTGAAGACGTTGTTTCAAGCATGTATGTAGCTAAAAAGCAAGTTCCTGCTGTTAGCTATGTATACGGAATTGGTGGTAGAGATACTACTTCTAAAGATATTGAAGAAGTATATACTAACTTACAAGAAATTGCAAAAACAGGAAATATAGATAATCCTTATCGTTATGTAGGATTAAGAAAGTAAAGAAAGGAGAATAAAAAATGGCATATAATTTAAAAGAAGTTATGGCAAATAAGCCATCTAGATTAACAGCAGGTCATAGAATGTGTGCTGGTTGTGGAGCTCCTCCTGTTGCAAGAATGATTTTAAGAGCATTAAAACCAGAAGACCATGCAGTTATTAGTAATGCTACTGGTTGTATGGAAGTTTCTACTTTTATGTATCCATATACAGCTTGGACAGATTCTTTTATACACACTGCATTTGAAAATGCTGCTTCTACTTGTTCAGGTGTTGAAGCTGCATATAAATCAATGAAAAGACAGGGTAAACTTCCACAAGACCAAACTACAAAATTTATTACTTTTGGTGGTGATGGTGGTACTTATGATATAGGTCTTCAATCTCTTTCTGGAGCTATGGAAAGAGGTCATGACATGGTTTATGTATGTTATGATAATGGTGCATATATGAATACTGGTATTCAACGTTCTTCTGCAACTCCTAAATTTGCAGATACTACTACATCTCCTGCAGGAAGTGTAATTCCAGGAAAAATGCAGTCTAGAAAAGATTTAACAGAGGTTATGGCTTCACATCATTTACCATATGTTGCGCAAACCATTGCATATATGAATTTTAAAGATTTATATGAAAAAGCTGAAAAAGCAATTTATACAGAAGGCCCATGCTTTTTAAATGTTTTATCTCCTTGCCCTAGAGGTTGGGGCTACCCAACAGATATGTTAATGGAAATTAACAAATTAGCTGTTGAAACATGCTATTGGCCTTTATACGAAGTAGAAAATGGAAAATACAAAATTACATATAAGCCTGCTAAAAAGCTACCAATTGAAGAATTTTTAAGACCACAAAAAAGATTTAAACACATGTTTAAACCAGGCAATGAATGGATGCTTGAAGAATTCCAAAAAGAAGTAGATAAACGTTGGGAAGCACTTTTGGCATTAGAAGAAATGAGTAACAAAGAGTAAAAAAATAAATTCCGTCTTAGGGCGGAATTTTTTTCTAAATTAATTTGTAAAAAAATAAGAAAATGGCTATAATAATAACATAAAAGAAAGGAAAAAATAAATGCTAGGAATTTTACAAATTGCAAATAAAATAAAAGATGTAGGCGGAACCTTATATTTAGTAGGTGGAGCCATTAGAAATAAATTTTTAAACTTGCCAATAACAGACGAGGACTATTGTGTTACCGGCCTTACTAAAGAAAAGTTTCAGGAAATTTTTCCAGAGGCAAAAATTCAAGGAAAAAGTTTTCCTGTTTTTACAATTAATAATAAAGAATTTGCCTTAGCAAGAAAAGAAAGAAAAATAGGAATAGGGCATAAAGCATTTGAATTTTTAGCAGATGAAAATATTACAATAGAAGAAGACTTATCAAGAAGAGATTTAACTATAAACAGCATAGCAGAAAATGTATTAACTAAAGAAATAATAGATCCATTTAATGGAATTCAAGATTTAAAAGATAAAATTTTAAGAAAAACCACAGATGCTTTTATAGAAGATCCATTAAGAGTTTATAGAACTGCAAGATTTGCAGCCACTCTCGAATTTACAGTAGATAGTAATACTATTGAATTAATGAAATCTTTAAAAAGTGAATTAAATACATTATCAAAAGAAAGAGTTTTTATAGAATTTAAAAAAGCTCTATCAAGTAATAAACCATCAATATTTTTTGAAGTTTTAAAACAAGCAGAAGTATTAGACGTTCATTTTAAAGAAATATCAAATTTAATAGGAAAAATTCAGCCAGAAAAATATCATCCAGAAGGAGATAGCTATAATCATACAATGATTGCATTAGATAATAGTGCAAAATTAACAAACAATTTAGAAATTAGATTTAGCTCGCTTGCACATGATTTTGGAAAAGGAAATACACCAAAAGCTATTTTGCCACATCACTATGGACATGATGAAAGAGGAGTAGAACTAGTAAAAAAATTTGGAAACAGAATAGGGCTTCCAAATTCATGGATTAAATGCGGAAAAACTGCTTGCAAATGGCATATGAAAGCGGGAATTTTTGAGCAAATGACTGCCTCTAAAAAAATAGATTTAATAGAAAATGTTGCACAATCATATTTAGGCTTAGAGGGATTAAAAATAGTAGTTGCATGTGATAAATCAAGAAATAATTTACAAGAAATGTTAAACTACATTACTTTTGAAAAAATTGGTAATGAATGTTTAAATGAAATAAATGGAGATTATATTAAGCAAAAATATCCAAATATAAATGGCAAAGAATTTGGAAAAAGGCTACATGAAGAAAGAGTTAAATGGCTTAAAAGTATAAAATTAAATTAAAATAATTGACAATAAATATCTTTTCAATTATTATATAAATAAAGTTATAATCCTAAGTTTGACAGTTTAAGAAAAATCAAAGCTCGTATCACATTGATATATGTGACATACGAGCTTTTTTG
>CANQUT010000036.1 GCA_947627105.1 uncultured Clostridia bacterium
ATTAGAAATAAGGTTTCTTTCTATTAATTCTGCAATTATTGCTTCTCCTAATCCATCTATATTCATAGCATCTTTAGAAGCAAAATGAATAATATTTCTGTATTGTTTTGCTGGGCATTCTATTCCAATGCATCTAACAACAGCTTCTCCTTCTTCACGTATAGCTTCTGCACCACATACAGGGCACACAGATGGCATAGTAAATTTTACTTGAGTTCCATTTCTTTTAGACTTTACTACACCTACTACTTCTGGAATAACATCCCCTGCTTTTTGTATAAGAACTGTATCGCCAATACGTATATCATTTTGTTTTATATAGTCTTCATTGTGAAGTGTAGTTTTGGAAATTTTTGAACCTGCTACATGCACAGGCTCTAAAATAGCCATTGGAGTAATAGCCCCTGTTCTTCCAACTTGGCAAACAATATCTTTTAACAATGTTTCCTTTTTTTCTGGAGGATATTTATATGCTACAGCCCATCTTGGAGTTTTATAAGTAGTTCCTACTTTTTCTCTTAATTCTAAATCATTTACTTTTACTACTGCACCATCTATTCCAAAGTCTAAGTTATCACGCATTTTGCCTATTTCTTCAATAGCATTTCGTACTTCTTCCATGTTTTGGCACAAAATTTTAACTGGGTTTACATTAAATCCTAATTTTTCTAAGTATAACAAACTTTCATAATGTGTTTCAAATGTAATATCTGGGCTTTTTTGCACATTAAATATAAATATATTAAGAGGACGAGATGCAGTAATTTTGCTATCTAACTGTCTAAGTGAACCTGCTGCCGCATTTCTTGCATTTGCAAATTGCTCCTGTTCTTCTAATAGCCTGTCCTCATTCATTTTTTCAAAATCTTCTTTTCCAATAAATACTTCCCCACGAACAGTAATAGATATTGGTTCTTTTAGGGTTTTAGGCACAGTTTTAATAGTGCTAATATTTTGAGTAACATCTTCCCCTACTGTTCCATTACCGCGAGTAGCGCCTCTTACAAGGTTTCCATTTACATATTCTATAGCAGAAGATAAGCCATCTATTTTTGTTTCTACAACATATTCAAGTGGCCTATTATATTTTATAGCAGCTTCTTTCATTCTTTCGTCAAATTCTTCTACTTCTTCAAAAGTAAACACATCTTGAAGGCTTTGCAAAGGAACCTCATGTGTTACCTTTTCAAAGCCTTTTTTTATACTTGCACCTACTCTTTGTGTAGGTGAATCTTCTGTAATAAGCTCTGGATATTCTTTTTCAATTTGTTTTAATTCTCTCATGAGCATATCGTATTCATAATCACTAACAACTTGCTCATCATCAAAATATTTTTGCGTATAGTATTTTAATAATGGTCTTAACTCTTCTGCTCTTTTTTTAGCTTGTTCAAAATCCATTTTTTGTCCTCATCTTTCTTACATAGAATCTTTAAATAAATCTTTTCCACCTTTAACATATTCCCAGCCTGAAAAAATAGTAGCAACTACAGATACACTCATAGTTAAAGTAACTAATAAGTTTATAACAAACTCATACCCTGTTAATTTTCCATTAAATATTGCTCCATAGCTATTTGGATCTATAAAAGCAAGAGATATTGCTACCATTTGTGTTACTGTTTTAAGCTTTCCCCATATATTTGCTGCTATTACATTTCCACTTGTTTGGACAGCAATTAGTCTATAACCAGATACAACAAACTCTCTAAATATAACTATAATTGGAATCCATGCAGGTAAATGGTTAAATTCTACAAGCATAACCATTGCAGTAATTACAACAATTTTATCTGCTATTGGATCTAAAAATTTTCCAAAGTTTGTAATTTGATTTTTTGACCTTGCAACATAGCCATCTAGTTTATCTGTTAATGCTGCTATAATAAATATAACATCTATTATTATGTATTCTACTGGTATTCCCCATAAGTTTGAATCAATATTTAAAAATGGTATTATTACCATAATTGGCACTAATAATATTCTTAAAATTGTTATTTTGTTTGCTAAATTCATTGTTTTCTCCACCTTTTATATTTTTTATAAAATTATATTTACATTATATATAAAAGTTAGAAAAAAATAAATAGTTATTTATTATTTTGTACAATTTCTACAATGTCTGAAATGTAATCTCCTATTACTGGTATATTTAGAGTTACTATTTTTTGTAATATTATTAATAAAATAGCTGTTAATACTGTAAAACCAATTCCTATGCCTATACCTTTTGCCATGCCTGTCATTAAATTTCGTATTAATAATTGTTTCTTATTTCCTAATAATTCTGCAAGTTCTAAAATATTATTTTTTGATAATGTAAAATTTAGTTTATCTACACTTTCTAATAATTCTTTTTCTACTTTTTCTTTATTTTCTTTTTTAAACATAAAAAATCTCCACCTTATTATTTAAGATGGAGATTTTTAGAAATTTTATACATATTTTATTGAACTACATTGTTAAATATACTATTTGTTACATTCTGTTCGTTTGTATTTTCTTTGTTTTCATTTTCTTTGTTTTCTTCTTTAGTTAATGTTTCTAGTTTGGTAATTAATTCTTGAAGTCTTGAAATATCTTTGCCCATTAATTCCCAATTTCCATTTTCACTAGATTTTTTTAATTCATTATTTACTTTTATAATGCTTTTCATTAAGCCATCTATATCATCTGTGTCTTCTATTTCAATGTCAACTGCATATTGAGATACTAAATTATTTAATGCTTCTTTTATATTATCTCCAATAGCTACTTTATTTCCAGATGCTACTACTATTTTCTTTAAAATAGGTGTAGATACATCTTCATTTATATATTGCTGATATATAGGTTCCACATATAAAAGTGAATTGTTTATTGGAACAACTATCATGTTTTTAATTAGTCTTGTTCCTGTAACATTTATGCTTTCTAATTCTGTTGAAATTCTTTCATCTTGCTCTAATTGTGTATCTATTTGCATTGGCCCTAATATATTACTATCTGATGGATATTTATATAGTGTTAACTTTTGTTCTCCATTTTGATATGAACCAACCAAATATGATGTAATACTTTGCTTTTGATATTGAGTATATGGTAATACTAGCCCAAATGTTGCTTGATTATTATTTTGTAATTTAAGCATAGTATAATATGGCTGTATTTCTGTTCCTACTTTATTTGCTACATTACTTGTATTATGTTTTGCAACTTCCCATATGTCATCTCCTCTATATAATACATCAGTTTGTATATTATGATATCTTTCTATTATTTTGGCTTGAATATTATATAAAAATTCTGGATAAACAAACTGACTGCTTATATCTTGCGGAATTTGAGCATCCTTTTCTACAAATAAGTCTTTATATATTTTTTGATATGCCATAATAATTGGATCATTTCTATCTGTAATATAATATTTAATTGTTCCATCATAAGCATCTATTAACACTTTTACAGAATTTCTAATATAGTTAATGTCTGTTCTTCCTAATAATTTATTTTGTTGCAATGAAATTCTTTGTGAAAATGGGTAAGTTTCTGTATATGTATAACCATCTAATACCCATACAAGTCTTCCTTCTTTAGTTACTACTAAATATGGATTTTCGTCATACATAATGTATGGCATTAAAGTTTTTGCTCTTTCTATAATGTTACGATTAATTAGTATTTTGCTATCTGAGTTAGAAAACGCTAATTTTAAATTTCCTTCATTTATAGATAAAATTAATCTGTCTAAAAAGCTAAGTTTAAGTCCAGCATTTCCATTATATTCATTTTCTGCATTTTCAGCTTTGCTTGAATCTTCTATTGGATAGTCAAATTCAGTCTTTCCACTACTATTAGTTACAACTGTATTGTTTGTTTCTAGTCCAAAATAAATCCTTGGCTGTGCTATATTTATTACATCTTCATTAGTATTTGCAAATCCTTTTTGTAAATGTACCAAATTTCCTTTATTATCTACTGAAGTAGCAGAAGTTACAATTAAACCATACCCATGTGTATATTCATAAGTTTTGTTATTGTATGTACCTGAAGATGAGGCTATTTCTCTAGGTGAAACATATACTAAACTTTGCTTTCCATTAATATTATAATTTGCAAGTTTCGTTGTGCGATAAGTATAATAACCTTTATTTGTTTGCAAAGTATTTAAGTTTCTTAAAACAATGTCTTCATTTGTAATTACTAAATTGTTTACTACTGTAGAATTTTGCTCTAAATCTGTTTGTGTAATTGTTTCATTTTCTAATAAGTTTATTTCTTCTATATTTATTCCATAAGCTTGTTTTGTATAATTAATATTTGCTTCAATATATTTTTGCTCTCTATCTAATTCATTTGGGCTAACAATGAAAAATTCAAATCCTGCTAAAACAACTAACATAAGCATTAAGTAACATGGTACAACAGCTAATGATGTAATTACTCTTTTTGTATTTTTCTTTTTAAAATAATGAATTGCAAAAGCAATAGTTACTACAATTATTATAGATAAAATTCGGTAGCCCCATAGTTTTATTGTTACTTCTGAAAGTCCTGCTCCCCAAATTCCATATGCATTTGCTCCTTGTAAATTTAAAAATTTTTGAAGTCCAACATTAAATGTTTCCATAAATATAGTTAGTGCTATTAAAATAGCAATTATCATAATGTTATTGCAAAGTTGTTTAATCAAAACATTTTTCTTTAATGTTTCTCTATCTACTCCATCAAAATACATATTAAATGCAATAATATAATAAAGTATTGAATATACTGTTAAGCCTATTGCAATTCCAATAGCATATTTTAATATAAGTTGAACAAAAGGTTGTACAAAAATAAAGTAACTTATATCATAGCCAAATATTGGATCAGATGATGCAAAATTTGTTGCATTAATACATAGCATAAATTTTTCTACAATAATATTTGTAACAAAAAAACTAAGTATAATAGAAACAATAAAAGCTATTGATTTGTTTAACATTTTAGGCATTTGCTTTTTTTCTTCCTCAAAAAAAGCTGTTAAACCCTTTTTTATTCTTTTATTTGTAATATATATTAATAAAAATAAAAGTACAAAATTAATTCCAAAAGTAGCTAATTTATATGTTAAATTTTGCCAAAATATGCTAATATACTGCTTTCCTAATTCTAGGGTTTCTAAATAATTTCCTCTATAAATAATATAAGCTATTATAACTGATATTAGTAAGAAAGCTAAAACTAGCCATCTTCTTGTACTTTTTTTAATTAATGTTTGCTTTTGTAAGTTTTTAGAATTTTCTACTTGTTCCATTTAATTTATAATATTAGAATCTATATGTTATTATCCAAATTTTATAACATTAATCTAATATTCCTCCTTTCATTATATTAAAGCTCGTACAAAATCTTCGCTATTAAAAATTTCCATATCATCAATTTGCTCACCAACACCAACAAATTTAACTGGCATTTTGTTTTCTGAAACAATTCCTACTACTACTCCACCTTTTGCAGTTCCATCTAGTTTTGTTAGAATAATACCATTAATGTCTACTGTTTCTTTAAAAGCCTTTACTTGTGCTATTGCATTTTGCCCTGTTGTTGCATCTAGCACCATTAATACTTCTTTAGAAGATTCTGGTAATTCCTTATCTATAACTTTTTTAATTTTTACTAATTCATCCATTAAATATTTTTTGTTGTGAAGTCTTCCTGCTGTATCACAAATTAATACATCTGCATTTTCATTTTTTGTTATTTGAATTGCATCAAATACAACAGATGCAGGGTCTGTTCCCTCTTCTTTTTTTACCATTTTACAACCTGCACGATTTGCCCAAATTTCTAGCTGTTCTACTGCTGCTGCTCTAAATGTATCTGCTGCTGCTATTACAACTTTTTTGCCATTTTGTTTTAATCTATTTGCTATTTTTCCTATTGAAGTAGTTTTGCCAACTCCATTAACTCCAACTACTAAAATAACAGATGGATGTGTTTCTAATTTTAATGAATTATCTACTTCATCTAAAATTTCTCTTATTTCAAGTCTTAAGGCGTTTTTTACACCCTCTTCATCTTCTATTTTTTCTTTTTTTATTCTATCTCTTAAATTGCTAATAATTTTAGTAGATGTTTCTACACCTACATCTGACATTATAAGTGCTTCTTCTAGTTCTTCTAATAATTCTTCATCTACTTTTCTAAAATTACTAAATACATTATTTATTTTTTCATCAAATGAGCTTTTTGTTTTGCTTAAGCCTTGTTTTAGTTTTTCAAAAAATCCCATGGTTTTATCTCCTTGCTTTTTTAAATTACTATCATATTTTATCATGTTACGCAAAATATATCAACCTTTTGTGTAAGTATGTATTTAAAATTAATTATTGAAAATATATAAGAGTCCCTCTAGATTTTACTCTAGTGGGACTAACATTAATATTATCTTAACTCTTCATAAGTTACAATATAAACATACACATAATTATTAACAATTACATATAAATTGCTTCTTTGATTTTTAATTTCTTCATAATGAATAATACTACTATTATTTTGCTCAGCTACATCTATCAAATCATCTAAGCTATTAATTTCCATAATTTTTAAATCTTCTAAAATCGGTTTATTTGTTACAGTAACAATTAGCTCTTTATAATATCTTAAAATTTTATTAATATTATGTCTGTATTTTTGTTCAGGTGTTTTATTGTTTTGTTTAATTAACATTATAATTATAATTGCAGAAACTGCAGCAAATATTCCCCCTAAAATATAAAATATGCTATTGTTACTTATGTCATTAGTATCTTGAATAATATCTTTGCTGGTAACATCATTATAATTTTTATTAGCACTTGTTATTGTATCAGTTAAATCTATATCTAATTCAATGCAATCATTAACTTTTTTATCTTCTTCTCTTAAGCTTCTAAGATTAATATTATATGAAATATTAAAATATACTTTTAAAGTTGATTTAATAGAAATTCCATACGTTTCTTCATAAAGTCTAGCTAAATTATTATAATATTCATAATCAATATTAATTTGTTCATTTATATAAAAATTGTCTTTGTAAATGCTTGCATTATTTTCTAAAAGTGGAAAAGTTTTATTCCATACTTCCTTATTTTGATTTTCACTGTTTAGTACTGTACCAACAATTTCAGTTGTAATAGAATAATTATAATCTAAATTTGCCTTTTGGCTGGATTTAAAATCATATATAAAATTTATTATATACTTATCTATTGATTTTGAGGCATAATATTTGTCAGGTGGAAGTGTTTCAGTATCATAGAAATCATTAGGCTTTAATAATACTTCATAATTACTACTTTTTATAGATGAATAACTGTATATTGGTTCCACTTTATTTTTACTAACTATGCCAAACACTATGAATACAGCAGCTAATACTGCCATAATTATAGAAGTTAAAATACTAATGTAATTAACTTTTTTAGTACTATTTCTAATTTTACTTATACTTCTATACTTCCTTTTAGTTTGTGTCATTACAAATTCATTCCTTTCAATCTTAAGCTATATAATTGTAAATTTTAGAGTAGCCACTTGCTTCATGCTCATATGTTTTTTCGTGCTTTAGTCGAGAAAAAACATATAGCATACGCAAGCGACGTGGCGGATAATTTTAAGGCTGTAAATTGTAATAATTAAAGAAATAATATAACCATACAGATGGAAAACCAATGTATTTTATGTGGAATACATATACACCTTGAATTTGCTCTATTTTAACTAAATTTAAGTCTGGTGAATCATTGCTATCTCCTTTTGTTTGGTAAAATACTTTATTATCAATATTTACTGTATTTACAACACGGTGTACTATGTTTTGCTCATTAAATGAATAAACTATAATACTACCATTAGAAATATTTTCTAATTCACTATTACTTAATTTTTTAAAAATCAATACATCTCCAACACCAAATTTAGGATTCATACTGCTTGAAAGTATTGTTATTGGCTGATATTTAAATATTCCAGTCATAAAGCATACTAAAAATATTGATAAAATAAGTGTTAGAATATAGCTAAATTTTGCATAATAATTTTGCCTTTTCTTTTTTATGCTATTTTCCTTAATTAATTTATATTTAAATATTAAATAAATTGCTAATATTGATAATAAATTTAGCGTGCCTGCTATAAACCAATCTAAATTAGGAATAATTGGTGAAATTAAAATTATAATTTTATTAAAGCTTCTGTATGTTAAAGTAACTATATATGAGCATTTTAGTGTTAAATACGTATATAAAATATTGCTAAATATTAGAGGTATAATTGTAGAACATACATATTTAAACATTTCTTCTCTACTAATAGTTAAATTTATTAATGTACTAAAATTAACCTCTAATAAAATTAGCAATGTTGTTATATATATAATTATTAGTTTATTATCTTTGTTTCTAGCTACAATAAGCTCTCTTACAAATTCAATACTAATTAATGGTAATAATTGTATAATAAAATTTTGTAGTATTGCTGTTATACTATGATTATATAAACTTTTTGAAAAGCCTAAAATAAGTCCTAAATAAAAGTAAATAATAATATTAATAAAAGAAATCATTATAGTAGGAATGCAATATTTTTTGTTTACGTTAAACCTAATATAGCCATTTTTCATATCTAATACTGCATATATTAGAATACATGCCCAAAATATTGGATTAATAACATTTGTAAATAGTATATTATTATTTATTGTAAAGAAAATTTTTATTAATAAATAAATAGTTATTATTAGTAGTAATCCTTTATTTTTTAAGCATTTCATTTTATTTTCACCTTTTTTATTCTACTAGTCCAGTTATAACAATATCTGGGTTAAAAGTACCATCTTGTGTGATTACAGTAATATAAATCGATACCGTTGTATCTTTTATAAGATAAATCCATGTAGGAATTTCAAAAGTAACATTATCAATATGTTGGCAAACAACTTCATAAGGAGATATTCCTATTAAAGTATTTTCATTTCCAGTAAACATATTAACTCTAAGATCATAATAATCATTGTTTGATTTATTATAAATATTTAAAATATATTGTTTTTCATTTTTGTTATCAGATACATAATCTAAATTTTCTTCTATATCAAAAGTTTTTATTTCTTCTTCGTTTTGTTTTAAGGTTAACGTTGCATTTCCATTTGTTACTGCCTGGCCTTTTCTATTTATTTTAATTTTAGATATTCCAGATATTTGAACAAAATTTTCTAGAAAATATTTTGCGTATTCTTCTTTTGACATTGAGTTATTTAGGTCTTTTACACGAAATATAATATTTACAAAAAGTTCTTTTCCTGCATCAATTCTATTGTCCCAGCTAGAGTAATCTAATATCCAGCTATTGCCCTCTTTTGTTCCATCAATTCCAAATGGAAAGTCAATATAACCTGTATCTTGTATTTTTAATTTCCACTTATAATAAGTTTTATTTGAATCATTGTTAACTATAATTTGGTAAAAAAATACATCTTCCATTTGGCTAGTTTTTGAAAAATTTAACTGTGGATACCAGTCTTCATAAAAGTCTAAATTTGCAGTAGAATTTCCATTTACGGTTAATTTAGTTTTAAGCAAACCATAGCCATTTGCCATAACAATTAATATTAATAAAAAACTTAAACAAATTATTAATGTTAGCTTTTTCTTTATAAATTTTTCTAAATTTCTTATCATTTACTACCTACTATTTTTGTACATATTCTATAATGCCTGTAATTGTTTTTTCTTTTATTTCTGGCACTTCTTCCATGTTTTCATCATAAATTACAGTTACTGTAAATGTAGTTGTATCTCCAGAATTTAAAGTTTGTGCTGGCTGTGTTGTTTCATATTTAATTGCAGGAGAGCCATTTTCTTCATCTGGTGTAAATTTAGCACTTTGTAAGCTAGCATCCATTGTTCCAGCATTTTCTATTGTAATTTCATATACAATTTTATCTCCTGGCTTTGAAAGTTTTGCATCAAAAGTTGCACTTGTAACTGTAAATTCTGGTGTTCCTGCATTAGCACCTTCACTAACAAATTGTGCTTTGATTCCTGTAATTTTTACATTCCATTCACCAATAATTTGAGCTGTTCCATTTATTTTTAATTGTGTAGCAAATGCTGAATACCCAACTGCCATTACTACTATTACAATTAATAATACTATTATTATAATGTTTTTAGTATTTTTCATTTGCATACTCCTTTCTTATATAAAGTTTTTATAATTAGCTTTGATAATCTTTATATTTTGATACCTATATTAATTATATGAAATTTAGCCTTTATGTGTTACGTTACATATTTTTATTAGGTATTTCTTATTTTTACAATTTTTCCTGGCACTCCTACAACAGTTGCATTTTCTGGAACATCTTTTAGTATTACAGCATTTGCGCCTATTTTTGCATTATCTCCAATTTTTATATTTCCTAATACCTTTGCACCACTGCCTATAAAAACGTTGTTTCCAACCGTTGGGTGACGTTTTCCTTTTTGCATACCTCTTCCTCCAAGAGTTACTCCATGAAGTATTGTTACATTATCTCCTATAACTGCAGTTTCACCAATTACAACCCCTGTTCCATGATCTATAAATAAACCTTTTCCAATTATTGCACCTGGATGTATTTCTATTCCAGTTTTTCTTTTAGCTTTTTCGCTTAAATATCTTGCAATAAAAAAATGTTTTTTATTATAAAAATAATGTGATATTTTATAGTAAATTATAACTTTAAAAAATGGGTATAAAAGCACTTCAAAATTGCTTTTTATTGCTGGATCTTTTTCTTTTATTATTTCAATTTGCTCTTTTATAAAATTCATATAAATAAAACCCCTCTACTATTTTATTCTTAGTAAAGGGGTTTGGTTAATTGTTAGCTCACATTATTTTGTATTTTCAAAATGATGTAAACTGTTTGAAATTATTGTTTTTTAACATTCTTAGGTATTTGCTAAATATTTAATTTTTCAAATTCGAAGAAAAGTCTGCCAAGAAATTCAAAAGACCGCTCATGCAAAGGTAAAGAAACTTCAATATTTCCATTTTTAGAAGTAACTTTAAATTCTTTAAATCTTTTTGAAGAATCTTGGCTACAAAGATTTGCAAGTGCTTTGCTAAAATCATCTATTGTAATTTCATTAAAAATTATTTTTATTTGTGAATCTCTAATAGTCACTTTGTATGAATCATTTTGCAATAGTGCCTCACTTTCTTCATATTGTTTGAGTTCTTTAGTAATTTTGTTTATTATTCTAGAAACGTAACTTTGAGATATACATATAAAACTAGCGATTTGTTGTTGATTCATTCCTCCAATATTTAATAAAAATATAATTATATTTCTTCTAGTAAAGTAATTAAGTAGATTGCTTATGGTAGTTTGTAATTGTTCCATTTTTGAAAGCTCTTCTATAAAATCGATAGCATCTTCGTCGCGTATAATTCCTTCTATAGTGACATCATAATCACCATCACTATCAGTTGAGTTTATTAACTGACTCATAGGTATCACTATAGGAATATTTTTAGTCTTTCTTAATTGCATTTTAATCTCGTTATTTATGCATTTAGCTGCATATGTAGAAAATTTTGTACCTTTAGATTCATCAAAAGTAACTGCTGCTTTTATTAGACCAACCATGCCAATTTGTGCGTAATCATCATAGTCATTATCAGATTCTCTTCTATATCTTTTTAATAAATAATAAACAAATTTTTGATTTTTTAGTACTAATTCTTCTTGCCGTTTATTAAGTATTTGCATAATATTACCTCCTAATTATTAGAATGTTTTAATAACAATAATATTTTCTCATTATAAGCTGAGAAAATTTAAATTATAACTAGGTATTTAACCTATATTATGCTCATTATTCTAACATCAATTGACATAAAAATCAATATATTTTTCAAAAAAGCCTACGAAATTTATGTGTT
>CANQUT010000037.1 GCA_947627105.1 uncultured Clostridia bacterium
CAAAAATTTTCTGGAAATCTTTCCTTATTTCTAGTAACTGTTTCATTTATTCTTTTAGTTTGATAATGATATAACATTGCTACATCACTATCTAGCATAACCTGTTTTCCTCTTATGCAATAAATTAAATTCTTAATATCTATTGTTTCATATTTTACTAAATTTAATTCTTTATTTATTGGCTCAATATTAGTGAGATTATTCATAAATAACTTCATTCCTTCCTTGTGTAAACTTTGCTTATATTATAAAACAGATGTTTGTGAAAGTCAATATGTTTATACAAATAAATTCCACAGAATTCTTAAGAATCTGTGGAATTTTAAAATATTTTGGAGGCGACACCCGGATTCGAACCGGGGATCAGAGTTTTGCAGACTCGTGCCTTACCACTTGGCTATATCGCCATATAAATATTTTTACAATACTAATTTGATACTAAAATAAATTGGTTGTTTTCTTTATAAGCAAAAAATGGAGCGGAAAACGGGGCTCAAACCCGCGACCTCTGCCTTGGCAAGGCAGCGCTCTATCAACTGAGCTATTTCCGCATATGCTTTATTTTCATAAAGCATTATTATGATAGCAAATTTTTATTAAAAAGTCAAGGTACTAGCTTTAAAAATTCTATAATATAATCTAAAACTTCTTTTTTTTGAATACTGCTTTCTGCTATAATGTCTAAGTTTCCTATTATTTTATCTTTAATTTGTATTTTTACACTTCCTATTATTTGATTTTTATTAACTGGTGCTTCTAGATAATATAAGCAAGTAAAATTAGTAACAATGCTATCTTTTTCTGATTTTTTTATTGCTATTTCTTCGTAAGGTAGTTCGTTTATTTTTAAATGTATTTGGCTTTCTTTTCCCTTATTAATATATATACGTTTTTCATTTAAATTTTGCCATCTTTCAAATTCTCTTTGTATTATTTCTTTTATATTAACTACCTCATAATTTTTATATGCATATTCAATTAATTTTATGCTATCTGATGTTCTAATTTTCTTTGTATCTGCACCAAGTACTACTGTAATGATATCTAATTTCCCTCTTTTGCAAGCAGTTACTAAACATCTTCCTGCTCCATTTGTAAATCCTGTTTTTACTCCATATACTCCATTTAAATTTCCTAATAATTCATTTGTATTAGAAATTATTCTAGACTGCCCATTTATTGTAATATTATAGCTTTTGCTCCCTACTATTTCCTTAAATTTTGGTATTTGTAATGCGTAGTCTGCCATACATGCAAGCTCATAAGCTGTTGTATAATGTTCTTTTTCGTCTAAGCCATGTGGAGTTACAAAGTGACTATTTACTAGTCCCATTTCTTTTGCTTTTTTATTCATTAAATCGCTAAAACCTTCTATGCTTCCTCCTACATGAATTGCTAATGCTACGGCCGCATCGTTTCCAGACTTTAGCATAAGTCCATAAAGTAAGTCATGTACTGTAATTTTATCATTTAGTTTTAATCCTAATCTTGAGCCTCCTGTTCCTGCTGCTTTTTTTTCTATTGTTACTACATCTGATAAATTTGCATTTTCTAATACTACTATGCTAGTCATAATTTTTGTAGTACTAGCCATTGGCACTTGCTTTTTACCATTTTTTTCATATAGTATAGTTTTAGAGTTTCTATCATATATTAGACCTATTCGTGCATTTAATTTTAATGTATCTTCTATTGTAGCTGATGTTTGTATTATTTCATTTTGAATTTCATTATTATCTAGTGGTTCTTCGTTTTCTATATCTGCATAAGATATGCTAACCTTAGTAATACATAATATTAATAAAATAGCTATTATTTTATATAATTTGTTAAGATTATTTTTCATAAAAAAATCACCTTATAAATTATATTTTATAAAGTGATTTTTATTCTTATCTTTTTCTGTTTCCAGCATATTCTTCTTCTACTTCTTCATGTACTTTTTCTATGATTTCGCTAGGTGTTTTGCCTCCCGTGCATTCATATTTTTCTAAAAATTCTTCAGGACTTATTTTAGCTTTTTTAGCTTCATTTCTAATAGTAGTTTCTGTGCCATCATCTAATACTATTATATCATCTATGCCTAGCATATCATTAGAAGCAGTGTTATCAATATTTTCTATTCTAGTTTCTCCATCTCTTTCTAGCTCTGGCTTTGATTTATCTAATTCATCTTTCATACTAATATTATGATGTCTATCCATAAGTTCTCTAACTTCTTTGCTAGTAGGCTTTATGCTATGAGTTTCAATTGGTGCTGAAAAGTATGATTCATCTTTTCCTTTACTTAATTGTCTTCTTACATAGTCTACTTCAATTATGCCATATTGCCCTTGTTTTACAGAAAAATATTCTTCCCTGCCATTAGGAAGTTTTGCTAATCCTGCTACTTGCTCAGTTTCTATGATGCTTCCATCACTACTATTTATTGAAGTTATTTTTTGCCCTGTTGTAGTTCCTTCTATATTTTGTAAACTTTCAATTGGCTCAATATTTCCTTCTTTAGTAACTCCTAAAAAAGTAAATCTACCGCAATTACCACCTTTTGAGTTTGAATATGCTACACCAATTTTTACAAAACCTTTTTCTTTTATTTCTGGAACCATATCAGATAAACTCTCTGTTTGTGTAACTCTTACATTTGCATCTAATTCTTGTTTATTAGTAATTTTATCAAATAGTGGTGTTTGATCTGAATTCATTTCTGTATATGATACTACTTCTTCATCTCCTAAAGTATCTTTTAATATTTCAAGTGTTTTTTTATTTTTGCTTTGTTCTATACCTTCTTTATTTATCGATAATGTATCTTTTTCTTCTGATAATGATTCATCATTTTCTGGTAATTCGAAGTTTGAATCTTCAAGTTTTAAACTTGCAAAATGCTCTCCATAGTCTTCTCTTAATTTTTCTATATATTCTGGCATGAAATGCAATTTTCCATGTTCATTTACTGTTGCAATTAGGCTATTTGAACCTTCGGAATATATTTCATAAGTTGTAATACTATCTTTTAGGGTTTGTACTTTTGCAACAAATATATTATGGTCTTCAAATCCACTTTGAGCAAATTCAAAATCTTGATAAAAAGTAATATTTTCTACTGATACTTGGTTTTTATTTGTTCCTTTTTCAATTAATTCTGCTATAGATAACATTTTTTCATGTAGTTCTTGCTTTCTTTCTTCTTCCATTATTAACTCCTTTTATATATATTAAGAGGGCTTTTGCCCTCTTTTTATAAAATTAGTTTACACTAAATGACATTACAAAGTCTGTTCCTTCTTTTAATTGCATTACAAAAGTTTTAGTAATAGTTTCTTCGCTTTTTTCAGATGCATCTGAAATTGTTACAGTATATAGATATATGTCATCTTGTTTTTCTGCATTTTTTGCGGTAGCCTTATTTTGTTCATAAAAGTTTTCTTTTATATATTTTTCAAAGTCTTCCAAAGTTTTAAAATTATTTGCTTTATATGTTTCATCTAACTTATTGTATGCGTATTCATAATCTGCATTATTAATAGCTTCAAGGAATTTTTGAATATTTAGTAAAACTTTTTCTTCTTCCTTAGAATTATTATATTTTTCTACAAATTCCGGTAGGTCTATTGTGTAGGTATCTAATATAACTTTATATTGCATTGGTGCTACTTCTTGAAAAATAAAATAACGTCCATATCTATCTGTGCAAACATATTGTGTATAGTCATCTTTTATTGTTGTTGAATAACCACTTAATGCTGTTGAATTTAGTTTTTCCTTGTTATCTGCTATCCATTGCTTAAAATTATTATAGTTTCCGAATTTTGCATTTTTATAATTTTCTTCTAAATACTCATAAGCAAGTGATGAATTACTTAACATCATATTTTTAAAGCTGTCTAAATATTTATTTATAACATTCAATCTATTTATTTTTTCATAGGTATATGTATTATTATTATTTTTTTCTATTTCTACGTTTTCATTACTTAATTTAATTTCATCAATATCTTTATATGAACTTTTTAATAATGGTTCTATAGAAAAAGTATTGTTTTTTACATCTAATGTAACAATAATATATATATTTCTTATAAATTTATTTTCTATACTTTGAGTATAGCCATACACTGCATATTTTTCTGTTGTTCTTCCTGGTAAAATATTCATTTTTAATGGTATAAAAATTTCATTTGTTGTAACTTCTTCTACAAATGAAAATAAGTTCTTTGTAGTAATGTTATTTTTAGTTATATAGTTTTTATCTAGTATATCTATTATTTTTTGTGCTATAGCATTATCATCTACTACTTTTACATATTCTCTATTTTCATTTGGCTCATAATAATTAAGACTTTCTTTATTTAACATATCTAAATATTTTGAAACACAATTTGAAACTGTATAAAAACTAGCTTCATCTGTTAATGTTTCTGTTTTGGCATTATCATAATCATAAAGATCCCCAGAAGTTACATCATCATCAGAATCGTTATTTACAATTTCATTTTGCTGATTTGTAGGTAAATATTTTATTACTAATAATGCAGATATTAATATAATAATTATTATTATTACAAATATTATTAATTTTTTCATTTGAAGCCTCCTAAATATACTATTAATCTACAAACTCAATTATACGTTGAATTTTAAATGAACTATTCTTTTTTCTTACTTCTTCTATACTTCTATATGGTCCAGTTAATTTATTTACTGAATCTAATATGAAAAATTTATAGCCTTTTCCTTTATATTGATCTGGAGGAGGAATTACAGCTACAAAATGGTTTGTAACATGTCCGTTTGCACATTTACCTGATGCTATTTCATTTATAGCAGTTTCCTGTGAAGATACACTTCGTACATTTAACTTTTCATTGTAACATGCTTGTAAAAAGCCAGTATTAAATAAATTGTTACCAATTGTGCCTCCATTATAAGCATAATACTTTTTCCAATCGCCATTATAATATTCATCTAGTTTGTTAATTAGCGTAACTGGAGTAATTGTTGGATCATTTAACATTCCAGATAATACCATTGCTAAACTTATTGGTCCACATCCATTGTTACGTAAGGTTTTATCTTTTAATTGTATTGGATATGATTGAGGATAATTTTTTTGCATATAATGTGGGAATTTATGCCCATCAAGAATGTAGAAATCACTTGCACCTTCATATAATTTGCCACCTACTTCTTGTAATTTTTTATACCATTCTTTAGCATAATTATATCTAATTTTACATGAATCTGTTTCTTTTCCTATTTCAAAATCATTACCTAAAATTGCTACTTCATAATATCTGTCAAAATACCATACAGTATATTCTAATTTTTCTTCATCTGTTGCATTCATAATTGCATCATAAACTTTTGAATATGTAGATTTATTTGTTAATTCATACCACATAAAATCTAATTGTACATTTAAGTCTGTTTCCCAAGTAACTCCTCTTTGTTCTGCTAATTTTCTAAGCTCAGCTCCTCTAACATTCCAGTCCCATTGGCATATTCCTATATGATTACTTGAATTTCTGCATGCAATGTTGAAGCTACATTCTCGCTGTATATTTCCCATAATCGCTGATACTCCTGCTACTGGTACACCTTTCGAAAATAAAAAGTCAATTATTTGGCCCTCTACCCCATCTATACCACTTATTCCGTCAAATGATGTGAAGTATTGTGGATCAAATATACTAAAATCTAAGCTTGTGACACCATAACTTTTGCCTGTATATTTATACATTATGTATCTCATTACTTGTTCCAAACCTTGAGTCTCTGGGTTTTGACGTAAAAGTTGGAACAAAACTTCTGCACCAGATTTTAAGTATGAACCTGCTGATCTTTTTTCATTTGAGTTTGGTATTTTATATTCTTTATTTAATAAATTAATAAAGGCATCTGTTTTATCAATATAATCTGATTGTGTTCCATTATCATAGGCTTCAGTAGTTACTTTTTGAGTAAGTGTTGATTTTGGATTTGTATACCAGGTTACATTTCCGTCCCCTTGTAAATTATTTTTAAGCTCAGTTGGATCTTCTGTATGTTTATGAGGACTTTGTATATTTTGTTCTTGACCATTTTGTACATCGTTTGGTAATCTGTTGTATGTAATTGTTGACTCACAAACCCAAGTATTGGCATAACTAACTTTTAAATTATAAGTTTCAGTTGTTCTTGTATTTGTAGTAGTTTTATTTACTGTTGTAGAAGTGGTAGTTTCTGTACTACCTATTCTTTCAAATACATTTTCTGTATAATTATCTACTTGTATTTCTTCTTCTGTTATCTTTGTACTTAAAAGTACTAACTCTATTCTAGCACTTTTCTTTACTAATTTTGCTACTTCTTCTAAAAATTCTGGATTTCTTGTAACAGTTCCAAGTTCAATGAAAAATGATATTGGTGTTGTATATTGTGAAATTATACTTTTATAATCTATTGACTTTTCTGAATATCTAGATATAGGAGCTACAGTGCTACTGTTTCCACTTGTAGTTTTATTTCCCTCTTTATCTGTATATTCTGTTATTATTTCTTCACTAGTAGTTTCTAGTTCTGCTATAATAAGTTCTCCATCTGTATTTGTAGAAAAATATTTTTCAACTGATGGATCATTTGAATTAATTAACTCTTTAAATTTATCATATGGTTTATACGTTAATGAAGTTTTTGTGTTATCTAGATTCATACGATATAAATATACTTGTCCTTGTAAACCTCTACCGCCGCTTGTTTAGTTCTTGTGTAACTATTTGAGCTTCTAAAAACATTCTTGTATATTTTCTTTTTTCTTGTTTCATTTGTTCTTCTACATCAGGTGCCGAATAATCTACATTACCTAGCAAGCCCAGATCGTCATAATCTATTCCCATACTTTCTACCGTTGATATTATGCTATCTATTTGCGTATCCGTAATTTCTATTCCATTTTCATCACCCAAAAAGAAATTTATAATAGATTGTCCTATATTTTTTATTGAATCAACAACTTGCGAAATAATTGAGAATACAGCAGATGCGACTAAAATTGCAATGAGTATTGCAACTAAAATTGGCATAATAGCTGAAATTATTTTTTTTGTTACTTTTTTTGTTTGTTTATTTTGTTTTTTATTTGATTCTTGCTCATTTTCCTCATTGCCCATTTATTGCACCTCCTTTATAAATCTATTGCTATATTTGTTTTCTCTAAATTTTCATCGTTAGGATTTAAATCATATTTTTCTTTATCTAAATAAATATCATCTATTTTCATATTCGTAATTTTAATATTGGTATTATATGTTTTATTAAATTTTAAATTAAATGTTTTTGTATATTTAGGATTAATCATTAAAATACTAGTTGCTAGTTCATTAACTAGTGATGTATATTTTATGTCATTATTATCTAATAAATAAATGTTTTTAGTTGTTTTTCCATCATTAAGTAATACTGTTTTTTCTGTATTATTTTTAATAGTTATGTTATATGTTTCATAGTTCATATATACTGTTCTGCTATTAACAGTTATTTCAAAGTTATTATCTTCCTTTTCTCTGTTTAAATTTTCCTTTTTTATAAATTGATTAATATTTAATTTAAACTCACTGCTATTTTTTACAACTGTAACATAGTCTATATAATTTTTGCTAGAGCTATATCCTCCTGTTTGTAATGGATTTCCCTCTATATATGTAATTCTATATGTATAATAATTATTGCTTTGTGCCCATAGTTCAAGTTTATATGATTTTTGTGTTTTAAAAATTTGGTTTATATAATTTTGCTTAAATATATCTATTGTGCTATATAATAGCTCTTTGCAATCATTTGTTAACATGTTATATGCTTCTTGCAATTTATTATCGTTACAATACTTTACAAATGTATCAATTATTTGTGAGTTATCTTCTACATCTTTTTGATCTATTTTTTCATCTGTTATAACAGGATTGTTTGGCTTTTTTACATCTTGCACTTTTATATCATTTTTGTATGTGCTGTTATTATTTTGCTGTTTTATAATTTCATTTGCTATTCTAAGTAGTATAAGAATAAAGGCTATAACACCGAATAGTTATTAATATTTTTCTTTTGTTTGCATACCAATATTTTAATAACTTTCTCATGTGTTATAGCCTCCATATTTATTAATCTATTTTATGAAATTGTTTTACCATTTTCATTATTTGTTCTGCATTTTGTCTAGCATCTTTTTCATTTAAAGAAGATTTTTTCATTATTGATTTTGTATATGAATTTGTTAAATTTTGTACATACTTTTCATCTGCTAGTTTAGTAGGGTCTTTTATTTGTTTAGCTAGTTTCGTTGCAGTAGTTGCTTGTTGTCTAGCTAAATTTGTTTTAGCTTGTTCATCTAAACTAGAATTATCTAAACTTTTTATAACACTATCTTCTAATTTTAATGCTTTTCCTATATCAGAAGAATCTGTAATTCCATTATTATAAAATTCTGCCGCACGCTCTGTTGCTTGTCTTAATTCTCTACCAGATAATTCTTCTCCATTTGGCATGTATTCTCTTTGTACACTTTCTATAAAATCAGAATTTGTGTTCAAATTTTCTGCTTGTCTATGTAATGCTCTATCTGTAGAATTATCTCCTGTAAAACCACTTATAAAACCTTGCACTGGTGCACTATTAGCTATTCCTCTACCAATACTATCTACAGCATTATTTAATGCATTTCCTCCTACTGTTGCTCCTAAAGTTGCTCCTCCTATGCCATATTTAAATACATCGTCTAAGTCATCTCCTGCAATACCCATTCCTAATCCAATTGCTCCTATTGTAGTACCTGCAACAACTCTACCTGCTGTATGAATAGCACCTCTTGCTAATCCTCCAGCTGCATTTCTAACGACTCTACGTCTCCAATGTTTATTACCAATTGTCATAGATACCCTATTTTTTATTGCTTTACCAGCACCTTTGAATCCTTCTTTTAATCTGTTACCTCGTTCATCTTCTTGTTCATTTATGTCATGAATTGGAGTTTGTGTAATTCCTTGGTCAGTTGGTTGCTCAGATTCTGGCAAAGTTCGTGCTGAAGATTCTGATCCAGTATTTTGAGTAGAATTTCCTGTATTTTCTCCATATTGTTCTCTTGTTAATTGCTCTGCTTCTTCGTCTGTATAACCAGACATCCTCATTTGTTCTAAAAATTCGTCTCTTGACAAGTTTGGCGATTCTGGTTGGTATGCTTCCCTTGCCATTGCTTCTCTTTCTGCAGGATCATAATCATTAGTTCCAAAGTTATTTTCATCATAAGCATCTAACATTCTTTGCTGTGTAGTACCTTCAGGTGTATTTGAAGTAAGTGGTACATCTGTAAAGCCATCTACTCCACTTGGTGCATTTGGATCTTTTAATTGGTTTTTATCTCTAATATTATTTTTTCCGCTTCCGCCAGATCCACCATGTCCACCTTTTCCTTTAATAGCTTTAGTTAACATATTATATGCTGCTGATCCTCCTACTGCTCCGGCAAAAGTACTTAATGCTCCACTTGTTGCAGCTTTATCAAATCCGAAGAATTTTCTTAATATTTTTTCAGCAGGTCCTATAAATGCTAATGTTATTATTGCTATTAATGGATTCTTACTTGCTAATTCTACTGAACTAGTAACAAATATTGTGTAAATAATTAAGTGAAATGGCTGCTCTAAAGCGTTAAATATGTATTCTTTAAACCATAAATCAAATGCCTGTGCTTTACCATCTCTAATTTTATCTATTGGGTATGTTAATGCAACCAAAGGTGAAATTAAGGTTAAAAATGCAATTATTAACACCCTTTTTAAATATTTAAATGTAAATAAACAAGTATAACATACCATTGCTATATAAAGTATTAAATACAATATTTTATCACCAACAGTATTTTTTTGCATTTTAAATCTTATAAGTCCCATTAAATCTGTTTTAAATGTTGGGCCACCATTTACTTGAACAACTATACTATTTGCATCATTTGTAGTTAATGCTCCTGAAACCTGCTCTATAATTGTAACTGTAAATGTCATTATATAGTGAAGAGTAAATAATAAGCATAATGCTATTACCCAATCTGCTAACATCTGCTTATATTTTGATTTATCTGCAGCAGTAGAACTAATTACAATTCTAATACCAACATATAATAATACAAGCATTAATCCTACTACACATAGATTTCTTAATGATACATACCATGATGCTATTGTATTATGAAGCGATAAAGCTATTGAATACTCATTTCCTCCATTTTCCCAATTATCTTTTGGATTTATAAAGTTAATGTCTAATGCTGGTATTTTATTTGCAAAAATTTTGTCAGGTGTATATTTTATGTTTGGTATATAATAAGTACTATTTCCAAATATATTACTATCTAGTTCATTTTCTTCTATTGTTTCTGTAACAGTTTCTCCATTTGGTTGTAATTCAGGAGGTATATTATCTCTTTTTACCATAAAAACACTAACAATTCCACCGTCATCACCATTTCCAAAACTTCCATCTACTAAAAACATTTGTAACCCAGCTGTTACAACATCAAATAATGTTCCAATAAGGTCTGTTAATGGCTCTAATAGCATACCTCCAAATCCTGCTTGAGATTTTACTGGCATAGAAAAACTAAGCAATAATACTATTATTATTGATATAAATGTCTTTTGTATAAATTTTTGGCTTGTAAGTAATTTTTTCATAACTCCCCCTAATAAATTAAACCGCTTGTTTGTTTCTTTTCCTTTGTGCCAATTTATTTAAGTTTGTTTCTACAAACTCGAATTCTTTTGCTGTAGGTTGGATTTGAATAATTGCACTATCCGCTCCAACTTTTAGTAATCCTTCACCTTTTAAACAAGTAACTAAGAAACCTGCTTCTCCTTCACTTAGTTTAAATACTTCTTTTAAGTACTGAATTTCTGATTTATCTTGTGCTAAAAATAGCTTTGTATCTGATGATGTTAATACCGCTTGTGCCTCTGGTTTTTCATAAAAGTCTTGGAATCTTTGTGATATAATTGCAAGCGATACATTTCTTTTTCTAGCACGACGTGCCATTGTGTTTAAAAAGTCTACTGCTTCTGGGTATGGTAAAAGCATCCATGCTTCATCAACTAATACTCTTTTTTTAGCAGCTTTGTTTCTATCTTCACTATTTTTCTTAACATATTTTTCCCAAATCCATGCAAGTAAAATTTGCTGTGCTAAAGGTCTTGCAAATCTTTCTTCTAGTTGTGATATATCTAGGTTAATAAATAGTGTTCCATCTAACAAATCAAATGTAGATTGTCCATCAAAATATGCCATTTGTCCATCATATTCTCTTATATATTGTTTCATAACTTTTAATAAGTAACTATAATGGAAATTGTAATCAGCATTTGTATTGCTTGCTGCTTTTTCCTGAATTCTTTTGTACCATGAGCCAATTGTAGGCATTTTTTTCTTTTCTTTTCCTAATATATTAGAGTCTAATCCTCCACTTGCAGATGTATATAAGCTATTTGGATCTGATGTAATTCCATGTGCTGCATATTCTTCTGATACAGATTCTGCTATAATTTGTTTTGTAAGTTCGTTTACTTCTTGACTTCTTGTGCTTCCTCTTGCCATTGTAAGTAATGCTTGAGTTACGTCTTCTACTTTATTTTCTACGTTTAGAACTGTTCTATCTTTACCTGTAATTTCATCTTTTACAATTTCTGTTTCAATATCAAATATGTTTATAACTGTCTTAGATGTTGGAGATAAAACTACATTTATTCCTCCTAAGCTTTCTGCAACTATGCTATACTCGCCTTCTGCATCTAGTGCCAAACTTTGAATTCCCATTAAAACTGCTGAACGAGATATTAAAGTTTTCATTGTAACTGATTTACCAGCACCAGATTTAGCAAATATAACCAT
>CANQUT010000038.1 GCA_947627105.1 uncultured Clostridia bacterium
TCTTTTATAGAGTGATGAATTACTCTGGCAATTTCATTTTCATCTATAATTTTACCTTTTTGAATTCCGATTGCATTTATGACTAGAAGTGCAAATAATTTCAATTTGGTTAAAGTTATTAACTTCTCCAATTACTAAACTAACCTTTGAAGTTCCAATGTCTATTCCTACAATTACATCTCCAATCGCCAAGACTCATTCCCCCAATTTGCTTGCCTATAATTTTGCTTGTCATATGTAAATTTATTATAAAAAAAAAATTACTAATTAACACTGGCTTAAGAATATTACATTTTGAAAAAAAAGTCAATAGATTTGTAATAATTTTGTAATATTTTTGTAATATTGTTGAAATATTGTTGTATATGTTTAATTTTTTACTTTTTATTATAAAATTATTCTTATTTTTTACTAGAATCTTCTGCTTTTTTTGAGTTTCTATTTTCCCATACATTTAAATAATAACGTCTAATAATTGCTAAATTATTAAACATTCTTCCTACAAATACAACTATTGCAGCTAAATAAATATCTACATTTAACTTTTGGCCTAAGTATGTAAGTAAAATTGATAAAATTGCATTTCCAAAAAATCCTGTTACAAATATTTTTAAATTAAAATTTTTATTTAGCATTGCTGCGATTCCACCAAATACAGAATCTAATGCTGCAATAATAGCTATTGCTAAATAACCTGAATATGTATATGGAACCATTGGTGTATAAATTCCAATTACTGCTCCTAAAATACATCCAATTACTATTGCCATTAAAACCATATTATTTTTCCTCCACTTTCATATATTTTGTTTCTCTATCATTAGTACTTTTTACTATTTGAACATTATTTTTAGTTTGTAATTCTATTTTCATTCCACGAGCTCTATTTCTATCTATATAACCACTATCTTTTAAACTTAAACTACTTGATAAATATGTTTGATTTCCAATAACTTTTATTACAAAAGGTGATGCAACTCTTTGTCCTGAAATCATAGTTAAGCCATCTTTTGGTTGTGAAATATAACTAGAGCTAAGTATACGTACATCATTTATAGAAATTGCTTCTGCTCCTGCATATCTTAATTCATTTATTAAATCTATTAAATCAAATGTATCTACTACATGTTCTTGTGTATCAGATAAAGTAATTACTATTCCTTCTCCATAAATATCTGATTTTCCAAGTTTCATTCCAGATTCTTCTAAGTCTTTATCTACAAGTTCTGAAGCCTCACCGTTATCATTAATTATTTCTAAATATTCTTTTATACTTTTTTGATTTGATTCTAATTGTTGCTTAGCTTCTTCATATTTTGCTTTCCACTCTGCAATTGCAGTTCTTAGTTCAGTTTCTCGCATATTTTCAATTGCAGTTATATCTGTTTCTTCTATTGTTTTAAATTGCATAAACATAACCGCAAAAAATATAATGCACATTCCTGCAATAATAGCACTTATTACTATTTTATTTTTTATTTCCTGTTTCAAAAATTTTCACCCCACTATTTTTTAAGTTTTATATATTTATAGCTAATAACTCCGTTATATGCTTCTACTGTTGTACTTTCTACTTGCTTTGTTTCTACATTTACTCCATCTTCTTTCATGTAGTAAAGATAGCCACCTATCATATTTAAAGATCCAGAAAGTAAACCTGGAGAGCCAATCGCTTTTATTTTAAATGGTGAGCTTATTCTTTGTCCATTTATTTTAATAATATTTCCTTCACAAGTAATTGAGCTTGTTTGTATTACTCTTTGTCCATTAATTGAAATAGCTTCTGCTCCTGCATTATTTAATGCATTTATTACTTGTAGTAAATCATCATTATGAACAATTTGAGAACTTATATCTAATACTTCGCTTCCATCTTTATTAAGTCCTGTATTATTATCTGCTAATGTTATTTCAAGTCCTGGTCCAGTTACTTCTGTTAAACCAAGTAACATATTATTTAATGTAATTTCTTGTTGCTTTGCCATAGCTGTTGTATCATTTTGAGTTGCTTGTTTTCTAACTTTTTCTAGATTTTCAGTAGAATTTGTTAAGTCTACATATACATTATCATATTTTTCTTTCCACTTTAAAACTTCATCTCTTAAATTATTTTCCTTTATAGATATTGAAATAGTTGTATTACTATTAGATACAGTTTTTAATTGAACAACAATGCAAGCAGTTAAAGCTAAGCACATTATTCCTAATGTAATTGCTATTTGTTTTTTATGCATATGCATTTTTTCTCCTTTCTACTTTTATATTTTCTTTCTAAATACAGCTCCTTTACTGTTTAAATCTGTATTAACAAAAATTTCCCCTTCAACATTTTTATTTTCATTTATAATGCTAATAACATATAGCATTTTTGTACTTAAATTAGAGGTATCTCCTATATATACAGTTTTCTTTTCTGATTTTAATTCTAATATGTAATTTTGTTTATTTTCAATGTTAATTTTTGTTATTAAATTTTCTATTCCATTGCTTTTAGCTGATTTCATAATTTGCAAAGCTTGTCCTAGTCTTTGAAGATCTTCACTACATAGCCTATTTCCTACATGAAGGTCTTCCTCTTTTGTTAAAAATCCTGTAATAATTGGAATATTAATAGCTGTTTTTGAAACTTCTAACATGTAGCCTTGATTATTTAAATAAATATATGCATTTGCAAAAGAAAGCATAAAGGTTGGTTTTCTTTCTTCAACTACTATTTCTATTTTGTTTGGTAATTTTCTCTTTACAGATACTTTTTCTATGTAAGCATTTTGTTTAATATTTTGCTGAACTTTATTGCCTTGAATTTTAAAAGTATTTTCATTTAAATTTATGTTAGAAAGACTAATTATTTCTTCTTTTGTAATTCTTTCATTTCCAACTACATTTATTTCAGTAACATTGAAAAATGGTGATAGTAGAAAATAAATTCCTCCTCCAATTAAAATAGCAACTAATGTAGTATATTTAATTATTCTAAATGCTATTTTTCTTTTTTTTCTAGCTAATTCTTGTTGTTTTAAATTTTTTTTCTTACCTTTTAAATTTTTCTTTTTTATTTCTTCATCTTCAATTCCTAGTTTTAGTTCAAATTCCACTTCATTTTCATTAGACTTAATTTTATTTTTTCGGTTACCTTTAGACTTTTTTACATTTTTTGTATTGTAATTTATTTTTGGCTTTTGCTTTTTTACTTGTTTCTTTTTACTTTTACTTTTTTTAGGAGCTTCTACTTCAGGCAAAGTTTTAATGCCAATAATAATTTCATTATCTAAATCTAAAGTTGATTTATCTTTAGTATTTCTTTTTTTATTATTTTCCTTAGTTTTTTTGGCCATTTTTAATTCTCACTTTCTTTTAAAATAATTTTTGCTCCTAATTTATTTAATTTTTTATCTATATTTTCATAACCTCTTAAAATGTATTCTATATTAGTTACAGTTGTTGTTCCTTTAGCTACAAGCCCTGCTAAAATTAAACATGCCCCACCTCTTAGGTCGGTACTTTTTACTTTAGCACCAGATAATTTTCTTACTCCTTTTATTATAGCTGTTTTTCCTTCAATTGTAATTTTTGCACCCATTTTTTTAAGTTCTGGTACATATCGATATCTGTTTTCAAATATATTTTCAACTATAACAGAAGTTCCTTTTGCAGTACATAAAGTGCTTGCTAAAACAGATTGTAAATCTGTAGGAAAGCCTGGATAAGGCATTGTTTTTATATCTACAGCTTTTAATTTTTTTGGTGCTTGCATAAATATTTTTTTATCTTCTATATTTATTTTGCATCCAGCTTCTTCTAACTTATTTATTAGTGGTGTTATATGTTCTGGCGTCTTATAATTTAAGCAAATATTTCCTCCTGTAATTGCTCCTGCACAAAGAAGTGTTCCTGCTTCAATTCTATCTTCCATTACAGTATAACTAATATCTTTTAGTTTTTGTATTCCTGTAATTTTAATAATATTTGTTCCTGCACCTTCTATTTTTGCACCCATTTTATTTAAACATTTAGCTAAATCTACAATTTCAGGTTCCATTGCTGCATTTGTAATTTGCGTAGTTCCTTGTGCATAAATACTTGCTAAAATAATGTTTTCTGTTGCACCTACACTTGGAAAATCTAAGTTAATATTTGCTCCTATTATTTTATCACATTTGCATGTAATAAATCCAGAGTCTTCTACAATATTTATTCCTAATTTTTGAAATGCACTTAAATGCAAGTCTATAGGCCTTGAACCAATATCACATCCGCCTGGATATGAAAATTTTGCTTCTCTAAATCTTCCTATAATTGCTCCTGCTAAAATTACAGTAGAGCGCATTTGGCTCATTAAATGCTCTGGTATATCTTTTTTTACAATGTTTTTACTATTTATCTCTATTTTATCACGATTCTTTTTTATCTTGCAACCTAAATATTTTAAAATTTCTAAAGTTATTTTTGTATCATGAATATTTGGAATATTATATAGTTTAGTAATGCCTTTATTTAATATGGTTGCTGCTATTATAGGTAAAGAAGCATTTTTTGATCCTGATACTGTTACCTCTCCTTCTAGTCTTTTGCCTCCTTCAATTATGTAACTAGACATTTTTATTCACCCTTTCAATTTTATTTTTGCTATATATTATGTTTTCTTTCCATAAAAGGTGAATATAAACAGCAGGATACCCAAAATATGGATATCCTGCTGTTTCGGAAATTAGCTTATTTGATACATATAATACAGTATTTCACGTGGTAAATAAAAATCATATTCTTGCCATCTTTGTTCGCTGCCTTCTTTAATGGTTTCCTCCCCAGTTGCATGGTTTATAACTTTTGTGTACTTATAGTAGCTGTAAATTTTAACATATGGTGTTTCATCTTTGTTTATATAATATATTTTGCAATTCTTTATTAACGCGTTGCCTGATGATTTGTTACTTCCTTCGTCCTCATAACAATATGAAACTGCTTCTGACGAAGAAATATAATCAAATATACCTTTTAGCCTTGAATATGGCAAATTATCATATGTTTGACTTACAACTTCTTTTATGGGGACATCATTAAATTCAACCAAAATCTCTTCTTGAGTTTGTTCAAGCACTTCTTTTGTAATTTCTTCCATATTCCGATTGCATTCTATTGTTGGAGTAATAAAAGCAATTATCGAAATTATGAAAGAAACTGCATAGAGGCCTTTTAGCAATATATGCTTAAAGTTATATAACCCAAGAAGTAAAAATGCCACTTGATATATAATAATAGAGACTACTATTGTAAGTAAAATTACCACTAAGATTGGAGCATTTAAAAATATTTTTAAAAACTCGCTAATTGGTATGCCTGTTACAATAACAATAGATATTATTATAAGAAGCTGTACCATTACATCTGTGAATTCACCTACATTAGTCCACCTCTTTTTTTCATATATCATTGTGACAGCTACTCTAGCTATAATAGCTATAGCAACTCCAATAAGCCAAATATTCCAAAGTTCCACTTTTAACACTCCTTAAAAAAATATTTTTACTATAGTTGTATATTATTAACCTGAAAAACAGGAATTTAAAAACTTATATATTTATTTTACCATATTTTACTATATTTTTCAAGTTTTTTAAACATATTATGTTAAGTTTTGGTTTTATTATTTTTTTATCTTAATTTTAATTTAATAAACTCTTTTTAATTTTTTCTATTTGTTCTATTGCTACTTTATAGCCTTCTTCATAAAAATGATTGATATTTTTTATATCAAATACTGCTGATGATGGAAGAATTATATCTAAAATGTAATTGCTGTTTCGTATTTTTCCTTCATCTCTATCATCAAATGCAATGTCTACACATCTAAATAATAAATCTAGTGCATGCTCTGGGCTTTCTTCTTTTTCTGCTGGAAATCTTACTGTTAAAATTTTATCTGAGCCAAGTAATGGTAATTCATCTGCTGGAACATTGTTAAGTATGCCTCCATCTACAAATTTATAATTTTCATATTGTAATGGAGCAAAAACTCCAGGGTAACTACAACTTGCCCTTACTGCCTTTCCTATTTCCATATTTGTAATATATACTTTTTTATTATTTTCTTCTTCGTTTATATTTCTATTAGTAAATATACATTGTTTTTTAGTTATTACATCTACTGAAACAATTGAAATTGGAACTTTAATATCTTTTATATACTTATAGCCTTTTAGTTTAGCACATTCATCAATGATTTCTTCTATTTCTTCTCCTGAAATTATTCCTTGTCCTAAAATACTTTTTGTATTTTTTATGTTTGAAAATAAATATTTTACATCTGCTCTTAAAATACTTTTTGAAAAATATTGAAATAGTTTTAACATTTCATCTGGAGTGTAGCCCATTGCATAAAGAATAGCTATTATGCTTCCAATGCTAGTGCCTGTTAAAGCTGATATTTTAATATTATTTTTTTCTAAAACTTTTAGCACACCTATATGCGCTGCACCCTTTGCTCCTCCACCTGATAAAGCAATACCAATATTCATAATTTTTCCTTTCTTTTTGTTATCTTTTAACTACTAATTTATTAAACTTAGAATTAATATAATTTTCTAATTTAGTCATAAATATTTCAGGCTCTATTTCCTTTTTGGCTACCATTTCTAAACCTTTTTCCCAGCTTGCTGTTAATTTTGGATTTAACATGTCTGGCATAGAGCTATGCACTACATCATAAATTTTTTCTCCTTTAATTGTTGGAGTAATTATTTGAGTTTTTGAATTAATTAGAATATACCCTATTCTTTCTAATTTTTTCATAATTTCTGCTCTTGTTGCACTAGTTCCTATTCCTGCACCTTTTATTTGTTCTCTTAGTTCCTCTTCTTCAATTAACTTTCCTGCATTTTCCATAGCTAAAATCATTGAGCCAGAATTATATCTAGTAGGAGGAGTTGTTTCTGAAGTTTTTATTTCATAATTTATAACATTTATTTCTTCACCCTTTTTAAGTTTTTTTAATATTTCTAAATTATTTTGTTCTGGCAATTCTTCTTCACTATTAGCATCTTCATTTGCATTACTTATTTTTGTTTGCTTTTCTTTATCATTTTTTGTAATTTCTAAATACCCTAATTTTTCGCATACTTTTCCATTTGCAGAAAACTGTTCTTTTTCTACTTCAATTGTAGCAGAAATTTTACTGTATTCTGCTGGTGGATAAAAAATGCTTAAAAATCTTTTTACAATTACTTTATATATTTGCTTTTGTAAGTCTGGAAGATTGTTATAATTTTCAAAGCCTTGCCCTGTTGGAATAATTGCATAGTGATCCGTAATTTTACTATCATTTACATACTTTGTTTTAATTAAATTTGTAGAATATTTTTCTTCTACCATTTTCTTAATGTAGCCTTGTATTTCCTCATCTTTAAAGCCTTTTGCTAATCCATTTAAATTATTAGATATTACTTTAGCAACTGCTGTAGATAATACTCTAGCATCTGTTCTTGGATAAGTTACTAACTTTTTTTCATATAAATTTTGTATTATTTCCAATGTTTCATCTGGTTTTATTTTAAATCTTTTTGATGCTTCATTTTGAATTTCTGCTAGATTAAATAAAAGAGGTGCATTTTCTTTAGTTTTTGTCTTTTTAATATCTGTAATAACTGCTTTTTTGTTTTTTAAATTAAATATAAAATCTTTTGCGTCTTCTTCTTTTTTAAATCCCGCTTCATTATATAATTTTGGAGATTCATAAACGCAAGAATTTTCTGTTACTTTCCATTCCGCTTTAAATGAACTATTTTCTTTTCCAAACTCTCCTATTATTTTATAATATGGTGTTTTAACAAAATTCCTTATTTCTCTTTCCCTTTGTACTACCATTCCAAGCACACATGTCATAACTCTACCAATTGAAATAGAAATTTTTTCTTCTCCTAAATCTTTTGCCATACGTTTTCCATAAATAATAGATAAAAGTCTAGAAAAATTAATTCCTATTAAGTAGTCTTCTTTTGCCCTTAAATATGCACTATTACATAAACTATCATATTCTTCTAAATCTTTTGCTTCATTAATTCCTCTTTTTATTTCTTCTTCTGTTTGCGAATCTATCCATACTCTTTTTCTTTGTTTTCCTTTAAGCTGAATTTGGTTTTCTACCAATCTATAAATATATTCTCCTTCTCTTCCTGAGTCTGTTGCAACATAAATACAGCCTACATCTTCTCTTAGTAGTAGGCTTTTTACTATATTAAATTGTTTTTCAACATTTGGAATTATTTCATATTTATATTCTTTTGGCATAAAAGGAAGGGTATCTAATCTCCAAAATTTTAGATTTTCATCATATTTTTCTGGATAGCTCATAGTTACTAGATGCCCTACGCACCATGTAATAATCCAATTTTCTGATTCTATATAACCATCTTTTCTATTTTTTTCACATTTTAAAACTTTTGCAAATTCTAATGCTACAGATGGTTTTTCTGTAATAAGTAAATTTTTTGGCATAATTTTCCTCTATTCGTACCAAATTATATCCATTTCTGATGTAAAGTTTTGATTACCATAAGCAAATATTATGTACAAATCTCCATTTGGCCCTAAGAAATATGTAGATAAATTTGATAGTAAATACATTGAACTTGTTAGATCTCTATTATATACTGTATAACCAGATTGTACTAGAGTTTGAGCTTGCTCTTGTGCTTTTTTTATTGTATCATTTATTTTATTTTGACAATCACTTTGAATAATATTTTTTTGTGATAATAGTTTTGATGCTTCAACTTTTTCACCTGTAACTAAATCATAATTATATGTTTGTACTATTACCCTTTGAGGATTATTTCCTTCTTTTAATGTTGATTGAATAACTACAGATAATACGTTTTCATTAACAAAGCCTTCATAGCTTACGCTATATATTGTTTTATTATTTAGCTCACTATTAATAATTTCTGCTGCTTTATTTACAAAAATAGTTTGAGTAATATTATTAAAACTAGCAGCTACTTCTCCTTCAATATTAATTGCAGGTAAATTAATATTTATTTCATAGTTTTCTTTTTTTTCATCAATACTAGCAGCAGTATATACAATGTCTTCACTTTCATTTATTCTTTTTATATTGCTAGTATCATAATCTTTAAGTTCAAGTTGGTTATTAAAAAGAGTAGTAAATTGTGCTTTTATTTCTTCTTGTGTTGGTTCTTTTACAGTATTTTCATCTTCATTGTTTAAAGTTGGAACTATAATACCTGGTTTATCTTGTTCACTTACAAAAAATTCGGCATAAACTCCAGCAATAATTGCAAATGCACAAAAAACCCCAATTAAAATGTATATTGTTTTTGGACTTTTCATTATAAAATCTCCTCGTATAATATGTTTATAAGGTTTATTTAATATAAATTTTATAAACATATTTTTTATATTTTAAATAACCTT
>CANQUT010000039.1 GCA_947627105.1 uncultured Clostridia bacterium
ACACCTCACGATGGAACGCTTGTGTTTCACTATGTGGTTGGCGATGTATTACCTCCACTACGGACTTTCACCGATTAACTAAACGACATGCCCGTCGCACTTTTTAAAAAAACTCTTTAAACTGCATTTCTGCAATTTAAAGAGTTTTTTGTTTTAGAGCTTTAGTTATAGCTCTTTTCGAGAGTGGATTTTACTCCAGTTCCACCGTGGAGATCGCATCGATGAAAATATACTTCATCCTTCTGCAGACGCCACTGTTTTTGGCGTTAAGCGCGATGACCTGTTCATCGAAGTCTTTGATTGCTCCGACAATCTGAACGCCATTACGCGTATAAACGCGAATGTCATCTCCCGTCTTCTGCACGTCCAAGAACAGCTCGTTCAGGATCCTTCTGCCGTTTTCGTTGTTTGCCATGATGTTTACACTCTCTTTCTTAATTTTTTGCAAGGTTATTACCTTGTATAAATATTATTATACCAAATTTTCATGCAAAAGTCAAATTATGTAAATTTTTTAAGTCTATTTATATAATTAAAATTTAATTTTGCTCATCGTTTTAGTATATAATTCTAAAAAACACTATAATTTATTCTAATACAGTTCCTGCTTGTAATCTATTACCTCTTAAAAAATCTCCTACTGTCATTTTTTTTGCATTTTCAGCTTGAAGTTCTAAAACTTGAATTATGCCATCATCTTTGGCCTTTATGAATAAGCCTTGTTTTTCATCTGCTAATAAAATAGTTCCTGGCATAATTTGAGATAATTTATAGTCATATTCTCTCATTTCTTCATATACTTCTAAAAAGTCTTTATTGCTTAAATTTTGCACCTTCCAAAGTTTAAGTTTTTTTTCATTTAAAAATGTATATGCTCCCATAATTGGGTTTAAACCTCTTACTAAATTTTTTATTTCTTTAGCAGTTTTTTCTTCCCAATTTATTTTTGCCATTTCTTTTTCAAGCATTGGTGCCATTGTAAAATCTTCACCTTGCTTTTGTCTTGGTGCTTTTCCTTCTTCTATTAGTTTTAAAGTTTCTACTAATAATTCTCCACCAATTATGCTTAAATTATTCCAAAGTTCTCCTGTAGTTTCATCATCACTAATTTCTACTTCTTTTTTTAATATAATATCTCCTGTGTCCATTCCTGCATCCATATACATTGTGGTAATTCCAGTTGTTTTATCTCCATTTAAAACAGCCCATTGAATTGGAGCAGCACCTCTATATTTAGGAAGAAGTGAGCCATGTACATTAATACAGCCTAGCTTTGGTATATTTAGCAATTCTTGTGGCAAAATTTTTCCATATGCTACTACACAAATAACATCTGGATTTAATCTTTTTATTTCATTTAAGAATTCTTCATTTTTTCTTACTTTTTCTGGCTGATATATAGTAAAGTTTTTTTGAGTAGCGTATTCTTTTACAGGAGATGCTATCATTTTCATGCCTCTGCCTTTTGGCTTGTCTGGGTTTGTTACAACAGCTAAAATATTATGTCCCGCTTCTGTAATTTTTTGCAAAGATTCTTTTGCAAAATCTGGTGTTCCCATAAATACAATATTAAGCATAATATTATAGCCCCCTTTCACTATTTATTTTTTTCATCATCTGGTTCTACATATTGCAAAGTACCAGGAATAATTTTATCTACAAATAAAATTCCATCTAAATGGTCAATTTCATGAGAAATTGCTTGTGCAAGAAGTTTTTCTCCTTTTAATTTTATCTTTTTTCCATTTTCATCTAGTGCTTCTATAGTAACTTCTAAAGGTCTTATTATTTTTGCAAATTGGTTTGGAAAGCTTAAACATCCTTCTTCTACTTCTTGCTCACCCTTTTGTTTAATTATTTTAGGGTTTACTAATTTTATTGGTCCTTTATCATCATATAAATCAATAACTACTAATCTTTTTAAAAGACCTATTTGAGGGCCAGCTAAGCCAACTCCATTGTAGTTATGAAGTGTATCTACCATATCATCTAATATTTGCCTAATTTTATCATCTACTACTTCTACTTCTCTTGATTTTTTTCTTAAGATTTCATCTCCATCTTCTCTTACAATTCTAATTGCCATTGTTAGTGCCCCCTTTTTTATATTTAATATGTCCCAAAAGTGACAGTTTGTCGCTTTTGTACCTGTCCCCAAAGCAACAAAACTAATACCAGCTATTTGGATTTAAGTCTATTATAACTCTAGTATTCCCAGTTTTGCTTTCTTTTTCTAAGCTATATTTATTTAGTACATCATTCATTAAATTAATTATTTCATCATTATATTTGCATTTAATTATTATACGGTAACGATATTTATTTTTTATTTTATCAATTGGTGCTGGCATTCCTTGATATAGTATAATTCCCAAATTTTCCGTTAATACTCTATTTTTTAAGTAATTATGTATTTTTTTTGTAACCTGCTCTCCTTCTTTGCTACTTTTGGATGTAATTCCAATTACTATTATATCGCAAAATGGCGGATATTTCAATTTTTTTCTCATTAGAATTTCTGTATTATAAAATAAATTATAGTCTTGTTTCTTTGAACACTCTATACTAAAATTATCTGGATTATATGTTTGTATTATTACTTTGCCCTTATCTTTTTCCCTTCCTGCTCTTCCAGCTACCTGTGTTAAAAGCTGAAATGTTCTTTCATTTGCTTTAAAATCGTCTATATTTAAACTTGTATCTGCTGCTATTACACCTACTAAAGTAACATTTGGAAAATGATGTCCTTTTACTACCATTTGAGTTCCTATTAAAATATCTATTGGTGTATTTTTAAAGGCATTTAAAATTTCTTCATGTGAATTTTTCTTTGTAACAGTATCTACATCCATTCTAATTGTACTTGCCTCTGGAAAAAGCATATGAATTTGTTCTTCTAGTTTTTGCGTTCCAGCGCCAAAATGTTTTATATTTTTGCTATGACACTCTGGGCATTCTTTTAAAAGAGGTATTTCATAACCACAATAATGGCATTTTAGTTTTTGTTCTTTTGCATGATAAGTTAAAGTAATATTACAATTTTTGCATTTTATAGTATTTCCGCAGTCTCTACACATTAAAAATGTAGAAAACCCTCTATGGTTTAAAAATAATATAGTCTGTTTTTTTGCTTCAAGATTTTCTTTTATAGCTTTATTAAGCGCCCCACTAATCATTGATTTATTTCCATTTTCTAGTTCAAGTCTTAAGTCTACTATTTGAACATCTGGTAAGCTTCCATTATTAGCTCTTTTAGTTAGTTCTAGTAATGTAATTTTGCCTTCTTTTGCTTTATAAAAAGTATCTAAATCAGGTGTTGCACTTCCTAAAACGACAGGAATATTTTTTTCTTTTGCTAAATATGTAGCAATTTCTTTTGTATTATATCTTGGTGCCATTTCAGATTTATATGATTGGTCATGTTCTTCATCTATAATAATTAAACCTAAATCACAAGCAGGTGCAAAAATTGCAGAACGTGCACCTATTATAATTTTAGCTGTTCCGTTTTTTATTTTATTCCACTGATCAAAGCGTTCTCCTACAGATAATTTACTATGAAGCACAGCAACTGCATCTTCTCCAAAACGTGAAATAAATCTATCTACAGTTTGTGGTGTTAATGAAATTTCTGGTACTAACATTAAGCTTGATTTTCCTTCGCTTAATACCTTTTCTATTAATTGTATGTAAACTTCGGTTTTTCCGTGAGCCGAGTTACACCAAATAGCAAAAATTCTGAATATAGCTTATCATCTATTGCATCACTAATAGTCTGAAAAGCATTTTGCTGTTCATTTGTTAATTTTAGCTTTTTACTTTTTTCTATTTTTTTATGAATAAATGGATTTCTTTCTACTTGCTTTTCTATAATTTCTACATACCCATTTTTTTCTAATGTGTTTACTATGTTTCTTTTAGCATCTGTAAACATTTCTATATCTGAAAATGAAGCACCATCATTTTGAATTAAAAAATTTAATAATCTTATTTGTTTATCTGACTTTATTTTTTTACTTTCTATTGCTTCTTGTATTTCTTCTATATCTTTTTTTAAATATACTAAAGAAACTGATTTTTCTTTAATTCTATTTTCTAAAATTTTTGTAGTTGTTCCTGGTGGTAGCATTAATTTAATACAATCTGAAATATTACAAAAATATCTATTAGCCATCCATTTTGCAAGTGAAATAGACTCTGTACTAATATATTCTGTACCATCTACCCCAGCAATTTCTTTAAGTTTATAAGGTGAATTTTCTTTGATATTTAAAACAAAACCTTCTTCTAAAGTTTTACGATTGCTAAAAGGCACAAAAACTCTACTTCCAATTTGAACTTTTGAAAGTAGATGTTCTGGTATTTTGTAATCAAATACTCTATTTAAATCTTTTGCATTACTATCTAGAATAACCTCTGCAATCATAAGATTTTCTCCTTATTTTAACATAAGCATATAATATCAAATTTAAGCAAAAAAAGCAAGAAAGCAAAATTGCATAAAAAAATGCCATTAATGGCATTTTAAAATTCTACATCAGTTGAATTATATTCATTTTTTATAATTTCCATAATTATATTAACTGTTTTTTCTAAGTTATTGTTTTTTATTACGTAATCATACATACCTATTTTAGATTCTTCAAAGTCAAATCTATTTAGTCTAAGCTGTATTTCTTTTATGCTTAACTTATCTACTCTTTGTTCTAAACGCTTTTGCAGTTCTTCTTTTGGAACTCTTAAAAATATAGTAACTATTTTAACTTCATTACCTAATAATTTTGTTAAGTTTTCTACACCATTTACTTCAATATCTTTTACTATAATTTTACCATTTGCTATTTTTTCATTTAGTAATTTTTTTGAAGTTCCGTAATAATGTTCATGATGAACACTATATTCATATAGTTCGCCTTTTTTAATCATCTCTTCAAATTCTTCTGTTGTAACAAAATTATAAGTTACTCCTGGTATGTCATTATTTCTAGGGCTTCTATCTGTGTAAGATGGAAGAGATTCTACATTTTCCATTTTTTCAATTAATTCTTTTTTAATGGTATCTTTTCCTGCTCCAGATACACCAGATAGTAACACTAACATACGCTCACCTTGCCTTCTGCGATTTCATCTGCTGCTAAAGAAACTGGTGATGGTTCTTCTTTTTTAGTAAGTGGCGTGCTTCCTGCAGCTATTTGTCTAGCTCTTTTAGAAGTAGCAGATACTAATTGAAAACGATTATCTACCTTTTCTAATAATTCTAATACTGTTGGTTTTACTAACATATATTTTCCCTTCTTTCTATTAGTTTTCTTCTATTTCATCTTTTTTAGTTATATCTACTTCAAATCTTCCTGCTACAGTTTCTGGCTGAACAGAAGATAATACAACATGGTCTGAATCCATAATTATTACTGCTCTTGTTCTTCTGCCACATGTAGCATCTATAGCTCTACCTTGCTCTTTTGCATCTTGTACAAGTCTTTTTATTGGTGCAGATTCTGGACTTATAATAGCAATAATTCTATTTGCAGAAACACTATTTCCAAAACCAATATTAACTAATTGCATAAATACCTCCTAATTAGCATTATTCAATGTTTTGTATTTGTTCTCTTATGTCTTCTAGTTCTGCTTTTAGTTCAATTACCAAATTTGTAATTTCTAGCTTTCCAGATTTAGATCCAATAGTATTTGTTTCTCTGTTCATTTCTTGTACTAGAAAATCAATTTTTTTACCACAAGGTTCTTCTGATAACATTAATTTTTCAAATTGTGAAATATGACTTTTTAATCTTGTTAATTCTTCTTCTGTAGAAAATTTATCAGAGTAAATAACTATTTCTTGTGCTAATCTTGTCTGGTCTACTACATCTACTTTTAAAATTTCTTTTATTCTTTCTTCTAATTTTACTACATATTCTTCCACAAGTCCAGTAGATAAATTCGAAATTTCATCGACATTTTTAGCAATAATTTGCAATCTATTTTGTAAATCTTGCTTTATTTTTTCTCCTTCTAGCTTTCTCATTTCTATAAAATTATCTAAAGCATTATCTAAGCACTCTGAAAGTTCATTCCATATCATTTCTAAACCGTCTTCTTCTATTTCAACATTTAAAACGTCTGGCATTTTAGAAATTTCGGTAGCACGAAGACCACTAGATATATTGTTTTCTTCTGCCAAAGCAGAAAGTTCTTCTATATATTTTTTTGCAAGCTCTTTATTTATAATAACGTTTTTTCCATCTAAACCATAATTAGCATAATTAACATATACTTCTATTTTTCCTCTAGATACTTTGTTTAAAACTGCTTTTCTTATTTTATCTTCTAAGTATAAAAGATTTCTAGGTGTTTTTACAGTAATATCTGCATATTTATGATTTACAGAGCGAATTTCTACTAAGTATTCGCGTGATTCTTTTTCTAATTTAGCCCTTCCAAAGCCTGTCATACTGTTCATTATTGTTTCCCCTTTTTATTTTTTTAGCATTTCTTTAATAGTATTTGTTGAATATTCTTTCTTCATTTTACGATAAATAACAATTGATTTTGCAACATAATAAATACAGAATAAGTAACTAATAAATACTGTTATTGGAACAAACTTATCTGACCACATTAAATTAATATATAATAGTGCCATTGTAACAAATGCTAATATTAAAATTTCTATTCCGTGAACAGCATATCTTCCGCTTTCTCTTTTATATGCAAATTCAAATATAATAATTGATATAATAAGCATTGCCATACTAAATACTTTTATATCTGTTAAAAACACATTGCTTTCAATATTAATAAAACCTAATACAATAAAATTAAAGTATACAAGTACCATAACTGCTAAAATAATATTTTGAAATAACTTTTGCAATAAATTTTGTTCTTGTTCTTTTGGCATTTTTTTATTTGCTTTTAATTCATTTTTTACTACTTCTTTAATTTCTTCTATTTGTGTTGAAGTAAGTGCTCTTGTTATTTTTGTGCTACTTTCTTCTTGTTTTTTTGGAGCTTCTTCAGCAATTTCATTATTATCATTTTCATTTTTTGCAGTTTCTTTTTTAGTATTAGTTGTTGTTTTTCCTTTTGAACTTGTTTTTTTAACATTTTTTTCGTTTTTAGCTACTTCATTTACAGTTTCTTCTAAAACTTCGTTTTTTACTACTTTTTTTGCCTTTTCTTCTACTTCACTATTCTTTTTGCTTTCAGGCTTTTTACTCACTTTTTTTGAGGTTCCTCCTTTAGTTTTAGTTACTTTTTGTTCTTTTGCAGGTTGTTTTTTTGTAGAAGTTTTTGCTGTTTTAGATGCTACAGATGAGCTTCTTTTTTGAACAGCTTTTTTTGTATTACCAGTTGCAATCTTTTTAGTTTTACTAGATTCCTTTTTTGTACTAATTTCTTCGTTTTCTACTACTTGTTTTTTTGTGGCCATTTTTACTACATTTCCTCCTTATATTTCATATTCATATATTATATTACTTATTATCATAATTGAAGCTGTTTCTGTTCTTAATATTCTTGTTCCTAGTGTTACTACTTTTGCACCTGAGTCTTTTAATAAATTAACTTCTTGTGTATCTAACCCACCTTCTGGGCCAATAACAATTCCTATTTTTAAATTTTGTACATTTTTGATATTTTGAAGCTCTGATTTTAAAGTATTTTTATTTTCGTTTTCATAGGCTAAAATTAAAATGTCAAATTCATTTACTTTTTTAGCTAATTCTTGAATAGTAATTGGATTTTCTATAGTTGGTATTATATTTCTTCCACTTTGCTTTGCTGCTGATTCTGCAATTTTTTGCCAACGCTGCAACTTTTTATTTACATCTTTTGGCTCTAGTTTTACTACACATCTTTTCATTATAACTGGTGTAATATTTTTTATTCCAAGTTCTGTGTTTTTTTGTATAATATATTCCATTTTATCTGCTTTTGGAAGCCCTTGAAATAATGTTACTTGCACATTTGATTCACTAAAATTTTCTATTTGCTTTAGTATATTACACAAAATTTTTTCTTTGCCAATTTGCTCAATTGTAGCTATGTAATTTGTTCCATCGTCTATGCTACAAATATTTAATTCTTCGCCTTTTTTTGCTCTTAAAACTTGAACAATATGTTTTACATCTTCACCAGTAATTTGTATTTTATTATTATTAATTTGATTTGTTTTAACAAAAAATTTAGGCATACCTTCTCCTAGCTATGTTTTAGCTTTTTTAACATTTTAATTATATCATACTTTTTATATTTTGCAAGAGTTTATTACTAAACTTCCAATTCACTTAAGATAGTGTCAATTTTGAACTTTACTTGCCTTTCTGACAATTAAATGGTTTATAATTAAATTAATAAAATATTAACTATCATTTTGTATGTTTTGCTTTGCCATAATCCCTAACCCCGTAAGAATAAGTTAAGTACACCTTATAAAAATTTGTATTTATAGACAGCTTTAGCAGATTATATATAAAGAATTTATATACTGTTAAAACTAAAATGAGAAATCCTTTCTTATTGGGATTTCTCAATAATTTTATTATTCTTCATTTTTGTCTTTTTCATGTTGTAAATTAAATATTGTTTTTTGGTTTTCTATTTCTGCTCTAAGTTCTTCTTCAGTTGGTAGATATAATTTATATTTTGTTGCAAATAATTGCTCATTGCCTTTTAAAATAGAATATTTTGCTATATCGCTATCAGTTTCTGAACATAGCAAAATTCCAATTGTAGGATTATCTTCTTTAGATTTTTTTAGTTCATCATACATTCTCACATACATATCCATTTGACCAACATCTTGATGTGTTATCTTTTTAGTTTTCAAATCAATTAACACAAAGCATTTTAAAATATAATTATAGAATACTAAGTCAATAAAATAATCCTCTTTTTCTGTATGAATATGTTGTTGTCTTGCTACAAAGGCATAACCTTTTCCAAGTTCCATTAAAAATTTCTGTAAATTGTTTATTATGCTAGTTTCTAATTCTGTTTCAGTAAACTCGCTATCTAATGAATACCCTAAAAACTCAGCTATTACTGGATTTTTTACAAATTCTAATTTGTTTAATAAATAGTGTTCTCTATTTTTTTCTTGCATTTCTTTAATTACAGGTTCTTTAACTTGTGATTTTAAAAGCCTATAATAATATTGTGAAGAAATATTTCTTTGCAAAGTTCTAGTACTCCACATTTGGTCAAAAGCTTCTTTTTCATACCAATCTCTAGCTTGTTTATCAAAAACTTGTAATAATGTTCTATAATGTGTCCAAGACAACAACATTCCAGATTGTCGAC
>CANQUT010000040.1 GCA_947627105.1 uncultured Clostridia bacterium
TTGCTGTATCCCATGCATAACTATTTGTTAAATCACTTGTATAATTTTCATTTGTAGGATACATTGCTCGTGCTGCTATTGCTGCATTTGGCTGTGTTATATTATTCCATAGCTGGCCTTTTTGACTGTCTTTGCTTGGTGCATAACTTGCTCCGCTTTCTGTTGCTGGTTGTCCTTTTGATGGTTTACTTAATGGCTTATTTGTTCCTCCATAACTTGCTTCGTATCTTGCTAAGTAATAGCCTCCGTTTCCTGCTTTTCCATCTTTTCCATTTACGCTTTCTTTAAAATCTGTTATACTTTTTGCTGTTGTATTTCCTCTATTTGATGTTTTTAATTCTTGATAATAGCTATTTATTACATCGTTTTCACCTTTTGCATCTTCTACATTTCCTGTATATTTATTATCTTCATATCTTCCTAATGTTATTGTTGTAGTTGTTCCATTTTTATCATCTTTTATTTCTCCTACTGGTATCCATACAAATTGGTTATTATCTTCATCTGCTACTACTATTCCATCTTGCACTGTTGGACTATTTGAATCTCCTGAATATTTACCATATTCTACATTATCTGTTCCATGTGGCACTATTTTAAATCCTGCTGGTATTGTTACTGAATTTCCGTACTCATCTTCTAATGGTGTATTTTTTTCAAATGGCTTTCTATCTTTTGCTGCCTGTGCTAAAGATGATAACGGTTTTGGAGTTGGAGTTGGAGTAGCTGTTGGTTTTGTTGGTGTTGGAGAATCACTAGTTAATATATTGCTTATTTCTTCTGTTAAGTTTGCTAAGTCTCCTTTTGCCTGTTCTTCTGCTTCTTTTGTTTTTTCTGCTGCTAGTTTTGCTTGGGCTATTATTCCATCTTCTCCTAGCACCATTGTTATGGTTACTCCGGCTAGTATTAGCAAAACTACGATAGTAACTACTAATGCAATTAGGGTTATACCTTTTTCTGTTTTATTTGCTATTTCTTTTTTACTTTTTCTTGCTACATTATAACTTACTTGTTTTATTTCTTTTGAATTTATTTTCATCTTTTATTTTCCTCCTCTTTAGCGTTTATTTATTTTTAATAACTTTAATTAAAAATTTTATTATTAATTTATTATTGTCATTTTTTTCTTTTTTATACATAACTTATACACATTTTTCCCTTATATAAATTTATATAATTAGCAAGATTTATTTTTATATATAATTTTCAATGTGCTTTTTAAGTTATGTTTTTTAGCATTTTTTATATATTTTAAGTTTTCTTTAACTTAAAATATATTTTTCCTATTGTCTTTTTACAGTTTACACTAACTTCTTTTTAATGTCAATAGTGATTATGCTTTAATTTTGTTTGTAATTATTTCGTAATTTTTTTGTAATTTCTTTGTAATGTTTTATTTGTTTATTTAGTGCTTTAAATTTATATTGCTATTTATATTTATATTAGTTATTTTTCATATTTTTTTATTTTCTAGGAAAGTGCATTTTTTAAATGCATCTTTCCTAGAAAACAAGGTTAAGTTATCTTTGTTTATGCTGATGTGAAGCGTAATAAAGTCCCACCATCGCTACCAAAAAAATAGAGGCTTTGTGCCTCTATTTATATTGTTCTATCATAATATTTCCAACTTCATCTGTTCTATATATTGTAGTTCCTATGTTTTTTAAATTGTTTAATGTAGTTTGGCTTGGATGTCCATAGGAGTTATCTTTTCCTACTGATATAATTGCTAATTCTGGTGCTATTTTATTTAAAAAGTTCTTGCTACTGCTTGTATCTGATCCATGGTGTGCTACTTTTAATATATTTATTTTTCCTAATTCTAATTTATTTTCTATTTCTTCTTCTACATCTCCTGTAAATAAATATGAAAGATTTTCAAAGTTCATTTGTATAACAATTGAAGATAAATTTAAATTGGTTTTGTCATTTCCTACTGCTAATACTTTACAGTTTGCCTCTCCTATTTTAAAGCTATCTCCTACTTTTGGTGTTTCTATTTTTAGATTTTTATTTGCTACTGCATCTAGTACATCTTCAAATGTTTTAGTATTAGTTTGCACTTTTGGCATATAAATAGTGCCTATTTCAAAATTTTTAATAATATCATCTAACCCTCCAATGTGATCTTCATGAGGGTGTGTTCCTATTAAATAATCTATTTTTTCTATTTGTAATTCTTGCAAGTTTTTAACTAATAAATCTCCATCTTCATTGTTTCCGGCATCTATTAGTATAGTTTCATTTTCATTTTGTATTAATATGCTATCTGCTTGCCCAACATCAAAAAAGTACACTTTTAAATTTTCATTATTTTCAGAGATAAAATCCTTTGTTATTTTTTTACCTGTTTTTATAGTAACATTATTTAAATTTTCCATAGAAACTACATTTATAGTTTCTTCTTCAGCAAATATTCCATAAAAATCAATGCCTAAAGCAGATAAAATAATAATTGCTATTGCAAAAATTAAATATATTATAGAATTAGATCTTTTCTTTCTTCTACTCATTTTTCCATACATCTTTCATTTTTTCTTCAATTCGTTTTTCTATATCATCTGAAGCATCTATTTTATATGCTCCATTTTCCCACTTCAATATACATCCTTCTTTAATATCTTCTGGCAAATTTGATATAGAAAGGTTCTTCATTTTGCCAGTTTTTCTGTTTTCGCATACTGCAATGTTTCCTTCTATTCTGTCTACAACTAATGTTTCTTCCATTTTTTCTAACCTTTCTGATAATTCTTTAATAAAATCTTGCAACCAGTTTATTGCACCTTTTCCTATTTCTAAATTAAAATCTTTTCTTTCCATAATGGCAGTTTCCTTTCATTTAAAATTTACTGCCCCCAATCTTTTTATTTTTTAATTTTTCTTTACACTTTAAAACTTTTCTTTACTTTTTAAATATATGTTCCAAAAGTGACAAACTGTCGCTTTAAGAAACGTCCCAAATGCGACATTTTACTGTTACTACTTTGTTAGTGTAGTCATCTAGTAAATAGTTTATTTTAAAAGTTTCTTCATCTTTTGCTTTTAGTTTATGTTTGCTTAAACTTACTAATACTTCATCAGATAAATTCATTCCTAATGGCAAGGTTTGGTTAAAATTGTCATAAAAAACTATATTAGAATAGTACAAAATTGGCATATTTTCTTTTAGATTTATTTTATATAAGTAAATTTCATCTGCATTTTTAATTTCTTCTACAGCTTTTATTTGATCTAAGTGAAATATGTTTAAATTATTTAGTTCTATTTCTTTTTCACTTGCAATGTATATTGGCATTTCGTAAGGAGATGATATTTTGCAAAATGCTTCATTAATTAAGTTTAAGTAATTTCTTAAATTATCTATATACATGCTAAGTTCAGTGTTTTGAGTAATAGCTAGTATGTTATATTTATCTTTTTCTGTTTCTCTATGTTTTTGATTATTTATTATTTTGATTTTTGTTTTATCATCTGACATAGAACCAAATATATCAAAGTCTTTTGTTTTAATATATTCAATATCTTTTTCATAATCTTTTTTTAGTTTATTTAATTCTTGCTCTAACAAATTTTTTTGATTTTCTGTTAATTCATTACTTTTAGTAGAATTTAAGATTTGGCAAGAATTAATTGAATACTTTACTGCAAATATTGCATCTGTTTCATTTTTAGAAAGTTTTCTTCTTTGAAGTTCATCTACATCTTTTCCAAAATCTTCAATATCTATTTCATAATCAAATGTTTTTTCTATTTTTTCTTTGCTTTGTTCTTCTTCTCCTTCATTTAAACTAGGTAATTCGTCTTTATTAGTAAATTTCCAAAATTCGAAAATGCTTTTTTTATGCATTTCTATTTCGTTTAAATATATATTGGCATTTTTAATTTTTCTTTCTAAATTTACTTTTTTAAGTTCTAATGCACTATTATCTAGTTTTAAATTTTTTAAAACTTTTCTTCTACCATCTAATTTTGTACATATTTCAATTAAATCTTCTATTGTGTATTGTTTTGTTACTGAATCAAGTCTGTTAATTATTTCTTCTTTGTTTTGTGTTTCTACTTTTTCATGTTTTTTTGCTCTATATTTATTAATATTTTGTAATTCTTTTTTTCTATTAGAAAAATAGTATTTTACTTTTCCAAAAAATGTTTTTTTGCATTCTAAAAAAGTAGCAATTTGACGTTGTTTTGCTAAATAATCTTCTGTTTGCTTTTCTACAATTTCTTTTAAAGTTTGTACTTTTTCTTGTTCTTCTTTTATTTTTTTATCTTCTAAGCCTACTAATAGCTTTTTTTGTTCTACTTCATTTTGAATAAATTCTAATAAATTAGAATATTGTATTACTATTTCTTTATTATTTGCTATATATGCAAAGTTTAGCTCGCCTTCATCATTTATTTTTGTTTTAAATGAGTAGTCTTCTGGTAAGCCTGTAGCTAAAATAAATAAGGCTTTAATTAATTTGTACAAATCTGTTGCTTCTTCTTTTGAACTTAAAGTTATAACATAAGTGCTTTGTATTTTTTCATAAACTTTAGTTTTTCCAACTATTTTAAGCTGCATTTTATTTTTTGAATTATATACTTCAAAAATACTTGGCCAGTCTTTAGTAAAATACCATAAGTAATTTTCTAAATCTGCAATTTGGCTTTTAACTAAAAAGTTACCAGAGTATTCTTCATGGCTAATTGGAATATAAATTAACTCTTTTTTTCTTGACTTTTTAGCCTGTATTTTCTTTTTTATTAAATAAAATAATGCAGAGTTGTTATATTCATTTGTTGGAACTAACATGAAATACTTATCTGATATATCTGAATAATATATTTGCCAAATGTAGTTGTTTGTATATTTTACTTCATATGGTATTTGATCTTTTAGCTTTTCTTGTTCTTGTTCAATTTCCTTAATTTGCTCAATTTCTGTGTTATTAAGCATGCCAAGAAAAGTGGTAAAATATTCTAAGTTTTCCTCTGTTTTAGAGTCTAAATATCTTCCAATTGGCAAAGCTAGTTTATATTTTTCATTTAAGTTTGTTAATCTATCTGTTGGAGTTAAAAGAATTTCAATATCAGCTACATTTACATATTTATATACTTTGTAGCTCATATCATCATAAGATTTTAATGGTCTAAAAGAAAAAGGAGTAAATTCCTTTAAAAATGTTGGTATTCTTTCTAAATTTAATCCAATATATTCTAATTTTTCCTTTAATTTTTCTTTATCTTCTGCAATGTTTCTAGGCATTTTTGCCCTCCTAAGATTAATTTCGTTTTAAGTATATCACAAGATAATTTATATTTGCAATGTTTACATATAAAATAAAAAAATTTATTGCATTTAACATAAAACGGTTGTACGATTAAGCAAAAAATCAAAGAGCCAAAATGATTAATTTCGTTTTGGCTCTTGATTTTTTTAATTGCTTTTATGTTTTTTCATTTAATGCATTTTCTTAAAATAAAAATTTAAGTTTTAAATCTATCTTTCAAAACTTTCAATTTCTTTTTTAATTTTTTCTATAAAATCATTTAGTTTCATTTGTCCAATGTCTCCATCTTTTCTAGAACGAACTCCTACAGCATTTGCTTCTACTTCCTTATCTCCTAAAATTAGCATATATGGTATTTTTTGAAGCTGTGCTTCACGAATTTTATAGCCTATTTTTTCTTGTCTATCATCTATTTCTACTCTAATGCCTGCTTTTTCTAGTTCTTCACTTATTTTTTTAGCATACTCTTTATGTGCGTCTGCTATTGGTAATAATTTTACTTGTACTGGTGCAAGCCAAGTTGGGAAAGCACCTGCAAAATGTTCTGTTAAAATACCAATAAATCTTTCAAAAGAACCAAATAGAGCTCTGTGTATCATAATTGGTGTTTTCTTTTCTCCATCTGAATCTATATATGATAAGTTAAAGCGAAGTGGTAATTGGAAGTCTACTTGAATAGTTCCCATTTGCCATTCTCTACCTAAGCAGTCTTTCATTTTAATATCAATTTTTGGTCCGTAGAAGGCTCCATCTCCTTCATTTACACGGTAATTATCTTTTCCACAAATTTCGTCTAGTACTGCTCTTAAGTCGTCTTCTGCTTTGTTCCATAAGCTTAACTCACCCATGTAGTCATCTGGTCTGGTAGATAGTGTTAATATAAAGTCTAAGCCAAAAATTTTGTATAGATTTTTAGCAATTTCTAGAATTTCTTTAATTTCATCTTTTATTTGAGATTCCATAACATAGTTATGAGAATCGTCTTGTCTAAACATTCTTACTCTAAATAATCCATTTAATTGTCCTGATTTTTCATTACGGTGAATTACATCTATATCACAAAAACGAAGTGGAAGTTCCTTATAACTTCTTAATTTTGTTTGATATATTTTAATAGAGTTTGGGCAGTTCATTGGTTTTAGAGCTTGCTCATTTCCATCTGCATCTGTTAAAACAAACATGTCTTCTTTGTAGTGATCCCAGTGTCCTGAAGTTTTCCATAAACTGCTACTATTTAATTGTGGAGCAGAAAATTCTTGATAACCTCTTTTTTTATGCTCTTTTCTCCAAAGGTCTATTAAAACATTCATCATTGTAAAGCCCTTTGGTAGCCAGTATGCCATTCCTGGCGCTGTTTCGTCAAAGAAGAATAAATCTAATTCTTTACCTAGTTTACGGTGATCTCTTTTTTTAGCTTCTTCTAGCATATTTAAATATTCATCTAACATGCTTGCTTTTGGGAATGAAATACCATAAATTCTTTGAAGAGTTTGTTTTGTTTCGTCTCCTCTCCAATATGCAGATGATGAGTTTAATAGTTTAAATGCTTTAACCATTCCTGTGCTTAAAATATGTGGGCCTGCACATAATTCTTTAAATTCACCTTGGTCATAGAAGCTAATTTCTTCACCTTGTGGTAATTCTTCAATTAATTCTACTTTATATGGCTCTTTTCTTTCTTTCATAAGTTTAATAGCTTCATCTTTTGGAAGAGTATATCTTGTTATTTCTAAGTTTTCTTTAACAATTTTTTTCATTTCTTCTTCAATTTTTAATAAGTCTTCTTCTGAAAATGGTTTTTCTACATCAAAGTCATAGTAAAAGCCATTATCAATAGCAGGTCCTATTGTAAGTTTTACACTGTCTCCATAAATTCTTTTAATGGCTTGTGCCATAATGTGTGAAGTTGTATGCCAGTAAGCCTTTTTTCCATCTTCATCATCAAAAGTTAAAATTTCTAATTTGCAATTTTGGTTAATTACTGTACGTAAATCTTTTACTTCACCATCTACTTTTCCAGCTAAAGCATTTCTTGCTAAACCCTCACTAATTTTCTTAGCAATTTCTAATATTGTTAAGCCTTCTTCTACCTCTAGTTCTGAATTATCTTTTAATTTAATTTTTAACATACCTTTTCTCCTTTCTTTTTGTCGCGGTTTAGGACGTTTGTTAAAGCGACACTTTGTCGTTTTTGGGACATATGTTTATCTCTATATTTCTTTAACATGTGTCCCAGAAGCAACTCCCAAAAAAACTCCTTTTAACCAATTGCTTGATTAAAAGGAGTGTATTTTTATGCACGGTTCCATCCTATTTTTAACTTAATTAATTCTTTAACGCAGAAATACGTCTAGCTTTTTACTAGAAACAATGAGGTAGTTATTTCAAATCTGTTTTTGTAATTAGCTTTCAGCCAGTGGCTAATTTTCTCTTTCCATAACCTCGATTTTACTTTTTCTCATTTTTGTTTTTTTATGTTTAACTAACAGTAATTATACTAGCTTTTTTATTTGTAGTCAATACATTAATTTGCATTTTTTAATAAAGCTGTTTTTTGACCTGTCCCTAAGTGCTTAAAAATAAGCATTGGGGTCTGGTCCAAACACCCCCAAAATAAGCAATGGGACCTGTCCCCAATGACCTACTTTTTAAGTTTTTGTAACATATTTTTTATTTCAATTCTGTCTCTTTCAATTTCTTCACTTATTTTTTTATTTTGCTCATCATATAAGTCTAATAATTTTTGATAGTCTTCTTGTGAAATATCTTCTTCTCCAATTAATTCATTTTCATAGTCTTTTTGCAATTTTAAAAGTCGTAGTTTTTCTTCATCTTCCTTTATTACTATTTGTTCTTTAAAATTATTGTTAGTATATGGTATTTCTTGTTCAGTGAAATTATTATCTTTATATTTAGATTTATGAAAAATTTTTGTAAAGAAATTTCTTATTTTTTCAATTATATTAGATTTATATACGGTTATCCTTTGTTCTTTATTCATCTTTTTCTCCTAATTTTTTATTATCATTTCGTTTTTTAAACTGTTCTTTTACCTTTCTTTTTAAATCTTTAGTTTTCCTTGCTTTTTCTTTTAGTCTATTTTGTTCTGCTACTTTTTTATCTAATTCACTTACTAAGCCTAAAGCTTCTATTCTTCTTCTATCTTCATCTGTTATTTTGTAGTCTAATCTTCCTTTATAAGCTTCCTTTAATTTGGTTAATCTCCTACCTATTGGATATTTTCTATTCAATCCTAATTTTTTTATTATTTCTTCTATATTCTCATGTTGTATTTCAGATAGATATGTTCCTCTTTTCTTTCCATTCTCGCTTACCGTTTGTTTGATTTTTGTTACATCTATTCCTTCTCTTCGTAAGCTTTCTAGTATATCTAGTGTTTCTTCTATAAAACTTCTTCGCTCTGCAAGTCCTAAGGCTTCTATTCTTCTCTTATCTTCGTTTGTTATTTTGTAGTCTAATGTTCCATTATAAGCTTGCTTTAATACTTGTAGTCTCCTACCTATTGGATATTTTCTATTCAATCCTAATTTTTTTATTATTTCTTCTATATTTTCATGTTGTATTTCAAATAAGTATGTTCCTCTTGGCTTTCCATTCTCTCTTATAGCTTGTTTAATTTGTGTTACATCTATTCCTTCTCTTTGTAATCTTTCTAGTACATCTAGTATTTCTTCTATAGTACTCTTTTGTTTTTTTTCTTTTACTAAGCCTAAAGCTTCTATTCTTCTTCTATCTTCGTCTGTTATTTTATAATTCGTTTTTCCGTTATAAGCTCCCTTAATATTTTGTAGTTTCATACCTATTGGATATTTCTTATCTAAGCCCAATTTTTCCATTATTTCATCTATGTTTTCATGTTGTATTTCAGATAGATATGTTCCTCTTTGCTTTCCATTCTCGCTTACCGTTTGTTTGATTTTTGTTACATCTATTCCTTCTCTTCGTAAGCTTTCTAGTATATCTA
>CANQUT010000041.1 GCA_947627105.1 uncultured Clostridia bacterium
TTTTACCAAAAAAGCTCGTATGTCACATATATCAATGTGATACGAGCTTTGATTTTTCTTAAACTGTCAAACTTAGGTATAAGAATTAGTCAATACTATTAAAAATAAAATATTAAAATTGTTTATAAATATTGACATAAATACCACAAGTGTTGTATAATATGCAAAGTGACTATGTCTTATAAAGTAAAAATCCATATTCATGGTTATATATAAATTAGGAGGTGCTAAAATGAAAAGAACATATCAACCAAAAAAAAGACAAGAACAAAAAGAACATGGCTTTATGAAAAGAATGAAAACTAAAGATGGAAGAAATGTATTAAAAGCTAGACGTGCAAAAGGTAGAAAAAAACTAAGTGCGTAAAAAATAAAGGTCACGTAAAAAAATAAGTGACCTTTTTTGAATTGAGTGATTATTAGATGAAAAAAATGCAAACCTTAAAAAAAAATTATGAATTTGAAAATGTTTTAAAACAAGGCAAATTCTATGTAGGAAAACAAATAACAATTTATATTGTAAAAAATAAGGAAAATAAAAATTTATTTGGAATTGCAATATCAAAAAAAACTTGCACAGCTGTAAAGCGAAATTTTATTAAAAGAAAAATTAGAGAAAATTATAGATTATTGCAAGAAAATTTAAAACAAGGCTACAATATTGTTTTTTTATGGAATAAGAAAAATTTAGCTAACAGTGCAGATTTTTATATTATTAAAGAAGATATGGAAAAGCTTTTTAAGAAAGCTGGTCTTTTATAAATGAAAAAAATTTTTATTTTTTTAATTAAAGGTTATCAAAAGTTTATCTCACCAATTTTTCATCATTTAGGGGTAAATTGTAAATATTACCCAAGTTGCTCAAACTATATGATGCAAGCAATTCAAAAATATGGTTGTATAAAGGGAATTTATTTAGGAATAAAACGCTTGCTTAGGTGCCATCCTTTTGCAAAAGGAGGGTATGATCCATTAAAATAGGAGGAAACCGATGGGATTTATATCACAAATATTTGGGTATTTATTAGATTGGTTATATTCATTTTTTAACAATTATGGTATAGCCATCATTATATTTTCTGTAATTTTAAGAGTTATTTTAATACCAATAACAATTAAGCAGCAAAAATCAATGAAAAAAAATGCAGAGCTACAAGCAGAAATGTCAGAAATACAAAAAAAATATAAAAATAATCCTGAAAAATTAAATCAAGAAACTATAGAGTTATATAAAAGAGAAAAGATGAGCCCATTTAGTGGCTGTTTAAGTTCAATACTACAAATAGTTATCATTTTAGCAGTATTTTGGCTTGTAAGTCAACCTTTAACATATATGAAGAGATTAGATGCATCTTTTATAGAAAAATATGCTAATGAAATGAAAGAAAGTGGATATAATCAAAATAATAGTTATACACAAATTGCAGTACTTGATTATGCTCAAACAAAATATCAAGAAATAGAAAATACTTTACAAAATGAAAATGTAGAAAATAGGGAAGAGCTAGAAGCAAAAAGAGATGAATACAATCAATTAAGATTAAATATGGAATTTTTAGGGCTTGACTTAAGCAAAGTTCCAACGCAAAGTCTAAATGATTGGAGAGTATATGTAATACCAGTACTTTATGTAATAACTTCTATAATTTCAATAAAAATAACAACAGTAACTCAAAGTAAGAAAAAAGATGAAAACAAAAAAGAAGATATTATTATTGATCCAGAAGGTAAAAAAGAAGAAGAAATAGATCCTACAGCACAAATGGAGCAAATGAATAAAAGCATGATGTATATGGTTCCATTTATGTCTGTTATGATTGCAATAATTGCACCACTTGGTCTTGCACTATATTGGCTAGTAAGTAATGTTTTAATGATTATAGAAAGATTAGTAATCACTAAAATAATGGATAAAAAAGAAGAAAATAAGGAGGAAAAATCTAATGTCTAAAAGTATTATTGCAGAGGGCAAAACATCTACAGAAGCAATTGAAAAAGGCTTAAAAGAATTAAAAGTTTCTAAAGATAAAGTAGATATAAAAATTTTAGAAAATGAAGAAAAAAGAAGCTTTTTTAGTATTTTAACTCCTAGAGTAGTTAAAGTAGAATTAACTTTAAAAGAAGAAATAAAAGAAAATAATTATTCAAGAGAAGAATATAAAGATGTAGAACATGAACATATAGAAAAAGAAAAAAGGATTCCTTTAACTCCTGATGAAATAGAAAAAATAAAACAAAATGTAGAAACATTTTTAAAACAATTAGTAGAGAAAATGCAAAATATGAGTTATGAAATTACATCAGATGACGAATTTGTTTATATTACTTTAAATGGTGAAGATGCTGGAAAATTAATTGGCTATAGAGGGGAAACATTAAATGCAATGCAAACTCTTTTATCTTCTATAGCAAATAAAAATTTAGATAAAAAAGCACGCATAATTTTAGATATAGAAAATTATAGATCAAAAAGAAAAACTTCACTAGAAGAATTAGCAGATAAATTAGCAAGAACAGTAATTAGAACAGGAAAACAAGTTACATTAGAGCCAATGTCTGCATATGAAAGAAAAATAATTCATAATCGTTTGCAAGATAGCACGAGAGTAAAAACTTATAGCATAGGCGAAGAACCATATAGAAAAGTGGTTATTACAAAAAAATAATAATAAAAAATCGGAAGTCAAAGTTCGGATTTTAGTGTTTATGATACTAATTCTAACTTTGACTTTTATTAAATTTGAAAAATAAGCGTTGTATTGATTCTTTTTCAAATTAGATTTAAAGTTTTAGGAGGGAAGAACTAAAAATGGAAACAATTGCTGCAATTTCAACTGCTCATGGAAATGGTGGAATAGGCATTATTAGAATGAGTGGGAAAGATTGCTTTAAAATATTAGAAAAAATATTTATACAAAAAAACAAGCAAAATATAGAAGAAATTCAAGGTTATACAATGAAATATGGCTATATTATAAATTATGAAACAAAAGAAAAAATAGATGAAGTATTAGTTTCATATTTTAAAGAACCTAAAAGTTATACAACAGAAAATATGTGCGAAATAAATTCACATGGAGGAATGATTATAGAGCAAAAAATATTAGAGCAGTGTTTACTTGCAGGAGCAACACTCGCTCAGCCTGGAGAATTTACAAAAAGAGCTTTTTTAAATGGAAGAATAGATTTAACTCAAGCAGAAGGAATTATAGATTTAATTAATGCAAAAACCGCGCAAGAGGCTAAAGCATCGTTTAATCAGCTACAAGGAAGTCTATCTGAAAAAATAGAAGAAATTAGACAAGATATTTTAAATGTTATGGCAAATATAGAAGTTACTATTGATTATCCAGAGTATGATGTAGAAGAAGTAACTAATAAACAAGCTATAGAGGAAATTAATAAAATAAGTGAAAAATTAAATAAATTAGAAAAAAGTTTTGATACAGGCAAAATATTAAAAGAGGGAATACGTACAGTTATTATAGGAAAGCCAAATGCAGGAAAATCATCTTTACTAAATGCAATTTTAAATGAAGATAGGGCAATAGTAAGCAAAACAGAGGGAACAACCAGAGATACTATAGAAGAAATGATTAGCCTTCATGGAATACCTTTAAAATTAATAGATACTGCAGGAATTAGAAATACAGATGATGAAATTGAAAAAATAGGGGTAGATAAGGCTTTAAAACTATCAAACGAAGCGGATTTAATTATTAGTATATTTGACAATACTAAAGACTTAGATAAAGAAGATTTAAAAATATTAAATATAATTAAAGATAAAAAAGCAATTATTTTATTAAATAAAATAGATGAAAAAGACAACCATTTAGAAAATGCAAAAAAAATGCAAGACGTTAAAAAGCCTATAATAAAGATATCTGCTAAAAATAAAGAAGGTATAGAAGATTTATATAATAAAATATTAGAAATGTTTTCATTTAATGAAATAAATATAAATGATGGAAATTTAATTACAAGTATAAGACATAAAGATTTAATAAAAAAAGCAAGTTATAGTGTAGAAGAGGCAAAAAAAGGTGTAGAAATGGGAACACCTATTGATTTAATTGCTATTTCACTAAAGCAGGCCTTAGAAGAACTTAGTAGTATTGTTGGAAAAAATGCTTCTGAAGATATAATTTCAGAAATATTTTCTAAATTTTGTTTAGGCAAATAAATTGAAAAACAGAAGGCAGTTTTAAATAAAAGTAGTATATGTTTACTAATAGATTATATTAAAAGAACTCGTGGAACATGCTATTTTAATATAGAAAGCTGTCACAAAACATACCAGTCAAAACTACAACAAAAAGACAATATACAAACTATAAGTTTATTAAAAACTAATAAAAATAGCATAAAAATCAGTTCGACAAAATTCGACATGACAAAAAGTTTAACGAAACAGTAATTTTAGTTTCATAAAAAACTGAAAAAATTATAAAAATAGATTTAGAAAGGAGATAGTTAGAAATTAATCTAACTAATTAAATTAAAATGAAATATAATGCTGGAAAATATGATATAGCAGTAATAGGAGCAGGACACGCAGGATGCGAAGCAGCACTAGCAACAGCAAGGCTAGGACTTAAAACATTGCTTTTTTCTATAAGTTTAGAAGCAGTTGCTAATATGCCATGCAATCCACATATAGGAGGAAGTTCTAAAGGACATTTAGTAATGGAAATAGACTGCTTAGGTGGAGAAATGGGCAAAAATATTGACAAAACATATACTCAATTAAGAATGTTAAATACTTCAAAAGGACCTGCAGTTTATTCTTTAAGAGCACAAGCTGATAGAAAAAAATATCAAATGGAAATGAAACACACATTAGAAAAACAAGAAAATCTATTCTTAAAGCAAGCAGAAATAGTAGACATTGGAGTAGAAGAAGGAAAGGTAAAATGGGTTGAAACAAATATTGGTGCAATATATGAAGTAGATAGCGTAATTTTAGCAACAGGAACGTATTTAAAAGGAAAAATATATATTGGGGAAGTTTCATATGAAAGTGGACCAGATGGAGTATTTCCAGCTAATAAACTATCAAATATATTAACTAAACTAGGAATAAATCTTCTTAGATTTAAAACAGGAACGCCAGCAAGAGTAAATAAAAATAGTATTGACTTTTCAAAAATGGAAATACAAAACGGAGATGAAAATCCAGTACCATTTTCATTCGAAGATAAAATAAAAAACAAAGAAAATCAACTTCCATGTTATTTAACATATACAAACGAAAAAACACATGAAATTATTCGCCAAAATTTACATAGATCACCTTTATATGCAGGTGAAATAAAGGGAACGGGGCCAAGGTATTGCCCTTCAATAGAAGACAAAGTAGTTAGATTTGCAGATAAAGAAAGGCATCAAATTTTTATAGAACCAATAGGAAGAGATACTGACGAAATGTATGTACAGGGCATGAGTTCATCACTTCCAGAAGATGTACAAATTGCAATGTATAGGACTATACCAGGGCTAGAGCATGTTGAATTTACAAGACCTGCTTATGCTATTGAATATGACTGTATTGATCCATTAGAATTAAAATTATCTTTAGAACATAAAAAGATAAGTGGAATGTTTTTTGCAGGTCAAATAAATGGAACCTCAGGCTATGAAGAAGCTGCAGCACAAGGAATTATGGCAGGAATAAATGCAGCACAAAAACTAAAAGGAAAACCTCCTGTTATTTTAGATCGTTCAGATGCATACATAGGAGTATTAATTGATGACATTGTTACAAAAGGAACTAACGAACCATATAGAATGATGACATCACGTGCAGAATATAGACTACTTTTAAGACAAGACAATACAGATTTAAGACTAACGCAAATAGGCTATGATGTAGGGCTTATATCTGAAAAAAGATATAAAAAGTTCTTAAAAAAGAAAAAGCAAATAGAAAAAGAAATAGAAAGACTAGAAAATACAATTATTAAACCAAGTAGTAAGGTAAATAAAATATTAGAAGAAAATGGATCATCTTGTTTAACAACAGGTGCAAAACTTGCAGACTTATTAAGAAGAACAGAACTTACATATAAAACCTTAAAAGATATAGACGAAAATAGAAAAGATTTGCCAGATGATGTAACAAATGAAGTTGAAATAGAAATAAAATATAAAGGCTATATAAAACTTCAAATGCAACAAGTAGAAAAATTTAAAAAACTTGAAAAGAAGCTATTGCCAGAAGCTATTGATTATGAAAAAATCAAAGGATTAAGACTAGAAGCAAGACAAAAATTAAATAAAATAAGACCAAGTTCAGTAGGACAGGCATCTAGAATTTCAGGAGTATCTCCTGCAGATATTTCTGTATTATTAATCTACTTAGAACAATTAAAACAAAATATATAGTTTTATATAAAACATATTAGGAGTTATAAGGTTGAAAAATAATTATAATTCTTTTTAAGCCAGATTTGTGCCTAAGGGAGGGGCGAGATATAAAAATGGAATATGAGATTTTTAAAAATGAATTAAAAAATAAAGCTGAAAAATTGCAGGTTATATTAAATGATAAGCAACTTGAGCAGTTTTATAAATATATGCAGCTATTATTAGAATGGAATGAAAAAATGAATTTAACTGCAATAACAGAACCAAATGACATTATTTTAAAGCATTTCATTGATAGCCTAACAATTTTAAACTATATAGATAATGGAAAAAATGTACTAGACATAGGAACAGGAGCTGGATTTCCTGGAATACCATTAAAAATAGTAAAAACAGATGCTGAATTTACATTATTAGATTCATTAAATAAAAGAATAACATTCTTAAATACAGTTATAAACAACTTAAATTTAGAAAGAATAGCTACTGTACATGGCAGGGCAGAAGAATTTGTAAATCAAAAAAATACTAGAGAAAACTATGACTTTGTAGTATCTAGAGCAGTTGCTAGATTAAATGTTTTATTAGAATATATGCTTCCATTTACTAAAGTAGGGGGAAGATGCATTTGTATGAAAGCATTTGATATAGAAGAAGAAATAAATGAAGCAAAAACAGCCTTACAAATTTTAGGTGGAGAAATAGAAAAAATAGATGAAGTATTACTTCCGGAAAGTGATATAAAAAGAAAAATTGTAATTATAAAAAAAGTAAAAAATACTCCTACAAAATACCCTAGAAAAGCTGGAACTCCTGCTAAAGAGCCAATTTTATAAAATAAAAAAATATTAAAAGTTTCATAAAAAATTTTAAAAATTTATTGACATATAATGAATATTTTTATATCATTAATATGTCAATTTTTTTAAAAATAATATTAAAAGTAGTTTACATAAAATAAAAATGGAGGCAATAAACTTGGAAAAAATAATATCAATAGCAAATCAAAAAGGCGGAGTAGGAAAGACCACAACAGCAGTAAATTTCAGCACTTTACTTGCAAAAAGAGGAAAAAAAGTATTATTAATAGATAGTGATCCACAAGGAAATGCTACAAGTGGTGTTGGTTGCGATAAAAAATCAGAATTATCAGTATATGACTTAATAATAAGTGATGAAGTAGATCCAAAAGATACAATTCAAAGAACAGAAATAAAAAACTTATATATTTGCCCATCTAATATAAACTTAGCAGGTGCAGAAGTTGAGCTTGTATCAATGATGTCTAGAGAATATAGATTGAAAGAAAAATTAGATTTAATAAAAGAAGATTATGACTATATTATAATAGATTGTCCACCATCACTTGGGCTAATTACACTTAATGCATTTACTGCTTCAAATAGTGTAATAATTCCTGTACAATGTGAATACTACGCATTAGAAGGTCTAGGGCAATTATTAAATACGGTAAATTTAGTAAAAAAGCATCTAAATAAAGATTTAGAAGTAGAAGGTGCACTTCTTACTATGTATGATATGAGAACAAATTTATCAAATCAAGTAGTTAAAGAAGTAAATAAATATTTTGAAAATAAAGTATATAAAACAGTAATACCAAGAAATGTAAAATTAAGTGAAGCGCCAAGCTATGGAATGCCTATTTCTGTATATGATCCAAGATCAAAAGGTGCTAAGAGCTATGATAAATTTGTAAAAGAATTTTTAAAAAATAATGAAGGAAAAGCGAAAGGAAAACATGCTATATAAATTTTAATAGAAAGGATTGATACATAAATGCCAAAAAAAACAGGTTTAGGAAGAGGACTAGAAGCCTTATTTAATGATAATGAGTTAACAAAAGAAGAAGAAAGAAAATTAAAAGCAGGGGAGCAAATAGTACAAAGCATTAAGCTTATAGATATAGAACCAAATAGAAGTCAACCAAGAAGAACTTTTCCAGCAGAATCAATAGAAGAACTAGCAAGCTCTATTGAAAGATATGGTGTAATTCAACCAATTATAGTATCAAAACAAGAAGGCTATTATGAAATAATAGCAGGAGAAAGAAGATGGAGAGCTTCTAAAAAAGCTGGACTTAAAGAAATACCTTGTATAGTTAGAGAAAATGACGAAAGAAAAAATAGGGAAATTGCTTTAATTGAAAACATACAAAGAGAAGATTTAAATCCAATAGATAAAGCAAGAGGATTTAGAGAATTATTAGATAGCTATGGAATGACACAACAACAATTAGCAGATACTGTAGGTTTAAATAGAAGTACAGTAACTAATACATTAAGATTATTAAACTTAGATGAAAGAGTTATAAAACTTGCAACAGAAGGAAAATTAACAGAAGGACATTGTCGTTCATTACTTGGATTTACAGATCCAGATAAGCAATATGAGGCAGCACTTAGGATTATAGAAAAAGGGGAAACAGTTAAAGATATAGAAGATAGAATTCAAAACAAAAAGAAAGTGCCTAAAAAAGAACAAGAGCAAAGATTAGCAATTTGTAGAGATATTGAAGATACATTCCAAAGCTTTTTTGGAACAAAAGTAAAACTAAATGCAGGAAAAAGAAGTGGAAAAATTATAATTCAATATTCTACTAATGAAGATTTAGAAAGAATTTTAAGTTTAATAAAATAAATGAATAAATACAAAATAAAAAACAATAATAATAAAATAGCTAAATTTCTAAAAATTTCTATTGACAAATATGGCTTAAATGTGCTAATATATATACTGTTACCGACTTTGGTAGCAGTAAAACAAGGAGAGGTGGTCGAGTTGGTTTATGGCACCAGTCTTGAAAATTGGCGTAGGTTTGTAGCCTACCGTGGGTTCGAATC
>CANQUT010000042.1 GCA_947627105.1 uncultured Clostridia bacterium
TAGAATATCAAAATGAAACTAATGAACATATTTTAGATTTACTAAATAGTCAAGCTATAAAGGAGTTTAGAAATGGTAAATAGTTTAAAAAGATTAAGAAAGTTTCAAATTATAGGAATTATAATACAAATAATATCTTTTATTGGTTGTTGTTTTAAAATAGATGCTTTTACACATTGGTTTTGGATAGGAACAAGTCTTCTTATCATTGATGGAATACATTTTATTGATGTTTGGGGAAAAGAAGGTAAAACTCGTTATAGAAAATTAGATAAAAAAAGAGATAAGAATCTTACTAGAAAAACATCAGAATTTATATTCTTTTTAGCTATTGCAGAAGCAATGATAGTTAGTTTAGTATTTATTGCAGAGTTTTGGAGCAAAGATTTTTATAAACGATTCTATACTATTACAGGCATATTTATTATGACTACAATATGTTTAATCATAACTTTAGTAGCAGTAGAGAAAACATTTAGACAAGTTGATTTAATAGCAACACAAAATGACAAAATTGGAAAATGACACCAATGACACAAAAAAATGGGAGTATCCATCCCAAAATTTGCTGTCATCCTGTCATAGAAAGTAGGTTTGGATGGAAAAATTAAATATAAAATGGAATTATACAAATAAAATAGTTAATGACTTATTAAGAATAAATAGAGCAAAAGAAATAGTTGACTTACTCGAATTGCCATTATCTATTGAAGAAGAAATAAAGAAAGAGTCAATAGCAAAAAGAGTACATTATTCCACAAAAATTGAAGGTAACAACTTAAATTTAAATGAAGTAAAAGATGTAATTGAAAACAAAAAAGATTCTCATGAAAGAAATGTTTTGGAAGTTAGAAATTACTATAATGCTTTAATATATCTAAACAAAGAATCAGAGGAACATAATACAATAACTGAAGATTTAATATTTAAGGTTCATAACCTTGTTTCTGGGAAAAATATAACACATAAAAATAATTATAGAGAAGAACAAAATGTTGTTGCTGATTCTATATCAGGAGCAATTGTTTATATGCCACCAGAAGCAAAAGATGTATCAACTTTGATTAAGCAAATGATTAAAGAATTTAATTCTAAAGATACAAAAGATATTCCAATTCCAATAAAAGCCGGAATTTTAGCATATGAGTTTGTTACAATTCATCCTTTTTGGGATGGTAACGGTCGTTGTTCAAGATTACTTGCTACCTATATTTTAAAAGCATATAATTATGATTTAAAAGGTTTTTATGTAATGGAAGAATTCTATGATAGAAATATAGAAGAATATTATAATTCTCTACAAATGGGATTACATCATAATTTCTATTTTGGAAGAAATGAAGCAAATATAACACAGTGGCTAGAATATTTTATTTCAACTATGGCTAATACATTTGAAGCAGTTGGAAATCGAGTAAAAGAGATTTATAAAAATAGCAAAGAAGAAATAAATATCATAGACACTTTAGATAAACGTGAAAGATGGATAGCGAACTATGTTGTTACAAATAATAAAATTAAAGCTAAAGATATTGCAAATCATTTTAAAATTAACATAGATACTGCTAATAATTGGATTAAAAAGTGGATTGAAAAAGATTTTTTAAAGAGATTTAATGACAAACAAATTAGAAATGTTGATTATGTTTTAACAGAAAAATATCTAAAAAATCTAAAATAATCCGAAAATAAGCCGATGTTAGTCCGAAAATAAGCCGATATTTTTATAAAAAAATAATTTAAAATGTCGAATTTTGTTTGTAAAAATGGTATAATGATAAATGAAATGGAAGTGGTAGTATGGCAAATAAAAATGATGATTTAAGAAAAGCAAATAAAGCCAAAAAAGATGAATTTTATACGCAGTTATCAGATATTGAAAAAGAATTAAATAATTATAGAAAAGAATTTAAAGACAAAATTATATTTTGTAACTGTGATGATCCCTATGAATCTAACTTTTTCAAGTATTTTGCTATGAATTTTAATTTTTTAGGATTAAAAAAGTTAATTGCTACTTGTTATGCTACTTCACCCGTTGCGTATACTCAATTGTCTTTATTTGATGTTGAGGGATTGAAAATTGAAAAGAAAAATGCAAAAAAAGCATATAAAATTGAAATAACTGAAGTCGATGATAGTAATGGCGATGGAGCTATAGATTTATCAGATGTTGAATATTTAGTAAAGAATAAGAAAAATACTTTAACTTTATTAAAAGGCGATGGAGATTTTAGAAGTGATGAATGTATAGAATTATTAAAGGAGTCTGATGTAGTTGTAACCAATCCTCCGTTCAGCCTATTTAGAGAATATGTTGCTCAACTGATTGAGTATAATAAGCAATTCATAATTATGGGAAATACAAATGCACTTTCATATAAAGAAATATTTAAATTGTTCAAAGAAGATAATATTAGAACGGGTTATACAAATTTTAATGTAGGAATGTTTTTCTTTGTTCCAGATGATACTGAAAAATATCATAAAATTGTTGATGGGAAGAAAATGGTAAGAGTTGCAACATCTTGTTGGTTTACTAATTTACCTGTTAAAAGACATAATGAAAAGTTAATATTATACAAAAAATATTCTTCTGAAGATTATCCTAAATTTGATAATTATGATGCTATTAACGTAAATAAATATACTGATATTCCAAAGGATTATTTTGAATACATAGGTGTGCCAATTACATTTTTAGATAAATATAATCCGATGCAATTTAAAATCATTGATGGATTACATAGGTATTCGTTATATGATATTTGTGGAACGAATGATTATATTCAGCAACATCATCTTGAGGCTACAGACGTTAATGGGAAGTCAATGTATTTTAGAGTTATTATTCAAAGAAACGATTTGGAGGTAGTAGATAATGAAAATTAAGTTAAAAGAAATTCCTATTAGAGATGTTACTAAAGATTATGTTAATGACAATGAAAATGGTGTTGTAGGTTTTGGAGGAAAATTAAATATTAGACCAAAATATCAAAGAGAATTTGTTTATAATGAAAAACAAAGAAACGAAGTAATAAATAGTATCAATAGTGATTTTCCTCTAAATGTTATGTATTGGATTGAAAAAGATGATGGTACTTTTGAAGTTTTGGATGGACAACAAAGAACAATAAGTATTTGTGAATACGTTGATGGCGCTTATTCTATAAATTCGAGAGCATTTCATAATCTAACAGATACAGAACGAGAACATATATTGAATTATAAATTATTAGTATATTTTTGTACTGGTAATGATAAAGAAATTCAAGATTGGTTTAAAATAATTAATATTGCTGGAGAAAAGTTAACAGATCAAGAGTTAAGAAATGCTATTTATACAGGTGAATGGCTAACGGATGCTAAAAGGTATTTTAGTAAAACCTCTTGCCCTGCTTACCAAATTGGTGAAAAATATATGAATGGATCTACAATTAGGCAAGAATATTTAGAAACTGTTTTAAAATGGATTTCTTCAAAAGAAAATAAAGAAATAGAAGATTATATGTCAGAACATCAACACGATTCTGATGCAAATGAATTATGGATTTATTACCAAAGCGTAATTGACTGGGTAAATAGATTATTTCCTAATTATCGTAGAGAAATGAAAGGAATAGATTGGGGAATTCTATACAATAATTATAGAGATGAAAAATACAACTCAGATAAATTAGAAGAACAAGTAACAAAACTTATGATGGATGATGATGTTACTAACAAAAAAGGTATTTATTCTTACCTTATAACAGGATTAGAAAAGCATCTAAATATAAGGTCATTTACAGATAACCAAAAACGTGAAGCGTATGAAAGGCAAAAAGGTATTTGTACGACTTGTAAAAAACATTATGAAATAGAAGAAATGGAAGGAGATCATATAACTCCTTGGCATTTAGGTGGTAAAACAACAGCTGAAAATTGTCAGATGCTTTGTAAGGATTGTAATAGAAGAAAATCAGGTGTTTAAAAGAAAAATAAATTTAAGAATAAAGGGCGTTGATATAAATTTTATAATTTTTATTACGCTCTTTTATTTATAAACACAAAAAGATTAGGAGTGATTAAAATGGATGAAAAAGAAGATTTGCAAACCGAAATACTCCCTTTAGGGCCTAAAGTTGTATTGAATGAATTAAATATAAAGTATATCAACAAATTAGAAGAATTATTGTTACTTGATGAATGTAAAAATATAGCTATTATAGGAAGTTATGGCAGTGGTAAAAGCACTCTTATAAAGACATTCTTTGATTTCAAAAAGGAATATGAAAAAAAGGCTTTAACAGTTACAATTGGCTCTTATATTGTTGATAAGGATATCCCTACTAACCCAGATCATGAGATAGATTCTAAAGAGCAAATATTAGTGAATAGAGTGGAAGAATCAATTTTAAAGCAAATAATATATAGAGAAAAATCTTCAAAGTTTCCTAAATCATCATTGATTAGGCTTGATAAAGAACCATGGTATAAAGAACTATCATATACAATTATAATTTTATATTCAATTTGGTTTTGTATTTTTTACTATTACAAATATTTTAAGAAAGGCATTTTAAGTCTAAAGAAATTAAACGATTTTTTTGGAATAAATGGTTGGATAATGTTATGTATTGTTATATACGTAATATTTAAAATTGTTAAATTATTAATTAATAAAATAAAAGTAAATAAGGTAAAAATCAAGGATTGTGAATTTGAGCTACATTCAGCGTCTAATTCATTATTTAGTAGGTATCTTTCAGAAATAATTTATTATTTCCAAATTACCGAATGTAATTTAGTTATATTTGAAGATTTAGATAGATTTCCAAATGATGTTGCACTAAAAGTAATTCAAGAATTAAAAGAACTAAATACTATTTTAAATAATGCATATGCGATAGATAAAGTTGTATTTATTTATGCAGTTAAAGATAACTTATTTGATAGTGTTAAAGATAAAAATAAATTTTATGATTATAATCTTTCGCTCTTACCAATATCCACAGCATTTAATTCTGAATTAAATTTAATTGGTTTATTAAAAAAGCAAAATGTATATGATGGTCTTTCATCAAAAGTAATAGGAATTATTTCAAAAAATATTTATGATATGAGAACACTAATTAATATAGTAAATGACTATTGTTTATTTAAAGATATAACTAATACCAGGAATAATGATAAATTATTTGCAATGGTAGCATTCAAAAATTATTATTATAGAGAATATAACTTGATATTTGAAGGAACAGATACTATTAAAGAGGTATTTTCTTCTTCAATAGATAAAAGAAATAGTCTAATTGAAGAATTAAATAAGGATAAAGAATTAATAACAGAGCAGATAAACAAAATAGAAAACGATATATTAAATAGTTGTAAAGAATTGAAAGAGACTTTATTAGCACAAAATATATATAAAGGTGGCGGCAGTAACTATATTATAGATTATTACTATATTAATTCAAATCAAGAACCTATTTCTAGCTTTTTAAATGAAGAATTTGATATGTCGCAATTAAAAGAAAATGAATTTGGATTAAGAAAATCTAATGGTGCAAGGATTTCGGAAGCATTGGTTTTCGAGCAATTTGGATCAAAAAATGAATTTATAGAAAGGTATAATAATTTAAATAACAATAAAAAAATTATAGAACTTCAGAAAACTAAAGAAGAAATAAATTCTAAAATATCTAATGTAAATTTATTGAGTGTAAATGAAATATTCAAAGAATACTTCACTCTAAAAGATATAAAAAGTAGTGAGGATAATCAATTATTATATGACTTAATAAAAAATAGTTATATTACCGAAGATTATATGGATTACATAACATCACCAGTAATATTTGAAAATTACAATGATACTGAGTCATTAATGTATAGTGATAGTGAATTTTTAATGAATTTTAGACAACAAAAGTATTCATTTGACATCAAATTAACTGGCTTTAAAACGATTTTGAGTATTATTAAAGAAGATTTGGATTCACCATACATATTAAATTATTGTTTACTATATTATTTAATAAAAAATAAAGAAGAACAATATTTAAATAAAATATTTATGCAATTCGAAGAAACAAATGAGATTAAATTAAAATTTATACTTACATTTTTACAACAAAATACAGATATTTGTGATTTTGTTTTTACTAAATTTGAAAAAAATAAATATGATATTTGGCAACCGTATATTGATAATGCAAATGACTTTTCTATTGAAGATGGTAAGTTTTTATTCATAAATATGCTTTATTATCCAGAATATATAAAGCACATAAATGATTTAAATTCGTTAAAATTATTTTTTGAAAATAATTTTATGATAGAAGATAATGATAAAATCAATGAAATAATTGATAATGAAAAAGTAAAAGAAAGTATATTAATAATTCATCCACGCATTAATGAAATAAAATTACTAAATCAGAAAAACTATGAATTTGTATATGAAAATAATTTATATTCTTTTACTGAAAATAATATTAATAAAATAACTAAAAAAGAAAAATTTGATTTTAAAAGTTTAAAAGCTGATTCAACAACTTTATTGTTATATAATTACATAAGAAAAAATTTAAAAGATTTTTGCGAGGAGTATTATATAAATAATGATATAAAATTTAATGATGCGGAATTACTTATTAAAGTCATTTTTGATAAAAATATAAGTATATCAACTAAGAAAATAATTTTTAAAAGAGAAAAATTTAAATTAAGAACTATAGATAATGTTGAAAATGAATTATATGAATTTTTAATATTATATGATCATTTAAATATAATGTGGAAAAATATAATTGATCTATATAAAAAGGTAAGCAGTGATTTATTGTTTGACTATACTACTAGTAATTTAAACAAATTAATTGGTAGAAATATTCCCAATGATGATTTCCAAAGAACTGACTTATTTTTTAAGGATTATTGTATGTATTTAATAAAGGTAGACTTAAATAATGCTGAAAAAATACTACGATTAAATTCTCCAAAATATGAACAAATTGATAGCTTAACAAAAGAACAACTAGTTTTGTTAGAAAAGTATAATTGTTTAACATTCAATAAAGCAACGTACAAATATATTTGTAGGATTTTATCTCAAGAAGAAAGATATAGTTATATATTAAATTGTTTTAATAGCAATAAAACATTAACAGAAATACTAAACCTAATATCGTTTGAAGATTTAGAATTATTATTAAAATATAATGAAGTCAATAATGATAAAAAAATATCACTAATATATGGTATGTATAAAAAAGAAAAAAGAACAGATAATGCTATAGCATACAATAATTTTATTGAGAGAATAAAAATAGCGTTTAATAAAGATGAAATCCATAAAATTTCATATAACAGAACAATTTACAACGCAATATTAAGAAAAATTAAACAACAAGGAATATTTAAAGTAACAAATATTACTGAAGAAATTATAGAATTTAAAATTGAAGAGAATAATTAATAATGTTCATTAATAAGAAGATTTTATAACAATTAAATTTCAATTTCTGGGTAGCATTTAGGTAGCAAAATTTTGAAAAAGTAAAAATATGTTTTAAATTAATCTAATCAAAAAAGGAGAAAATTGTTTAATTTTAAAGTGAAAAATGATAATAAATATCATAAAGAACTAAAATTAAATAGCCCCCTGAAGGAGCGCAATAGCGCTCCATTTTTGTTGAAACCCTTTATTTATAAGGTTTTGTTAATTTTGAAATTTAAATTTTTTGCCCAATTTTATTTAGCATTTTGTGATATAATCCAATAATAGCATTATATTATATTTTGTAACATTATATAAAAATATACAAAAAACTATTGAAAAATGTAAATATATAACGTAAAATGCACAGTAATTCACGAAAAAATGTATATTTTTAATAAAAATGTGATATATTATAATAGAGGATAGTGATAAAATATGGAACCATACAAAGCAAAAACGTTGCCAATTACATATAAACTTGATAAAGAGACAATTAAGTTTTTAGGTCAAGCAAATGATAAATATGGTCAATATAAGTCTTTATTAAAAATGTTTAAATTTGATCAAAAATATTTTCTTGATTCTTTAGTTTTGGGTGAAAGTATTAGATCTTCAAGAATTGAGGGAACTCAAATATCTCAAGATGATATGTATTACATGGATTATAAAGAATCTAATGATAGTATTAAAGAAGTTAAAAATTTAAAACAAATGCTAGAATATGCAAATGAAAAATTAAAAGATAGAAATTTTAGTGTTAATATGATTAATTCTATGCACAAAATATTATTATCTGGAGTTAGAGGAGAAGATAAGTCACCTGGAGAAATTAGGGATATTCAAAATTATATTGGGCCAAGAGGTCTTGGAAAAGAAGGGGCTACATTTGTTCCGCCTATTCCAGAAGAAGTTCCAGAACTTTTAGATAATTTAATGGAATATATGAATAATATGTATGATGAGGAAGCTTTTGTTAAAGTGTTAATTTAAAGGATATAATAACCAAAAAATATAGATTTTTTAAAAATTAAAATAGACAAACATTAGATG
>CANQUT010000043.1 GCA_947627105.1 uncultured Clostridia bacterium
GATGAATTAATAGAAAATTTTTTGAAATTAGAGCAAATTGATAAAATATATTTATATCGTTTAATCAATAAAATAGAAATTGATAAAGATAAAAATGTATACATATATTTTAACTTTTCAAAACTTAACTCTATTAATGAAAATCTAGATGAATTTATCAAAATTGAGTAAATCTTAAATCAAAAAATAGTAAAATTGGTTAAAATATTTGCATAAAATATTGAAAAAAATATAAAATAATGATAAAATTATGATAATTAAAATTCAAGGAGGAATTTATATGATTAATATTAGACCAGTATCAGATTTAAGAAATAAATATCCAGAGATAGAGGAATTAGTCCTAAAAGAAGATGAAGCAGTTTATTTAACCAAAAACGGATATGGCTCAATGGTAGTAATGAGTTTAGAAAAATATTCTGAAATGCTAAAGTCATTAGACGAAGAAAAAGCACTAGAAGCTCGATTTGGAGTAGTTGATATTGATAAAGCTTTGGAAGAGGCGGAAGAAGAGGCTAATAATCCAAATACCAGATATTATTCTCATGAAGAAATGAAACAAATGGCAAGGAGGATAATTGATGGAAAATAAGAATTATGAAATAAAATATTTGCCAACATTTATTTCACAATTTAACAATATTTTATATTACATTACATATAAATTACAAAATAAAATAACAGCAAATAGTTTATACAAAGAAGTGGTAAAACAAATTGAAGTAAGAAGCCAATCACCAGAATCATATGAAGTATTTAAAACATTTGAAAATGGAGCTATTAAATATTATAAAATAAATATAAAGAAATATACAGTATTTTATACTGTAAAAAGCAATGTAATGGAAATAAGCAGAATTTATTATAGTAAAAGAAATTTTGATAAATTAATCTAAAAATGCAAAGTCGTGTAATTTAAGTAGTTACAAGACATTTAGAAAACTGTTTGATAGCTTTTAAAATTCAATTTTATTAACTTTTATTTAAAACCCATATTGAGAAATAGTTATTTTAATGCTAAAATAAAAATAATTAAAATTAAGGAGAATTCTTTATGGGAAGAAAAAGGAAAAGTCAAAAATTAAATCTTGAGCAAATAGTATTTTCAGTAATAGTACTAATTTTTGTTTTATTTTATGGATATATAAGCCAAGATTTTAATACAAAAAGTTCGGAGAATAATAATGATGTCAATAGTCAAAACATAGTATTTGATTTATCTACAATTCCAGAATATTCTGAAAATGCATATGTTGAAATAAACAATAATATTCCATATTTTACAGAAAAAGATTTAACTACAGAACCTTTTGAAAATTATAATGATTTAGGAAATGGTAAAGCAGGAGTAGCTTATGCAAATATTTGCAAAGAAATTATGCCAAAAGAAGGAGAAGAACGAGGCGAAATAGGTAATGTTAAAGATCTTTCTGGGTGGGTACAAAAAAGATATGATAATTTAATTAAAGATAAATATTTGTATAATCGTTGTCATTTAATAGGGTGGCAACTTTCAGGGGAAAATGCAAATAAAAACAATTTGATAACTGGGACAAGGTATTTAAATACAGAGGGAATGTTACCATTTGAAAATGAGATAGCAGAGTACATAGATAAAAATGCAAATAATCATGTTTTATATCGCGTAACACCTATTTTTGAGGGTAATAATCTTCTAGCAAGTGGAGTTGAAATGGAAGCATTGTCAGTTGAAGATTCAGGACAAGGAGTTCGTTTTAATGTATATTGCTATAATGTTCAACCAGGAATAGAAATTGATTATGCTACTGGGCAAAGTCATGAAAAATAACAGTAATTGTTAATATCTTTTGCAAGTTAGGAAGATAGGCTAAATTATTAAAAGATTTTATAAAGAAAATATTGTAAATTTATGAAAAATGATATATAATTACTCTTAAGTTTATTTCTTAATACTATTAAATCAATAGTATATTTCCATTATAAAAACAATAAAAACGAAGGAGTGATTAAATATTGAATTTAGACTTAATCAATGGTTTATTTAACAATTTAAAGGAGAATAATTTTGTGCAAGATTTTATAAAAGAATTATCAAATTATTTAGAAAAAAATGTAAAAAATAATTTTAATAGCCAAAATGAAGAAATTCCAATCATAGAAGATATATTATCTAAAAATAGCTATACAACTGGAAATCAAAATTCTATAAGGTGGAACTTAAATGGTGTTGTATCAAACTATGCACAAAAGGACTTAAACAATGATGCAATATATTTTGTAAAAGAAAATGAAGGTAGTTCATATAATGTGTTAAAAGCAGAAAATGGCGAGATACAGGAAATATCAATTAACAAAAAAGATATGCCAAATGAAGTAAAAATAAATGATGTTTTAAAGGTTAAAAATAATAATTATGTAATTGATAATATTTCTACTAAGCAATTACAAGAAGATATAAGAAATATGGCAAAAGAAATATTAGATAAACAGAATATAAATTTAGACCAACATAGAAAAGAAGGGCATCTATATATGGTAACTGAAGAACTAGGAGATAATAGATTTTTATGGGATTTAACAGATGCACCTAAAACTGAATTTGAAGAAGTGGACATCCCAAAGGATCTATTAAGTAAAGCAACAGAAGGAATGGTACTAAAATACACTAATGGAAAGTATGAGTACTATTCAGATGATGGATTTGAAAGAGCAGAAAAAATACATTCATTGTCATAAATCTGAAAATTTAAAAGAAGTTAAAAAATTTCAACTTTTTTCCTACTTTGATAAAGTTATTTGTAAAATTTAGTTGACAAATAAACAAATGTTTTGTATAATATATAATATTCGATAAAAAAATTGAAAGGAATAATGCTTATGGCTTTTATGGGTAGAGGAAATTTCCAATCTGTTGAAGATGATAATATGGAAGATAATAATTTAAATGAAAACTGGAAGAGTATTTATAGAGGACCATACTTTTATAGAAGATTTTTTTATTACATTCCACTAGATAATACGTATGTAATAATGCAAATGATAGTAACATTCATTATTTTAATAGTTGGAGTAATATCATTTCTTACAACATATAAATCAACTATTATAGATCCAATAGAGAATATAAAAAAAATCTTTATAAATGCTCATCTAATAGTAATAGCTGTATTTTTAGGAATAACATTTATAATTAATTATTCATCAAAAAATGAATCAACATTAATAAAGAGACTAATTATTTTTTCAATAATATCAATAATAACAATGATAATATTCTTTGGTATAAAATTAAACTTTGATGCAACATATACTAAGGAAAAATTTGAAGTACTTTACTCTGGACAAAATATTGAAGATGAATCATCACAAAATGATATATCAAAACAAAAAATAGACATTGGAATAACTGGATTAAGTATAAAAACAGAAAAAGAATACTATGTTGATGAGTGTTTGAAATTATATGGAATTTTTAAAACAAAAACATATGGTACATTAGCACTACACTTATTACTTAATATTCTACTTATTTATCAAGTGTTAAAAGTTTCGAAGCTTCAAGGAAAAAAAGAAAAAATAAACAAAAATGATGCTATATTATTTGACGAAGAACAAAATATCAAGTTTTAATATAATTAGTTAATGGAGGGGCTTATGACAGATGAAGAAAAAAAATTTGCAATCAAAGTAAATGTAGACAAAGCAAAAAATAAAACTATTGCACCTATTTTATTAATGATTATTAGTATATTAACTTATGTTGGTCCACTTATGTTTGGAGAATTTGATTTTGGTATAGTTTTTGAAGTTATATCATTGGTTTTCCTAATAATAGCAAGAAATTATATGAATAAATATGATGAAGCAAGATCAAAGAGATATATTATTTGTGCAATGATACCTATAGGGTGGATATTGATTTATGATATTATTGTTTTAATATCATCTATTAGAGATGTAGTGGATTTAACATTTTTAGGATATGACTATTTATTTGAAGAAATATTTTCAGTTATATATATGATAATATTATTTGCAATTAATAAAGATTTAGCAAAGGCAGATAATCCAGTTAAATATAAAGAAAGTACAGATTGGTTTTACGAAAAATATGAGGAAAAAGAAAATGAAGAGAATAAAGGTGCTTGAAGATAAATTTTAATATAATATATTTATAATTTTGCGTAAATTTATATTTTTTAATATAGCCTAATGATTAGAATATCATTAGGTTTTATAATTTTGTTCAAAGTTTGTTAAAAATTAAAAAGTAATTTCTTTTTTTGTTCCAATTTTTATAAAAAGCATTAAAACTAAATTATAATGTTTATAAATTTTTTATCTATAAAATTTTAAGACTTATGAATATCTTATTTTAAGAATAATATATATGGCTTAAGAGGTGTATATTTTGGATAAAAATAATATAAAAATTTATTGTAAATTTGATAAAGCAAAACCAACTATTGATAAAGTTATTTGTAAAATGTTTTGTGATTTTATTCAAAAGAACGAAAATAAAAATATTGAAAAAAAGTCTTAAAAATTATGTAATTATAGAAAGGAGTGAAATGTTTAAACTAATAACTAAAAATTACAAAGTGGGAATGTATATAAGATTATCACGAGAAGATGGTGACAAACAAGAAAGCGAAAGTATTGGAAATCAAAGAAAAATAATTAAAAGATATGTAAAAGAAAATAATTTAGAGCTTATTGATGAATATGTTGATGATGGAGTATCTGGAACTACTTTTAATCGACCAGAGTTTAATAGGTTAATTACAGATATAGAAAGTCAAAAAATTAATATGGTAATAACAAAAGATTTATCAAGACTTGGTAGGGATTACATAAAAACAGGTTTCTACATAGAAAATTATTTTCCAGAACATCAAGTAAGGTATATTTCTATATTAGATGGTATAGATACATATAGTGAAGCGGTAAATAATGACATTACACCATTTAAAGCTATATTAAATGATATGTACGCAAAAGATATATCAAAAAAAATAAGAAGTGTTTTTAAAGAAAAACAAAAGCAAGGTGAATATTTATGTAATATCCCAGCATATCGGGTATAAAAAAGATGGAGCTAACAAAAATAAATTGGTTATTGATGAAAATGTTGTAGAGATTGTAAAAAAGATATTTAAAATGTATGCAAATGGAACTGGAAGTAAATTAATTGTTAAGTACTTAAATGATAATCATATTTTAAGTCCATCTGGATATAGAAAAGAAGGTATTGTCCAAGATGAAAATACAAATTTTAAATGGAATGAAACAACATTATGCAATATGTTAAAAAATGAAGTTTATATTGGGAATACAATTCAAAATAAAGTATCTGTAGTTTCATATAAAGTAAAAAAACTTCGAAAGCAAGAAAAAGAAAAACATATAAGAGTAAACAATACACACGAAGCAATTATTGCTAAAGATGTATTTGAAAAAGTGCAACTAATACATAAAAAAAGAGCAAAAAAAGTTGTAAAACAATATGATTATTTACTTCGAGGCTTGATTTATTGCAAACATTGTCGGATGGAAAATGCAAATTGTATTAAAAGTAAATCAAAATAGTAATCGCCCTAAAATTCCATATATTGTAGATACAGGTTATAAAAAAAGAGGTTGTTATACGAGAAATTTAAATTACTATAATTTTGAAGAACAAATAATAGAAGTTATTAAAAAAATTTGCAAAATTTATGCTAACAAGTCAATGTTAGAAGAAACATATAAAAAAGAAACAAATAAAACCATAGATTTACTTTCATCTATAAAAAATCAAATACAAACTACAGAAACAAAAATTATAAAAAACAACAAAATAATGGATGAGCTATATGAAGATAAATTAAAACGGAATATTACAAGAGTTAGATTTTATAAGAATCTCTCAAAAATATATTAAAGAAAGAGAAAAATTAAATTTAAAAAAGTCTGAACTAATGAAAAATTTTCAAGCTTTACAAGGACAGCAATTAGATAAAAGTAAAAATAATGATGATAAAATGAATAAGTTAATAAATGAATTTTTAAAAATGAAAGAAATAGATAAATCGTATCTATTTAGACTTATTGATAAAATTGAAATTGACAAAGATAAAAAAGTATTTATTACATTTAATTTTGCACCACTAAATTCCATTAATAAAAATATAGACAACTTTGCTCCTATCGAGCAGATTTTAGATGAAAAAGAAAATGTAGTTTAATCTACATTAATTTTAAAAATAGAGGTGGAAGTTAATCAAACTTATGCCTCTAATGTTGGCCTTCCAACCGAGAGGGAAATGGAATATTAGGGTAATTATTTGATATTAGCTTTGTATTTGCATATAAAGAACTATTAGAAATAATTTCTCCAGTAACTAAATTAACACCATCAGGATTAACCATAGGCATTATATAAATAGTAGTACTATTATATAAATTTCTAGAATTAATTCCATAAATAGGTAAATTATTAACATAGCAATAACAATAGTCTGCTAAAAATTTCATAAGTAATGGAGACGTAATCCACTCATTAGCGTGGAAGCTTGCTGAATAGAATACCTCTTTAGAGCCATTTCCAATTTTAATAACTGGTAAATCATTTCCCAAAACACTTTTTCCAATAGAAAAGATTTCTAAAAATGGATAAAGGTTTTTTAATGTATTTAAATTAATTTGCAAAATAGAATAGCTGTAGCTAATGTTAGTAGGAATAATAAAACCTAGGCTACCATTTATGTAAGGGCGAAGAGCACGCCATGTAAGAGGGCCTACAATCCCATCTGGATTTAATCCAAAAGCTTTTTGAAAATTAATAACAGCATTTCTTGTTTGATTTCCAAAAATACCATCAATATTAGCATTGTAGAATCCAAGTTTTTTTAGTAAATTCTGTAAAAATTCTACCATTGGTCCTGTTTGACCATATCTTAAAGTTTCCATATAATCACCTAAAGCATAATATGATAGAAAATTTAAAATGTGATGTAATTAAAATGAAAATAAATCTACCAACAAAGAAAAAATATCAAACATAAACAGACCAAAAACAGGAGCTAATTACTCATTATTAAAAATAATAATTCCACTAGCTATATTAATTGTTGTAGCAGTTGTGATAATATTCTTAAAAATAAGAATAAATGGAAAAAAGTCTAAAAATTAAACATAAATAATAATTCCCCGGCTAAACCAGGGATTATTATTTTATAACATTAAAAAGTTATAAAATTTATGGGTGTAGGATGTATGGACATGCATAAAAAAATAATAACAAATTCATCTTTTTTATTGCAAAATTTGCCAAATTATGGTTAAATATAAGCATGCAATAAATATTTTATATTGCGAGAGATTTGTAAATTTTAATTTAGTGATTGAAAAAAAGATTATATATTTAAAATTAGTACACGCTGAAAGCTTTGAGGCTGTACACACACAAGGCATTTAGAAATAAATAAAAAAGGAATAAAAGAGAATAAAAATAGGCGGACATACTTGTGAATATAAAATGCAAATAAAAGCATTTAACACAAGTTAAGTTCGTCTAT
>CANQUT010000044.1 GCA_947627105.1 uncultured Clostridia bacterium
TAGAAAGGTTATTTAAAATATAAAAAATATGTTTATAAAATTTATATTAAATAAACCTTATAAACATATTATACGAGAGGGGAAAATTATATGAGTAAAGAAACGGAAAAAATATTTTCACAAATGCATAAATATTTGGAACAATTTGATTTTGATAATGAAGAACAAATGGAAAAAGAAATGAAGAATTTTATACAAAAGTTGAATAATAACGAGATCGAATTTGATGATGATCCTAAATTTCAGTCGGATGATTTATTAGAACAAGCATATGAAGCTACATCAAAAACAAAAGCAATAAAATTAGCAAATCAGGCATTAGAAATATATCCAGATAATATTGATGCTGAAAGTTTTATTGCAGACTTTGAAGAACATCAGATTAAGAAGTTAGAAAAATATAATAATATTATTGAACATGCAACAAAATTATTAGAAAAAGAGAATATATTTGACCAAGAAAATATAGGAGCCTTTTGGGGAATATTAGAAACCAGACCCTATATGAGAGCCAGAAATAAAAGAATTACAATTTTAATAGATTTAGGTAGATACACAGAAGCTATAAATGAATGTGAAGAAATGCTAAAATTATGCAAAAGTGACAACTTGGGAATACGATATACGCTAATAGGTTTATATTGTATTTTAGAAAAATTTGAAGAATGTGAAAAGTTATACAAGAAATATAATGAAGATTCAGCATTTATGCTATTTCCTATGGCAATAATGAACTTTAAAAAAGGGAATTATAAAGAGACAAAAAAATTTTTAAAAAATGTACAAGAAATTAATCCTTATATAATTAAAATTCTAAAAAACGAAATCGCAATGGAAAAAGATGCAGATGATATTGAATACTATTCACAAGGATCAATAGAAGAAGCTAGTATTATAATTAACGATTTATTATATTTATTATTGAGTGTGCCATCTTTTATAACATTTATAAAAATTGAAATAAAAGATTAATGAAGAATGTAGATGCCTTTCATCAGCAGACAACTATATGTTAGGTGTTTTTTACAAGCAAACATCACATGTGGATGTGTGGCAGATTGCAAATTAAATAAAAAACTGTAGCTTATATATCTCTATATAAGCTACATTCTAAATCATAACTGCTTACCGAAGTAAGCCTACTCAGTCATCTAATTAAATAGATTTCCTATTAATTAAATGATACTATATTTTTATGTAAAAATCAAGAATTTTATGCAAAAATTTCGAAAAGTTATAAATTATTTTTAGCAGGTCTATATTTAAAGAGGTCAGAGGCTAAAAAAGCTTTTGATATATTATCTAAATCAACTCCTTTAATATTTCCTTTTTTCTTTGTGAAATCTATTCTTTCAATACTTATAGGATTAATGTTGAAGATATTTACCCATCTTTTCATTGTTTTAAAGTTATATATTTTTCCAAGTTCAATATAAGTTTTACTAGCAAGTTGTTTTTCTGTTGGTTGCTTACTTGTAATAGGCAAAACTAATAATGTTTTACCACCGTTTTTTAAAACTACAGCTGGATGTCTACCGCTAAACTCTTCACCTATATTAAATCCAAATTCAACCCAAACGACATCTCCACGAACAATATATTCTTTTGATTTTTCAATAAATTCAGGAGAATTCATTATAATTTTTGTCTTCTTATCTATCCATTCAAGATAATCTTTAGGAGAGTTTCTTTTATCATAGAAATTTTCATTTTTATGTATTTCATAATAATTATCTAAAGTATTTTTTGTATTATTTAAAATATTTAATAACTCTTGCATATATCAAACATCCTTTCGTGTTCATATTATATCAAATATATACAAAAAATCAATAGTTTTTGACAAGAAAAAACTATTGTTTGCATATAAACTATATAATTAGTAAATTGTTTTAAATGGAAAACTGAACAAGATTTTACGAAATAGGTTGAGAATTCGCATCTGATATGATATAACATAGATAATGATTTCATAAGAAGAAATTATATTGAGTAAAATAAAATTGGATGTCTTTTATCAACATACAAGCATACACTAGGTGTTTTTTATAAACACACACTGTATGTTGAATGTGTGGTAGTGCTACAACTATGTTTTATAAATATTGGTAAAACACTATGAAAAATTGTTAATTTTAATATAAGATAAACTAATAGAAGAAAAAGGAGACAAATATAAAAATGGATAAAAAGTCAATTATGATTGATATGGATGAAGTTATAGTAGTAGGAAGATTCTCAGACTATCTAGTGGATTTTTTAGGAAATGTAAATTTTGAAAATTTACATACTCAAAATAGACAGGATTTAATAAAAGGAAGAGAAGAAGAATTTAAGAAGATATATAAGTATAAAAATTTATATAAAAACAATAATGGAGATTACATTGAGCCATTACCTAATTGCGTGGATGTGATAAAAGAATTAAATAAAATACATGATGTCTATATTGTTACATCATATATTTGGAAAGAAGATGTAATCGATGCAGCTACTAATCTAAAAAACAAATATGAATATTTGCATTATTGGTTTCCTTTTATAGATACAAATAAATTTATATTTATGACAAATAAAACAAAAATAAAGTATGATATAGGAATTGATGATAGAATATCCAATTTACAAAGTTGTAATAAAAAATTGCTATTTACAGAATTCAGAAATAAAAATATAACAGATGAAGAACTAAAAGATAAAGGAATAATAAGAGTAAATAATTGGTTGGAAGTAGAAAATAAAATAAAAGAGGGTGTCTAACCTTGTTGATGAATTAATCGATGTATTAGATGAAAACGGAAATAAAATAATTTCTATCAATCTGACTTTGATAAATTATTATTAGAAGCAGATTTAAAAAATTAATAAAATTTGAAGGGAGAGAATATATATGGACAAGATTATTCCAAGTAAATTAAACATAGGTGATTAAATAAGAGATTAATGATATCATATGAAAACAACATATAGGAGTAAAATAATGTATAATACAATAATATTCGATTTAGATGATACACTTACTGATGATTGTGCAAATATAAGAGAAGCCTTTAAAATAGTTTTAGAGTATAAAAAAGAAGATTATACTGATGCAAAGTTTGAAATGTTTTATAGTATAGATAAAAAAACATGGAAAGATAGAGCAGCTGGAAAATTAATCACACCGTATGAAGATGATATGGAGAAAAAAGCACAATATATATTCCTAAATATGAAATTCACAAACTTGAAGAACTAAAACAAACTTTATAAAGAAGGTAGAAAATGATGGAAGAAATAGTTTTTGTAACACATAATAAGGGAAAAGCAAAATCAGCTGAAAGATATTTTGACAATATAAAATTTAGTACATATGACTTTGAACTAGATGAACCTAGGAGCGATGATATAAAAGAAATAGCCACTGCAAAAGTAACTCAAGCTTATGAAATTATAAAGAAACCATGTATAGCATTAGATTCAGGCTTTTTCATAGATGAACTAAAAGGATTTCCAAGAGCATTTGTTAATTTTGCATTAGATACAATAGGAATTGAAGGTATATTAAAATTAATGCAAGGAAAAGAAAATAGAAAATGCAGATTTGAAGAATGTTTAGCTTATCATGATGGAAAAGAAATACATTATTTTTATGGTAAACATCCAGGAAATTTAGCAAATAAGATTTCAGGAAAAAATAGAGAAGAAAAGTGGTCAGATTTATGGTATATATTTAAACCAGAGCACTTTGAAAAAACACTTGCAGAGATGGATGATAAAGAAAGAGAAGAAAGAAGAAAAATTGATGGGTCAGTTGAAGCATTAAAAGTATTTGCAGAATGGTATAAAGAAAATAGCAAAGGGGATGTAAAATAAAATGAAGATATTAATGGGAACAAAAAATCCGGGAAAAATACAAGGAGCAAAAGAAGCATTTGAAAAATATTTTGATAATGTCCAAATAGAAGGAATAGCTGTAAATTCAGATGTTAAAAATCAGCCTATTGATGAAGAAACATTTCAGGGAGCTAAAAATAGAGTTAAGAATTTAAAACAATATGCAAAAAACAATAATATTAAGGCTGATTATTATATAGCTAGTGAAGCTGGCATTATAAATATGCTAGGAGACTGGATAGATATAAATGTTGCAGTAATTGAAGATTCAAAAGGCCTACAAAGTGTAGGTACTAGCCAAGGTTTTCCAATACCTAATAAATATATGGATGAAATAAGAAAAACGGAACTTGGAATAGTAATGGATAAAATATTTAGCGGAACGGAGCTACATAACGGAAAAGGTGGAATAAGCCTTTTAACAAAAAATGAAATATCTAGAATTGATTTAACTAGAAATGCATTTATTATGGCATTAACTACTTACATAAATGGAGATATATGGAAATAGAAATATTTGGAGGCAGATATGAAAAAATTAAATGTAATATTAGTATATAATAAAGAAGAAGATAAAATACTTATGTGTAAAAGAGCAAAAGAACCATATAAGGGAAAGTTTAATTTAGTAGGTGGACATGTAGAGCAAAATGAAGATGAGCTATGTGCCGCATATAGAGAACTCCAAGAAGAAACAGGAATAACTAATAATGATATTAAATTAACCAATATTATGAATTTTCAATATAAAGTATCAGATATGGAATTAGAAGTATATGCAGGAAGATTAAATAAAGATGTAAATCTAGTAAAAGAAGTGAATGAACTTTATTGGTTAGATAGGAAAGAAAATTTTTTCGATATGAATAAATTTGCAGGAGAAGGAAACATTGGACATATGGTAAAACAAGCAGAAATTTGTGGTATTGTTAATAATATAGAATAACAGGGGGAAAATATAATGATAGATATACATATGCATACTTTATATTCAGATGGAGACAAAACAGTAGAAGAAGTACTAAAAATGTGTGAAGCAAAAAAATTAGAATATATTTCTATAACAGATCATGATACTTGCAAACAATATGAAGATGTAGCAATTAAAAATAATAAAATATTTAGCGGAAAAATTATAAAAGGTACAGAATTGCATGCAGTATTTCAAAAAAGAAGTATAGAAATTTTAGCATATAATATAGAGCCGAAAATAATTGATGAATGGTGCTTAAAATATTATTCGGATGAAAAACTAAAAGAGCAGCAAATTATATGTAGACAAAGATTTTTTGATATATTAGATAAAAAGGGATTTATATATGATAAAGAAAAAATAGAACAACCTAAAAATGTACATGCTTATGTAGAAAGAGTTATTTATAACGAAGTTATAAAAAACGAAAAGAATCGTGAAATATTGGGAGAAGAATATGCCAATAATTTTGGAGCTCTATTTAGAAAAGAAATGACAAATCCAGAAAGTAGTTATTTTATGAATCATGTTGAATTTAGGCCACCATATAAAGAAGTAATAGATATTATACATAAAGCGGGTGGAAAGGCATTTTTTGCTCATCCATTTGAATATAAATTTGAGAATACTATTAAATTTATAGATGATCTAAGAAATGAAGCGGAACTTGATAGAATAGAATGTTTTCATCCATCATCAGCAGATGATAATAAAAAAGATATTTTATACAATTATGCTAGAAAGAATAATTTATATATTAGTGGTGGAAGTGATTATCACGGAACACCAAAACCAGATATAGAAATTGGTATTGGTAGAGGAAATTTAAATATACCAAAAGAACTTATAGAAGAATGGTTATAAGAGGAGATAGAATTTTATTAGATAATAAAAAATAAATGGAGAAAAATATATGCAAACTATAAAAGAAACAAAAGAAATAAGAAGAAATAATGCAAAGCTTTATCCAATATATAAAATGTTTTCATGGGATTTGTTATTTTTTTACTCAATAGAATTTCTATTTTATACAATTACTAAAAAAATAACAGCTTCAGAAATACTTATAATAAATGGTTTTTACTTACTATCAAAAATAATAATGCAAATACCGTCTGTTACAATCACTGATTTCTTTGGAAAAAGAAACAGTATTATATTAGGAAATGCATTGCTAATTATATATATGTTAATATTATTATATTTTCCAGGTGCAATTAGTGTAATTATAGCAAATTTATTCTTTGCTTTAGGATATGATATAAAAACAATTGCAGAATCTAATTTGTTATATGATTCTGTTGCAACAAGAGGAGGAGAGGGACTATATTCTAAATTAGATGCCAGAGGTGGAAGTTTATATTATATATTAGATGGTGTAGCCTCACTTACAGCAGGATATCTATTTGTAATTAATAACTATTTGCCAATGTATATTTGCTTAGGCTTTATAATAATTTCTACAATATTATCATTTAAGTTTAAGGAAGTATATGAAGTAAAAATTAAAAATAAATACAATAAAAAATTTTTAAGTACATTAAAAGATTATAAACAAGACTTAAAAACTTCTTTCAAATTCATATTAAAATCACGAAGGATGAAAGCTTTTATATTATTTCAAATAGTTTTATATAGTACAATAGAAATAATAAATACATATAATAGTGATTTATTAATTAGTATAGGAATAAAAGAAGAACAGTTTTCTATGATAATTGCTATTCTTACTTTAATAGCAGGGATTTCACTTACACTAAAAAGACCGATAGAAAGAAAATTTAAAAATAGAACGTTATCTTTTATATCATTAACATATATAGGGGCATGTATAATTATAGGAATTATTTCAAGTTTATGGAAAGCTAATGCAATTATACCAATTATACTAGTAATGCTTGTTATACAAAAAATATGTGCTTCATTATGGTATATATTAGAAAGCAAATATATAAAAAACTTTACAACTGAAGAAAATAGAAATAAAATTACTTTTACTTATGAATTTATTGGCAGTATTGTAGCAAGTGTGTTCTCAATTTTAGGTGGTATATTACTAGATCTAGTAAGCGTTCAACATGCATTTGTTATAGTAGGATTAGCATCATTTGCTAGTATGGTATTAGTTTTAGACTATATGCGAACAAGATTTGGATTAAAACCAGAAGAGTATAAAAAAGAAGATATAGAATTTTGAAAAGGTTGCATTCTTTGCAACCTTTTTCCCATTAATTATTTGAAGCAAATTTTTGCTTTACTGTATCAATTTTAGTTTGTTCTACATTTTGAGTCTTATACCAGCCTTTTTCTGCCATTAAGTTATAGAGTTTATTTTGTATATCAAGAGAAGTATTTAGTGCGTCTTTAAAAGCAGTATGAACATCAGCTGTGGTAGACTCTATACTACCATGAAGATATAAATCACATACTCCTTTTATAATTAAAAGTTCTTTTTCCATTATGTCCTTATCTTCCATAAAAGTTTACCTCCTATAATAAATTTAAAAATTTGTTAAATAATTCAGTATGTTTTGTTTCTAATTGCTTAATGTATTCTGCTAAAGTTACATCTTTTAGTTGTTCAGATGTTTTTTTACAGCACGATTTCATAAAATTTTCGTGCCCTAAAGCATCTTCAATGTACAAAAGTTCTTTATTTGTCATAAATATCACCACCTA
>CANQUT010000045.1 GCA_947627105.1 uncultured Clostridia bacterium
AATTGGGTCTATTTTCATTTAAACCTATTTCTCCTCTCTTTTCTAAATTATAGCTCTCTCTCTCTCTCTCTCTCTCTCTCTCTACTCTTGCAAGCGTTTTCTGTCATTTTAAAATTCCTCCTTTTTTTCTTTTGGTTTATTATCTCCATCTTTTGTATCTTTTATTCTACTTTTTGATATTATATTTAATAAAACATAAATTAGCTTATTTGTAAACAAGACAAAATCTTGCTTTTAGTTTTATAAAAGCAAGATTTCATATTATATTCACATTTTCTTACAGTATCAAGCATTTTAGAACATCAATTTAAATATTTATTAGTTTTGTAACTTATTTGTTACAAAAATGTTATAAAAATGTAATATTAAATTATTAGATTTCTGCTTAATCTTCTTGTATTGAATGTCACTTCAATGTTGCTGCACATCATTGCAATTTTAGCAGTCTATTGAAGCTTTTAGTATATTAGAAAAATATTTTTTATTTGAATTTTATTGCATCACCTTTAAATATAGAATATAATTAAAATATAGTAATGAATGTAGATTAAATGAAGTAAAAGAGGTATTAAAAAATGAACATATATCTTGTTGAATTAATAGTATTTTTATTATTAGCACTTTTTGTTACAATAATATTTAAGGTCAAAAAAAATCATAAATTAAAATTAATTCTATTTACACTTTTTATAATCTTTTCTGTAAGTATTTCTGGTACATATTTATTAGAAAAACCTCATGTATATATTGTTAGCCCAGAGATAAATCTGCAAATCAATCAATACTCTGAAATCAAAGTGCCACATACTACCTACCATATGAAAGATGTAACATCTTCTGTTAAAATAATTGGAACTGTTGATTATAATAAAGTTGGAACATATAAAATAGAATATGAAGTTCCAACTATTGTTGGTGAATATAATGTTGAGCAAACTATAAATGTTGTAGATTCAATCAAACCTACAATAACTCTAAAGGGTGATAAGGTTTACAATTTATCTTATTCTGCTAAGTATGATGAGCTAGGTTTTACGGTTGAAGATAATAGTTTTGAAGATTTAACCCAAAAAGTTAAGATAAGTAAAGAAGAAATAACTGATACAGAATATGATATTATATATTCTGTGGAAGATAGTTCTGGAAATACAGCTGTTGAAAGAAGAAAAGTTCTCATTGTAGATGATATTGCTCCAGTTATTAGCATAAATGGTAGTGCTAATATGAGAATTCTTGTAAATAGTACATATACAGAAAAAGGTGCAACAGCAATCGATGAAAAAGATGGAGATTTGTCTGATAAAATTGAAATATCTGGTAAGGTAAATACTTCTAAAGTAGGAGAATATAAAATTAAATATACGGTTAGTGATAAATCTGGAAATAAAGCAGAAACGACTAGAAAAGTGGTTGTATATAAAGAAAGTACTAATCCTTCTAGTAGCGGTACAGGTGTAATTTATTTGACATTCGATGATGGGCCTTCAAGTAGTATAACTCCAAAAATTTTAGATATATTAAAGGAGAAAAATGTTAAAGCAACCTTTTTTGTACTAAATTATAATTCATCATTAGAATACCTTATAAAAAGAGAATACAATGAGGGTCATTCTATAGGAATTCATGGTTATTCACATGTGTATAGTGAAATTTATAAATCTGATGAAGCTTTTATGAATAATGTAACTAAACTTCAAAAGAAAATTGCAGCAACTATAGGGTATAGTCCAACAATTATAAGATTTCCTGGCGGAAGTTCTAATACTGTTAGTAAGAATTATAACAAGGGCATTATGTCAAGGCTAAGTAAAACAGTTATTGATGCTGGATTTAGATATTATGATTGGAATGTTAGTTCTGGTGATGCTGGCGGAGCACAAACTTCGGCACAAGTATATAACAATGTGGTTAATAATTTAAGTAAAAGTCGCTCTAATGTAGTATTAATGCATGATTTTGGAGGTAATACAAAAACATTAAATGCTTTAGCTGATATTATAGATTATGGTTTGGAAAATGGATATATTTTTAAGCCTATAACTAAAGATACTCCAATGGTAACGCATCATATTAGTAATTAAACTTTTATATATAAAGAAAATTCATTTTGTATTTAAAAAGTTTCGGCTCAACAAAAAATAGCGATTTTTAGTCGCTATTTTTTATTTTAAAATAACTGCTTAATTTAATATGAGAATTTTTGTTAATTTTTGTTTGACAATTTACAATTTTATTAATTTATAATTTTTTATATGTTATTTTGTAATAATATACGCAAATTTAGACATAATAATTATGATTCTGTTAAAAAAATGTGCAGAATTAGGAGGTGAAAAAAATGAATTATATGAAAAAAATTTTATTAATTGCTATAATACTAATAGGAATATTACTATTGATTCCAAGTATTTGTAATGCTGCTAGTCTATCTGCATCTAATGAAACAACATTAAAAGATGCTATATCTAAAGTAAATAGTGGTGAAATAGATGCTATTACATTAACTAATTCTATAACAATATCAGGTCCTTTAACTGATATTACCAAAGATGTAACTATTAATGGTAATGGTTTTACAATATCAGGAGATGATACTTGGTATGGTAAAGGAGGATCTGGTAATCAATCAATAATTACTTCTACAGCAGGAACTCTTACCTTAAAAAATATGATATTAAAACATGGACCTAAACAAGGAGCTCAAGCTTATGGAAATGGAACTCTAGTTTTAGATGGTGTAACAATTAGCGATTGTAAATATACTGGGCTTATAGCAAATGGTGGTGTAATTGAAATTAGAGATTTAAATTTAAATACTACTGTAGGAATTGAAGTTGGAAAATCAACTACTAACCCTGTAAATACTAATCCAAAATTGGTAATGAATGGTACTCTTAAATCAATTAGCAAAGCCATTCTTTATGAAGATCCCCAAACTAAATCTCAATTAACTATTGAAAATGAAGTAGGCTCAGCAAATAAACTATTTGTTACTGAAGATTCAATAGTTATCACTGATAGAAACAATACTATTATTTATGAAACAAAAAACAATAGTGATATAGATATTAAAAACTCTGATATGGAAGAAGAAAATTTTGTAATAGTAACTATTAATTATAATGAATTAACTAAAAAATTAGTAGTAACTAAAAATGATACTTTATCTAAATATAATTTGGATGATGTAAAAAATATAAATGGAAAAGTTTTTGTTAACTTTGTTACAGGAGATAATAAAGTATTTAGTGAAGATACCCCAATCACTGATAACATAGAATTAACAGCTGTTTACAAAAAAAATGAAGCACCAAGCAAAGATGAAACACCAAAAACAGGTACTGAAGATTATTTAGGATTTGCATTAGTAACAGTATCTATGTCAACTTTATTAATAATAGCATTAAAAAGAAAATTTTAATAGTCAATAATGTAAACAATAAATAATTATTTTATTGAAAAAAGTAATTGATACCAAACTAAAAATACCATAATGCAAAGAATTTAAATAGAAAGTATCGCTATAAGAAAAAATTATAAAAAATTTTAAAACTACTACCAATATATTTATTAGTAGTAGTTTTTATTTATAGTATTTTTAATTGTAAATACAATTTATATTTTTGTTTAACAATTACTTTATTTTTTTATTTTAACACTTTTTACTGTCCAACCAGAATAATATTTTACATTTGAAACAGTTTTATAAGAACGAATTCTAACATAATATGTTTTATTTTTTGTTAATTTTGTAATAGATTTTGATTTAGTGCTGTTCTTAGAAATATTTACTGTTTTTACATTTTTCTTAAAGTTTTTATCGGTAGAATATTGAATTTGGTATCCTGTTACTACTGTATTTTTATTCCAGTTAATAGTTATTTTTTTGCTTCCAGAGTTGCTTAATTTAGAAATTTTTATTGTTGGCGGATTTACTGTAACTGTAATTTTCTTAGTTGCTTTATTGTAGCCTGTTGTTGCTTTTGCTGTAATTGTAATTGTTGCTTTGCCAATAAATCCTTTTGCAATTGTTACTTTGCCTGAGCTATTTACTGTTACTTTTTTATTATTACTGTTGTATGTTAATTTTGCATCTCCTTTTTGTTTTGCTCCGATTTTAAAGCTTTGTGCTTTACTTGAATAGCTTTTTGTGAAGTTAGATGCAGTAATTGAGTTATTTAATTTATTAACTGTAATTGTAATTTGTTTTGTTGCTTTATAATATTTTGATGTTGCACTTGCTGTAATTGTAATTGTTGCTTTTCCAACAAATCCCTTTGCAATTGTTACTTTGCCTGAGCTGTTTACTGTTACTTTTTTATTGTTACTGCTGTATGTTAGTTTTGCATCTCCTTTTTGTTTTGCTCCAATTGCAAAGCTTTGTGCTTTACTTGAATAACTTTTTGTAAAGTTAGATGCAGTAATTGAATTGTTTATTTTAGTGCTTGAAGTGTTGCTATTTGTAGATGAACTATTTGTTTTTGTACTTGAACTACTGCTATTATTAGATGATGAGCTATTAGTTTTAGTACTTGAACTACTACTTGTAGTTGATTTATTTGTATTTGCTAAAACATTAATTGTAATTTGTTTTGTTGTTTGTTTATAGATTTCTGTTTCATTTGCTATAATTGTAATATGTGCTGTTCCTGAAAATCCTGCTTTTACAGTAATTTTTCCTGAATTATCTACTGTAACTGAGCTATTATCACTTTTATATGTTAGCTTTGCATTTCCAATTTGTTTTGCTCCAATTGAGAAACTTTGTGCATTACTTGAATAATTTTTTGTAATGTTGTTAGCTGTAATTGAATTACTAGCTTTTTGAATTACAAAAGTTTTATTAACTGTACCTACATAGTGTGATTTACCTGAAATAGTAACTGTTGCTATACCAGCTTTTACGTTATTACTATATGTTATAGAGTAGTCTTTTCCATTAACTAGTTGCTTATTTCCATCTTTTACTGTAATTGTAGGTTGTTTTTGTGTACCATCATATACATATGCTGTATTTGATAAAGTAATTTCTGTTTTTGAAATATTAACTGTTAGGTCTTCTGTTTCTTTGTAACCACATATTGTACATGAACGTTCTTTTTTATTTCCGTTTACTTTCCATTCTTCAAATTTATGGCCTAATGCTTTATCGGTTACAGTTACTTTTTTAATTAAAGTTCCACAAACTGTACAATAATATGAGTCTACGTGAGAACCATTTGTTGTACATGTTGGTTTACTAATAATTTCTGTTTCAACATTTCCTGTTTGATGATTGTTATATGCTGTAAATTGTATTTCACTTTCATTTCCTAATACATCTTTTGCAATAATATTTTTTTGTGGTTCATTTGATGAAGGAACTGTAAATACTTTTCTTTTAGCAGTATTTGTACTAAATCCTGATGTTATTTTCCTGCCATTTACAGTAATGCTATCTATTGCAGTATCATCTGTTACTGTTAATGTTGGCAATGTACAATATACTTCATTTGATTTTACATTACCTAAAATTTCAGGTGCTTTGCTATCATCTACAAATTTTACATTTATATAATGATAACTGCTATATGTTTTTTCAGCTTCTTCTTTTGATTTTATTTCTGCATATGTTTCTCCTGAAGATTTGCTAGCCATAATTAAATAACCACTGCCTAAAAATGTTGGCTTATCAAAGAAAGCTTTTTCTTTTGAAGAATTAAGTTCAAGACTAAATTTTGAATCACTTTCATCTCCAATTAAGATTCTATAGCCACTTATTGCACTTTTATATGATTCTATTTTAACATTTCCACTTTTAAATTTTATATCGCCATTACAGATAAGTCCACAATATTTTGGACTTTCAATAGTTATATTTCCTGTACCAGCAAATACTAAACTATAAGAATCATCATAGCTACCCCAATTATTGTTATATTTATTGTCACCTGTTTCAACACTAAATCCTGGCATAGTATAATAATTAAGTTCTGTTGTTACTGGTGGATTTTTTAACTGTTCTTCAGTTAATCCATTTAATTTTTTTACTTTTTGTATTTTTGGTTCTGAAAATGCTTTAACTTCTAGGTTGCCTTCTCCTTCAATTTTAACACTTTTTACAGCATAGCCTTGAATGCCATAACCTGTAATTTTATTATTTCCTTCCAAAATAATTGTAATGTTTGTTTTACGAGGTTTACCTGAATATTTAACATCTTGCCATTCGTCTGAGGCATCAGCATCATCTGCTGGTAATATTAGCTTTTTAGCTATTAAATTTCTTAATGTTATAGTATAGTCACTACCGTGTTTTTCTACTTTATAGTTACTTTTTTCTAAATTTGATGTTACATGAGTTAAATCTATAACATCTCCTATTATTTTATTTTCCTTCTCATATTGTGTTACCTTGTATTGAAGTTCTTGTTCTTCTGTTATATCTGTTGCTGCTTTAGCAGTAGGTGCTATTATAGAAAATAACAATATAAAACACAATAATAAAGAAAGAATTGATTTTATATTTATTAATTTATTATTCATAAAAAATCCCCCATTATTTCTTTTTTATAGTATAATTATATACTATTTTTAGTGCTTTCGTCAACGTTTTCTGGCATTGTTTAAATATTATTTATGGCTATTTTTTCCCTTTTACTAGTATATATGGTTGTATTCTTTGGTTTTCTGGAAAAAATCTATCATCAAACCACATTTTATAAAATTTATATGCAGAAAAATAATTATATCCGTCTTTATAATCATCTGTTGAATCGTTACTATCAGCAAAAATTATAACATCATTTTTATAATTATCTCCTCTTTCATCATATCCAATAATTACTTGATAATGCCCTCCATAATATACACTTTCAACCATTATTGGATAACCATTTTTTAAATTTGAAATAATAAATTCTTTAAATTCATTCATAGTATCAAAAATTTTTCCAGATTGCTTTCTAGTTTGTTCGATACTTGTTTCAATGATATAATTATTTTCTTTAAAAAATTTGGCAATATTTTCTATTTTAGTTCCACCTGGTTGTTTGCATTTAACCTTTTCAAAAATATCTTTTTCATTCATAGAATAATCATTAAAATAATTTAATATCATTAGCACAGCATTTGGTCCACAAGAATACTCTAATGTTGCTTGTTTTGTTTTAAAATGAGTTAATATTGTTAATTGCTCATCTGACTGCATATTATAGAAATCATAATTATAATAATATTCTCTTTTATTTTTCATAAATACTTATCATTCCTTTCTTGCCTTCGCTACGCTTAGTCTGCGAAAGGCACAAAATTTAATTAAAAATA
>CANQUT010000046.1 GCA_947627105.1 uncultured Clostridia bacterium
ACCAATATCTTTCTTTTAAGTTTTTTGACTCTTAATTATTTTCTGGCTGTGAGTTCTTTTCTCACTTCAATTTTTTTTAATAGTTTTCTTCTATTTTTTATTGGTTTCTCAAAGGTTTATTGTTTACTTTTCAATGTGCTTTGTTCAACTTTTTTAAGTTGAACGAATGTTATTGTACTACTTTATTTTACAAAAGTCAACACAATTTTTAAACTTTTTTTAAATTTTTATTAAAAAAATTTAGTTGATACTTAAATGCCGCAAAAAAATAATAAACTAGTAGTAATGTAATTATTATAAATGTAACTTTCTTTATACTAATTTATCTTCACAAAATTGTGTGCTAAGGTTTAGTAATAGTACATTGATTATAATAACATATTGTTTTCATAAAGTCAATACATTTTTTCTTCTTTTTGTAGATTTTTTATGAAAACTTTTTTGTTTTTACTAGGTTTTATTTTTCTCCCTAGCTCTTTATTAATAATAACATATTTTGTTATGTAAATCAAGCATTTTTTATTGGTAATTTATGGTATTTAGTTCATATATAAAATATGCTTTTTAAATTTATTTATGAACAATATTTATGCTATATATTAAACAATTTATTAATAATTTACTTCAACTAATATTACATCATCTCCGAATGCATTTTATATTTTGCCATTCTATTACAATATCATTGTTTGCTGAAAACATACTAAGTATTTTATTACTTCCTGGCACAATTATAGATGTTATAGTTCCACTTTCTAAGTCTGCGCAAACATCTTGAACATATCCGAAGTCTTTTTCCATCTTTTATATTTATTACTTCTTTATGTTTAAAATCCATTCCTTTCTGTCCCATATTTTCTTTTTTGATTATTTTAAATTTTAATTACATGTTTTAGTTGTTTTGCTCATAAAGTATAAGTTTATTTTTTATAATTACTTAAAATAATCTTTCCCCTTTATAAATTTATTCAATTGAAATTTTTTATATATAAATTTTATATTTTATTTCAATTGTTTTCTTTTTATTATATGAAGAAAATGAAAAAAATTGCTTGTTTTAGTAAATTTTAGTTTTGCTAGTAAGTTAGTAGTGCTTTTCTTATGCTTCTAGCTTTCTTATCCCTTTTGCATTTTTATTAGAAATAACTTTTTTTCCTGTCTCCTTTTCCAATTGTTCTCTAGCAAGCTTAGCAATGTTTCCACCCTTTATAACTGATTGCTCTGCACCTTTAATTCCTTTTTCATTTGTGCTTTTTGATATTTCTGTAGAAGATGTTTCTGCTAACATATTTAAAACTAATTCCATATTAGTCATATTATCACGTAAATTTTCTTTTTTAAGACCTTTTAAATTTTTATATTCTTTTACGGAATATCCACTCCAAACTTGAGTTAGCATATTAGTTAATATGGCAAAATCTTTATTTTTATTAACTCCTACTCTTTTTAATTCATCTGTAACTTCTTTTCTTACATCTATTGTTTTTAATCTTTGGTTAATCCATTCTTCTGAATATCCCTTTTTTCTGTAGGTATCTAGCGCTCTATTTATAGTAATTTCTGGATCATACGCTTCGTCAATTCTTTCTTTTCCAACTTGTGCAAGCCATAGTTTAAACGGCTCTGCTTTTTTAGATGGTACTGATTGTATTAATCTTAAAATTTGTTCTGTATTCATTACATCTGTATCTCTTAATTTTCCATCATATGCTATCATTTTCAACTGGTTAGTATTACTAACCAGTTCGCTTCCTTCTTGAATTAATTTATTCTTTAACCATTTCCAATAGTTTCTAGATTTTTGGTAATCATTATCAGTAAGAATACCAATTACATCTACTACTGAAAAATACCAGTTCTCTTCATTTTCGTTCCATGCTACTCTAATGTTTTTATCTTCAAATAATTTTATACTATTATTTTGTTCCATTTCTTTCCTCTTTTCTAACTTTCACTATTTAAGATTATTAAACAGCAAAAATTTGTTTTTATCTTCTATATTTATATCATATTTCAAATATATTTTCAATAGTTTTTGCGAATTTATGTTCTATTTTTTTATTTTAAGAGAAAGCATACTTTCGTATGCTTTTTAAATTTATAATTCTACCTTACAAATCACATTATATTTATATTTCTCTCTTATTACATAGCTTGTTTTTTGTTATTAATAATATGCACTTACTTATATATTCTTTTCATATGTCCAATTGCTGTTCTTTCTAGTCTTGATACTTGAGCTTGTGAAATTCCAATTTCTTCTGCTACTTCCATTTGAGTTCTTCCTTCAAAAAATCGTTTATTAATAATCATTTTTTCCTTTTCATTTAATTTTTTCATAGCCTCTAATATTGTTATATTTTGAACCCATAAATCATCTGTGTTTTTCTTATCACTAACTTGATCTATAATGCAAAGATTTTCTGCATTTTCACTATATGTTGGTTCTTGCAAAGATATAGGTTCTTGTATTGCATCTAAACTCATAATTATATCTTCTTTTGAAACACTTAATTCATTTGCAATTTCTTCTATAGTTGCTTCTCTTTGTTTCTCTCTATAAATTTTGTCTTTAGTTGCTATTACTTTGTATGCTAAATCTCTTATTGACCTACTTACTCGTATTGTATTATTATCTCTTAAATACCTTCTAATTTCTCCTATTATCATTGGCACTGCATACGTAGAAAACTGCACATTTTGATTTAAGTCAAAATTATCTATTGCCTTAATTAGTCCTACGCATCCTACTTGGAATAGGTCATCTAAGTTTTCGCCTTTGCTATTAAAACGTTTTATAATACTTAATACTAATCTTAAGTTTCCATTAATGAATTCTTGTCTTGCTTGCTCATCTCCATCTTTTATTTTTTTCATTAGAATTAATTTTTCTTCTGGAGAAAGAAGTGGTAGTTTAGATGTATTAACACCTGAAATTTCAACTTTATTCATAAATAAAAACTCCTTTTGAAAATTATTTCTTAATTTAATTATTTCCAAAAGAAGTTTTGCTATTCTATTATTGTGCGACCTAATTCGACATTTAGCCCGTTTTACTCATAATCTCTTTTTTCATTTTGTTTATAATCTTCTTTTCTAAACGTGATATGTAACTTTGTGAAATTCCTAGCATATCTGCAACTTCTTTTTGCGTTTTTTCTGTTCCGCTTATAAATCCAAATCTAAGTTCCATTATATTTCTTTCTCTATTATTTAATTTTTCAATAGATGCTCTGAGTAAGGTTTTATCTACCTCATCTTCTATTCTTCTAGATGTAATATCAGGGTCTGTTCCTAATATATCTGATAATAAGAGTTCATTTCCATCTCCATCTTGGTTTAATGGCTCATCAATAGAAATTTCCGTTTTCATTCTATTACTTCTTCTTAAAAACATTAAAATTTCATTTTCAATGCAACGAGAAGCGTAAGTTGCAAGTTTTATTTTTTTATCTGTATTAAAAGTATTAATTGCTTTCATAAGTCCAATAGTACCAATAGATATTAAATCTTCTATACCAACTCCTGTATTTTCAAATTTTTTGGCAATATATACTACTAGTCTTAGATTTCTTTCTACTAAAGTTTGTCTAATACTTTTATCTCCATTTGATAATTTTTCTAATGCCTCATTTTCTTCTTCATTTGTTAAAGGTGGAGGTAAAGTTTGGCTACCTCCTATATAATAAATAGGAAGATTTTCTATTTCATCATTTCCTATATATCTTACATATAATGTGTTAATACTGTCCTTTAGTATTTGTAACAAATTCATCTGATCTTCTCCTTTCTAATAAGTCTAGTCCAATTAAAGCAGTATATGCATTGTTTTTACTAAGTGACCAAGGAAATATTCCAATAATAACGTCATTTCGTTTTTCTTGTTCTTCTTCCTTTTCAATAATAACTTCATCTGCTTTTAGACCTAACATAAGTCCATTTTGTTTGCCTATAGAAGAAAAAGGAATTACTCTAAATTTTGTAAGGTATTCTTCTTCTATTTGGCTTGTAATATCTTCGCTTTCACCTCCTATTAATTTTTCTATATTATCTAATACCTTTTCTGTTATTACAGAATATAATTCGCTTTTTTGTATTACAATTACAGGCATACCAGTAATTGGCTCTTTTAGTAAATTTCCTGTGTCTAACATGGCTTTTAAATATATTTCTTTTCCGTCTAGTTTAACTGTAAGATTATAAATCATATCTTTTTTCTTAATTTTTGTTTTTACTATACAAAATGCTATATATGTAATAATAAAGCCTATAATTCCGCCAAGTAATGCTATTTTTATAGGGTATGTTCCTATATATACACCATTTTTCATTAGAATATCTTGTGGTCTAACAAAATAAAGTAATGCAAAAGCGCAACCTCCAAATGCAAATGAGGTTAAATAAAAAATAATTAATTGCTTTGATAAGCTCTTTATTCCTTTAGGATTATATGCAATATATACCATTAAAACAGAAAGTAATATTTTTACCCCAAAGTTTGAATAAACTGGCAAAATTTCTAAATATGAAACAATGGCATATATGCTACCCAATAAGCTAGAAAAAATAAGCCTTAGCTGTTTCATTTTTAATTTCATAATATATGCTGTTGCAAATAAAATAATATAATTCATGCATAAGTTTTCTAGTAATACAACATCTAAATAAATAGTCATATTTTTTCCTCATTTTCTGCATTTAGTATACTCTCTTCTTTTTGAAAAGTGTGTCACTTTATGGAAGTAATAATAAAAATTTATTTACAATATATAAATTTATAAGACATAAAATAATATTTTTTGATTTATTTTTGCTTAAATATTGTTTAAAGCACAAAAAAACCAACTTAATTTTTTAAGTTGGTTTTTTTGTTGTTAGTAAGTATTGTTATTTATTTAACCCTTTGCTTTTTCTTAAGAAAGTTGGAATTTCTAAATTGTCTTGTGAATTTGCACTATCTGTTGTTGTTGGAATAGAATTTAATTTTTTATCCCATGCTTTATCTATAATATCACCTACTGGAATATTTCCAGATAGTGGTCCTTCATCTTTTTCAAATCCTGTTGCAATAACTGTAATTACAATATCTTCATCTAGGCTTTCATCTATTACTGCACCAAAGATTATATTGGCTTCTGGGTCTACATTTCTTTGTACTATTTCTGCAGCTGTATTTACTTCATGTAATCCTAAGTTACGTCCACCTGTAATGTTAATAATAACACCTCTTGCTCCTTCAATAGAAGTTTCAAGTAATGGGCTTTGTGTTGCTTGTTTTGCAGCATCTTCTGCTCTGCTTTCTCCAGATGCTCTACCAATTCCCATATGAGCCATTCCTGTGTTTAACATTATTGTTTTTACATCTGCAAAGTCTAAGTTTACTAAACCTGGAATTGCAATTAAGTCTGATATACCTTGAACACCTTGTCTTAAAACATCATCTGCCATTTTAAATGCTTCTACTATAGATGTTTTTCTATCTATTACTTGCAATAATTTATCGTTTGGAATAACAATTAAGGTGTCTACTTTACCTTTTAGGCTTTCAATTCCTCTATCTGCTTGTGCTAATCTTTTCTTTCCTTCAAATGTAAATGGTTTTGTTACTACACCAATAGTTAATATTCCCATTTCTTTTGCAGCAGCTGCTACTATTGGGGCTGCACCTGTTCCAGTTCCACCGCCCATACCAGCTGTTACAAATACCATATCTGCACCTCTAAGTGCTTCTGCAATTTCTGTTTTACTTTCTTCTGCTGCTTGTGCTCCAATATCTGGATTAGCACCAGCTCCTAAACCTCTTGTGATTTTTTCTCCAATTTGTATTTTAGATGCTGCTTTTGAAAGTAATAGAGCTTGTCTATCTGTATTTACTGCTATAAATTCAACATTTTTAATACCTGATTCTACCATTCTATTTACAGCATTATTTCCTGCGCCACCTACACCAATTACTTTAATTGTAGCTGTTCCATCTAACATTGCATTTTCTTCTACGTTATTATCAATTAACATAAAGCTTATCTCCTCCCAATTTACTTCTTAGTGGTATTTCTACCTATATAATCTTTAAAAATAAAATCATGAATAAAAAAATTCTTTAATTCTTTCAAAAACAGTTTGAAAGAAATTTTCTTGTGAATCTGAGTCAATATTACTTGATACTGTTTTTACAAATTGCCTTGATGCAATATATCTTACTAAACTATATGCTGTTCTATATTCTGGTCTTACTACACTAATTAATCTTCCTGTTGCTATTTTGACTGGAATATTTAAAGTAATTTTTCCTGCTACATCACTTTTATTTATGTTTGTAATTCCTTGACCTGTTATAATAACATTATTAATTCTTGATTTAATGCCTTGCATTGTAATGTCTTTATTAACAAGAGAAAATATTTCTTCTATTCTAGCTTCAATTATTTCAATTAATTCTGAACTACGAATTACTTTTTTTCCGTTATCATCTTTACAAGTAGTAAGTAAAATTTCATTATCATTATCTATAAATGATTTTAAAGCTAAACCATATTGTTTTTTTAATCTTTCTGCTTCTTCTTCAGAAATATTTAATACTAATGCAATGTCATTTGTAATGGTATCTCCACCAAGTGGAATTGTATTTGTGTATACAAAATTAGAACCTTCGAAAACTCCAATATCTGTATTACCTGCACCTATATCTAATAACATTACATTATCATTTAATTCATTGTTATCTAAGGTTATGCTTCTTTGTGCTAATGTTACTGGTACTAAGCCATCTATATCTAAATCTGCCTTTCTAAAAATAGAAGCAATTTGTCTCATATAATCTTTGTCTGCTAAAATAACTTGTGCTTTTAAAGTAAAGCTTCCGCTTAAATTTCCAATTGGATCAGATACTGCTTTACCATTTTCTAATACAAACTGATTTTCTACAACATCAATAATTTGTTTATCTTCTGGTACATCAATATCTTTTGCTTGCATTATACTAGATGTAACATCTTTTGCTGAAATACCAGCATACTTGTCCTTTGCTTCTTTTATAATACTATTTTGCACTATTGTAACATACTTGCCTGGAATGGTTAAATATGCAGAATTAATTTTCAAACCAGATTCTGATTCTGCCTCTTTTATAGAGTGATGAATTACTCTGGCAATTTCATTTTCATCTATAATTTTACCTTTTTGAATTCCGATTGCATT
>CANQUT010000047.1 GCA_947627105.1 uncultured Clostridia bacterium
CCTATTTTTCAATATTTAGTTTAAAAATATTTGAAAAATTTTTTATTTTTCTATTGACATATTACCTACTGTCTTTTATTACTATCTTCTTGAAAATTTCTTTTCTATATCTGTTTTTGTCATTTTTATAGCAGTTGGTCTTCCATGAGGACAAGTAAATGGATTTGGAAGTACTAATAATTGTTTCATAAGTTCATCTACTTCTTGTTTAGTAAGTGCCATATTTGCTTTAACTGCTGCTTTGCAAGCCACTGTTGCAATAAATCTTTCTTCTTTTTCTTGTTTTGCAGTTCTTGCTACTGTATTAATTTCATCTAGTGTTTCTAAAAATAATTCTTTTGTATCTAAATTTATACATATATTTGGAACACCACTTAGTTTTATAGTGTTTTCTCCAAATTCTTCTAAAGTAAATCCTGCTTTTCTGAACATATCTATATTTTCTTTTGCTATGTCCATTTCTTTATGAGATAAATTAATAACATCTGGAAGTATCATAAGCTGAGAATCTTTTTCTGAATCACTATAATAATTTTTCTTAACCTTTTCATACAAAATTCTTTCATGTGCAGCATGCTGATCTAATATGTAAAGTTCATTTTCTAGTTCTAATATTATATAAGTTGAAAAAGCAATTCCTATAAATTTGTAATTTGGAATATTTTCTTTACTTTGATCTTCAATAATAGAAATATTTTCTACCGTTTCCATTTCTTCTGGTTGAAGCATGTTTTTTTGTTCATTTTTCTTTTCTTCTTCTATAGCCTTTCTTGCTTCTGATGGCATTGTTCCAAAAGTTTTAGTATACATTTCATCAAAGTTTGAAAAATCATTTTCTAATTTAAGATTATCTAATTTTTTTACTTCTTCTGATAGTTTTTCTGTTTCTTTTATAACTCCGCCCTCTAGTGGTAGTTCATAAGATGCATCTTCTGTAGGTTCTGCTACATTATTATTTGCATAAATTTGTGCAATTATATTTTCTTTTGGAATAGTTTTATCTATAAATTCGTTGTTTTGCTCATATTCTTTACTTAATTTATCTTGTTTAACTTCTCTATTTTCTTTTGAAAATTTGCTAAATAAACTATGAGTAAAACTTTCTTTTTTTGGTTCTTTTTCACTAACTGGAGCAGTATTAACTGCCATTGTTTGTTCAAAAGATATGTTATCATTTACTTTTTCTGTATCTGATACTAAATCTCCTTTTAATAATGTATCTTTAATAGCATGATATACTGCTTTAAATACATTATTTTCTTCTTCAAACCTTACCTCTAATTTAGCAGGATGAACATTTACATCTACTTTTTTAGGATTAACTTCAACATTTAATATTAAAAATCCATATTTTCCTATTGTAATTAAGCCTTTAAAGCCTTGTTCTGCTGCTGATGATAAAGTTTTATCTTTTATATATCTTTTATTAACAAAAAATATTTGATTTAAACGGTTTGAACGTGCAATAATTGGTTTTCCTATAACACCTGTTACTTTTATATCTTCGTATTCATAATTTACATCTAAAATATTATCTGAAATATCTTTTCCATAAATGCTGTAAACTACGGCTTTTAAATCATTGTTTCCTGGTGTTTGAATTATTGTTTTTCCAGAGTTAATTAATTGTATAGAAATTTCAGGATGCACTAGGGCAATTCTAGTAACTACATCTTCTATGTAACCTGCTTCTGTAAAATCTTTCTTTAAAAATTTGTATCTAACTGGAGTATTAAAAAATAAATCTTGAATAGTAATTATTGTTCCTTTTTGGCATCCTGCTTCTTCTTTATTTACAACTTTTCCGCCTTCTATTTCTATTTTATAGCCTATTTCATTATCTGATGTTTTAGAAATCATTTCAATTTTGCTAATTGCTGCAATGCTTGCTAAAGCCTCACCTCTAAATCCCATAGAAGTAACTGTTTCTAGGTCTTCTGCTTTTCTAATTTTAGATGTTGCATGTCTTTCAAAAGCAATTTCCATATCATCTGGCATAATTCCTTTTCCATTATCTGTTATACGTATATATGAAATTCCGCCATTTTTTATTTCAACTTTAATAACACTTGCACCTGCATCAATAGAATTTTCCATTAATTCTTTTACTACTGATGCTGGTCTTTCTATTACTTCACCTGCTGCTATTTTGTTTATTGTATTGTCATCTAATAGTACAATATTTCCCATTTAAATTCCCCCAACTTTACTTTATATATAGTAGCCACCAGTAATTTATATATGCTTTAGACTAAACTTTTGGCATGTGGCGAACCTTTTAATGTATTAATTGAAACAATTATATCATTATTTATTATTTTTTGTATAGTTTTTTAGACAATTTTTTCTTTTTTAATTTGTAACACTTTTTTAATAGCTAGAATACTATATACCATACGAAAGAACCAAAAAATAAATTCATAGGAGGTATGAAAAATGGGATGCTGTGGTAATAACGGAGAACTTTTATGGTTTATCATCCTTTTCTTGTTACTTTTCTGTTGTGGTAACAATGGCTGTTGTGGAAATAACGGCTGTGGATGCAATAACTAATGGTTCAATTAAGGATTAGTACTTTTTTTGAAAGGGGGGAATTTTTATGCCAGAAAATAGAGGATGCGGATGTGGCTTTGGTGGTGATGACTGCATTTGGATAATTATTCTTATAGTTTTAATTTGTTGCTGTTGTGGCGGTAACAATGGTAGAGGTGGATGCTGCTAATTGACATAATTACAAAATGGTAGTATAATTATCACTATACTTTGTATATTGAAATTTGAGTGCATAAAATTACACAAAAAAGGAGGAACTTTTCATGCGAAAAAAGCAAAAAAGCTTTTCTCGGATTGAAATTAGAGACATAGCAATAAAATTCTCAAAAAATCCATCTTTAGTTAATTGTGCAAAAGAACTTGGAATAACAGGAATAGTCTTAAAATCTCTGCTTTACGATTCAATATCTAAGTGTATTGTTGAAGCAGATATGGCAAATGTTTTTCTGAAAGTAATTAGAGAGTTTGTTATTCAAAATGGCGATGATTCTGCTTTAATTGGTTTTAATTTAATCTGTAAGCAAATTATTGCTAAAAGAAAAAGTTTCATGCTTTCTAATTATCAAGCTATTTGTATTACTATAAGGTATTCTTCTTCGCCTCTTAATAAGAAGCAGTTTTGTTTTGAAAACGCTATAACTTGTAGCTTACTTGATAGGACTTTGCTTTATACTACGTGCAATTGCATGGTGGAAGACGATATTGTTGAAGCATTAAACAAAAAAGCATTATCGCATGATTCATGCAATGAGTCACTGGTAAACGAATTATTCGAAAAAATTGCAGAAGCGAGAAGGAAATTTCGGCAAGAGCACTCATAATTTCAAAAAAGGCCTAAGCAAAATGCTTGGGTCTTTTAAATTTATTTTGTATAACCATGTTTTTTTACTTGTTCTGGTGCTTTTCTTCTATCTTCTTTTCTTCTTTCATCCTTTACTTTTGAAGTAGTATTTGTTCTTTTAGTTCTTCTATCTTCTTTATTTTTTCTTCTATCTTCAAATAGGTTTCCTTTTCCATCTACTATCATAATATTTATTTCTCCTTTGTTATTTTTTATTATGATATATTATTTAATAAAAAAAATCAAGTATATTATTTGGTTTTTGTTACATGTCTATTTATTTTATATAAAGGTTTGAAAAAAATAGTGCTCCATACATTACAATATCAAAGGAAGTCTACTTTAATATAGAGGGCAGTTTGCTTATAATATCAAGTGTAGTTTGCTTTAATTGACATAATGTTTAAATGGTAGTATAATATTAATATACTTTGTATATTGAAATTTGAGTGCATAAAAAATACATCAAGAAAGGAGAATTTCTTATGAGGAAATATCTAAAAGATTTTTCTCGTACTGAAATTAGAGACATAGCAATTAGCTACTCTAAAAATCCAATAGCAAGTCAATGCGCAGAAATTCATGAGATAAGTACTGATATGCTAAAGAAATTACTTTACAAAGCAATTTCTGACTGCATAGTTGAAAACGATGTTGCTTATGCAATTTTGGAATCAATAAAAAAGCGTGCTATTTGGCATTCAAAAGAAGGCAAAGAAGCAGCTATATATTGTTTCAATAAAAAGTATAAGCAAGTAGTTTCTGCACGGAAAGCTTTTATGCTTTCAGATGAAGAAGCTATTAGGATTACTAAAACGTACTCCTATTCTTCTCTTAGCAAAAAGCAGTTTTGTTTTGAAAACGCTATAACTTGTAGCTTACTTGACAGGACTTTGCTTTATACTACGTGCAATTGCATGGTGGAAGACGACATTGTTGAAGTATTAAATGAAAAGGCATTGTCGTATGATTCATGCAATGAGTTTCTTGTAGACGAACTATTTGAAAAAATTGCAAAAGCGCGCAGGAGATTCCGGCAAGAGCACTCATAATTTCAAAAAAGGCCCAAGCAAAATGCTTGGGTTTTTTATTTGTATATAATTACATAAATTTATGTTATTCTATAATAAGCACAGGGCGGAAACCACCGTTGTCGTCTCCATTCCCGCCGCAGTTGATCAAAAAGAATAAACCAGCGAGCTTATTATAGCCGTAGTAGGCCCCACGTCCAAATACTCCAGTGCCAAGATTTGGGAAGCATGAGAATTCAAGAAACCATGAGTTGCCAGAAGCAGAACTATTATTTGATGTCTCCCATATTGCATCCCCGTATTTGTTATTATTTGCACTATAATTGGCTGAATACGATTCACTATCTGCTTTTTTATATACGTTTACTGTCCAACTTGCATTACTTTTTGCCTCTGTTAGTTTTTGTGCATAATTTGATAAGTTATCGTTACCATTATCAACATACGCTGCTACGTACTCGTATGATCCTCCACTCATATCATATACTCCATAAACATTACCTGTTGTACTTGCTTTTTTCCCTTGGTCTGTTGTATAACTATAAGTTTCTATAAAATTGTAATTACTTCCAGATGTATCTTTACTATATGGATAACTTCCTCCGGTTACGTCTTGTCCTTTTTTTGGTCCTGCTCCTGTTATATAATTACTACACTCATTTACTCCTACTTCTTTTTTATTTCTTCCATATTTACTTTGTACTAAATATGCCACAGCTCCCCATTCACTATTTTTCATTAAATGGCTATTTAAATTTGCACTTTTTAATACATTAGTAGCATAATTTTTACATACTGTATATACATTACTTACTGTTATTTTTCTCCAACTTGCTACTCCTGGTTTTACTTGTAAATTCTTACCTGTTCCATCGTATTCACTATTTGTTATTATTTGATCTGCATTTTGCGGACTTGCTTCGAATTTTGCTACCCAGATTCCAGTTAGTTCTTTATTCCAACCTCCTTTTTCTGGATTATTTATAAATGCTGGATGTACTACATATTGGCTAGAAGTTGTACTTGGTCCACTTGAGCCACTTGTTACTATTGAATTTAAACTTGCTACTATATTTGCTTCACTTCCACTTGAGTCTTTATTTCCTGTTTCTTGCAAAAATTTAATGTCTATTTCTCCTCCTGTTGCTGAGTTTGTATGATAACCACTTGTTATTCTATATGCGTATCTTGGTATCCATACCCAATAACTTCCATCTGCTGTTTTTGCATTTGCCCAATGGCTAGTATTTTCCGCATTTGTTGTATCTACATAATCATACCATTTATCTATTTCAAATGATTCATTTACTGTTTTATTTGCAAAATCTGTATAATATTCTATTTCACTTCCATTTTCATCCCAATATACTGGATTTAATTTTACTTCTTCTCCTATTGTTATTTTTGGACTATTTACTCCCTTTTTACTATCAAAACTTCCATCTGCCTTTAGTGTTGGCTTTGGAGTTGGAGTTGGTTTTGTTGGTACTGGAGGATCACTAGTTAATATATTGCTTATTTCTTCTACTAAATTTACTAAATCGCTTTGTGCCTGTTCTTCTGTTTCTTTTGTCTTTTCTGCTGCTAGTTTTGCTTGTGCTATTATTCCATCTTCTCCTAGTACCATTGTTATGGTTACTCCGGCCAATATTAAAAGCACTACTATTGTTACTACTAAAGCTATTAATGTTATACCTTTAGCGTATTTTGCAGTGCTTAAAAAATTGGGTTTATTCTCATTTAAACCTATTTCTCCTCTCTTTTCTAAATTATAGCTCTCTCTCTCTCTCTCTCTCTCTACTTACACAACGGTTTGCTGTCATTTTAGTTTTCCTCCTTTTTCTTTTTGTTTATTATTTACATCTTTTGTATTTTTTATTCTACTTTTTAATGTTATATTTAATAAAACATAAA
>CANQUT010000048.1 GCA_947627105.1 uncultured Clostridia bacterium
ACTATGTGGTTGGCGATGTATTACCTCCACTACGGACTTTCACCGATTAACTAAACGACATGCCCGTCGCACTTTTTGAAAATTAGTAAGCAGATATCTGCTTACTAATTTTTTGCATAAATTAAGCTATTTTTATTGAAAAAATTTACATAATAGTATATAATAAGATTGAAAATTGAGTTTTGTCAATATGAGGAGCGTATTATGGGTAGTAAAAGGAAAAATATAGATCAACTTACAAAAGATTTAGAAGATGTAATTAGAAAATTATATACTCAAATACAAGGAACAAACGAGGAAAAAAGAGAAACAATAACCAAAGAAGTAGAAGCTAAAATCAATTCTGTTGAAAGTGCGCAAAAAGCAAGAAAAGCATCTAGATTTAAAGCAAGAGCAACAGAAATACCGGACGATATTGATACATTAATGGAAGAATTTGGATATACTAGTATATTCTCTGTTTTTAAAAATATGAAACGTAATGGAATATATACTAAAAGAAAAATACTACAGGCAATACAAGAAAAAGCAGAGCTTGGTATAACTGAAGAAGAAGCAAATGTACAAATAGCACAAGAAGGAAATGTAACGCTAGATGCAGTAGCTAGAATAAGACAAGAAAATCGCGAACCTCAAAGAAAACTAGGAGATAAAACAGTTAGATTTAAAGCAAGAGCAGCAGAAATACCAGATGATACTGAAATATTAATGAAAGAATTTGGATATACTGGAATAGACTCTGTTTATAGAAATATGAAAGCTAATGGAATATATACTAAAAGAAAAATACTACAGGCAATACAAGAAAAAGCAAAACTTGGCATAAGCGAAGAAGAGGCAAATGAACAAATAGCACAAGAGGGGAATGTAACTCTAGATGCAGTAGCTAGAATAAGACAAGGAAATCTTAAATCTCAAAGCAAACTAGAAGATAAAGTAGCTAGATTTAAAGCAAGAGCAGCAGAAATACCAGATGATACTGAAACATTGATGAAAGAATTTAACTATAAAAACAGAAAAGTAGTTACTTTTTATATGGTAAATTATGGAATATATGGAAAAAGAAGAATACTACAGGCAATACAAGAAAAAGCAGAACTTGGTATAAGCGAAGAAGAAGCAAATAAACAAATAGCAGAGGAAGGAAATGTAACAATCCAAGCAGTAGCTAGAATAAGAGATCAAAAGAAAGAAAAACAAGAAAATCGTAAAAAAGAGGGGAAAGAACGTCAAAGCAAAGTAGGAGAAAAAGCAGCTAGATTTAAAGCAAGGGCAGCAGAAATACCAGATGATACTGAAACATTGATGAAAGAATTTAACTATAAAAACAGAAAAGTAGTTACTTTTTATATGGTAAATTATGGAATATATGGAAAAAGAAGAATACTACAGGCAATACAAGAAAAAGCAGAACTTGGTATAAGCGAAGAAGAAGCAAATAAACAAATAGCAGAGGAAGGAAATGTAACAATCCAAGCAGTAGCTAGAATAAGAGATCAAAAGAAAGAAAAACAAGAAAATCGTAAAAAAGAGGGGAAAGAACGTCAAAGCAAAGTAGGAGAAAAAGCAGCTAGATTTAAAGCAAGAGCAGCAGAAATACCAGATGATACTGAAATATTAATGAAAGAATTTGGATATACTGGAATAGACTCTGTTTATAAAAATATGAAAGCTAATGGAATATATACTAAAAGAAAAATACTACAAGCAATACGAGAAAAAGCAGAGCTTGGTATAACTGAAGAAGAAGCAAATAAACAAATAGCACAAGAGGGGAATGTAACTCTAGATGCAGTAGCTAGAATAAGACAAGGAATATCTAGACCTAAAACAAGAAGTACAAGAGATAATGTGCAACCTTCAAGTACGCAAACTAAAACAAGTGATAAATCAAAAGTACAAACAGATGTAAGAACGGTACCTGTGCAATCAAGAGTAATAGAGCCAAAAACAGAACAACCAGTAAAAACAACTAAAGACGCAAGAATACCAATTACTCATACTACAGATACAAAACCAGAAGTTAAACCACATGTTGCTAAGCCACGACAAATAACAAAGCAAGTACAAAAAAGTGAGATTGAAGAAGCAAGGCAAAGAGAAATTGAGCAGAAAAGATTGGAAGAAGAATTGCAACAAGTTGCAGAAAAAAACGCACAAAAAGAACAAGCTATAAAACAAGAAACTGAAGCATTTTTAGAAATGGCAAAAATGTTTTTACCAAGTAGTTCAATAAGAGGAAAATTTCAACATATTGATGATTATGACATGATATTAATTCGTAGAAAACATAAAATCTTATCTAGAGAAGAAGTAGAAGAATTAATTGAAACTACTACATTATCAGATGAAGAAATTGCACGAAAAGCAAATGGAGAAGTAACAGGAGTAGAAGAAGTTAGGGAAAGTATTAGACGAAGACAAGAGTTAAATGCAAGTGTTTCAGATGCTAAAAGAAACTTTACTATTGGATTACTAAAAGAATCGCGGATATATTGATCTTAGAACAATAGCAAAAAGAGCTGGTATATCAGTAGAAACAGTACAAGCAATAAAAGAAGATTATTATAAATCTAAAAAAGCTAAACCAAATCCAAATTCACCTTTTAGAAAAGGCCAGTTTAAGGGAAGCATTAATATGCTTAGAGGTACTATAAATTCTATAAATAATGTTGACCAAAGAAAAAGTGCAGAAATATGTGGAAAAGTAAAAAGAATACTTGTAGATTATGAAGATTTATTACAAGAAGCTGATTACGCACTATTAGCATATGGATATTTAAAAACTGCTGAATATATGAAAGCAATTGAATTTGCAGAAGAATATTTAGGACTTAAAGAACCAACTATTCAAGGTGTTACAAATAGAATAGATGAGATATTAGAAAAAGCAAGAGCAGAACAAGAAAAAGCTAAAGAAGAAGCTAATAGATCTGCAATAGCAATAGGAGAAGATTAATTTTATAATTTAAAAAGGATTTTACATATGAAGATAGAAGAATTGTTTAGTATACAAAACATAATTATATATGTTATAGCAATAAACTTATTTACGTTTTTTATGATGTGGCTAGATAAAAGAAAAGCTAAAAAAGGTAAATGGAGAATACCAGAAAACACATTACTAATTTTTGTTTTACTTGGAGGTGGAATAGGCGGAATTGTAGGAATGTATACTTTTAGACATAAAACACAAAAAATGAAGTTTGTAATAGGCTTTCCAGTAATTTTAATTTGCCAAATATTGCTTATATTGTTACTAATTTTCTAATCTTTATAACAAAAGTAAATAATATTTTAAAAATAGTATTATAAATTTTCTACAATATGTAGAATTTATATAATACTATTTTTTTTACAAACAAGAATAATGAGTTTTCATAAAAAATAACAAATAATTTTTAAAAGTTATCCACAAAAATTGATAGCTATTTTCAGTTATTCACAAAGTTATCCACATTTTCCACAACACTGTGGAAAATATTTTTTGTAAACTAAATGTAACTTTTATGTAACATAAATTGGAAAAATGTAACAAAATTGTAATAATTACGCAATAAAACAATAAATTTCTTTAAAAAATGCAATTTTATGTCTAAAATATGTACTAAATAAGCTTTAAATATTACAACAATATTACAAACATAAATATAATTATTAAAATAGGAATACCAGTTATCCACATATTTAAATAAACAATTGATATTTTATTTTTCATATAGTAAAATAAAGAAAAATATGTAAGAAGAAAGTTTTAAAATTAAAAATAGCAAACTGCTTTACTTAAATTTATAATTAAAAAGAGAGGAAAAAATAAAAATGATGAATTACAAAGAGAGAAAATTTTATAAGGAAAATTTACAAGAAGTACTACATACAACTTTAAATCCTTATGAACCAGGAGTAGTAAGAATACATTTAGTACCAGCAAAATATAATCCATTTAAAGCAGATCCAAGCTTAGTAATATTAAATGGAAAAGATATTTTACCAATAAATTTAGCATGGACAATATTACTTGCAATATTTATAAAAGAAGTGAATAGCTTTAAAGGAAATGAAGTTACAGCAGATGATTTAAAAAAAGTTATTACAAAAACTGTAAATAAAGCTTTAGAAGTATATAAAAAACCTGGAAGAATAACTTTAAAAGAAGATTTAAACAAAATATTATCAGTATTTATAGATATATCAGAAGGCAAAGAACCAAAAGAACAAATAGGTCAGTTATCTATTGGAAAATATTCAAGTAAAATGAAGGCTCCGCATAGAATGGATTTAATGGTAAGTAGCATGGTAAAAGATAATAAGTGGAATTGTAACCAAAAATGTTTACATTGCTATGCAGCAGGACAAACTTATGCAGATAAAAAAGAGCTAACAACAGATGAGTGGAAGCAAATTATAGACAAATGTAGAAAGGCATATATACCACAACTAACATTCACAGGTGGGGAGCCTACTAGAAGAGATGATCTAGTAGAACTTATAGACTATTCAAAATGGTTTATTACGAGATTAAATACAAACGGTGTTTTATTAACAGAGGAATATTGCAAGAAGTTATATAATGCTAGTTTAGATAATGTGCAAATAACATTTTATTCAAGCAACAAAGAAGAGCATAATAAATTAGTTGGGGCAGATAATTTTGCTAAAACAGTAGAAGGAATAAAAAATGCTTTAAAAGTAGGCTTGCCATTAAGCATAAATACACCTTTATGCACAATTAATAGAAATTATGTGAAAACATTGAAATATTTACATACTTTAGGTGTAAAATATGTTACATGTTCTGGATTAATAATTACAGGAAATGCAACAACTGAAGAATCAAAAAATACTCAGCTTTCGCCAGATGAATTATATGATATTTTAAAGCAAGCTTGTGAATATACAAAAGAAAATTTAATGGAAATAAGTTTTACATCTCCCGGATGGATAGAAGAAAGTAAAATAAGAGAATTAGGCTTAGCAGTTCCAAATTGTGGAGCGTGTTTAAGTAATATGGCAATAGCACCAGATGGAGAGGTTGTTCCATGTCAAAGCTGGCTTGGAAAAGATGCAGGACTTGGAAATATGTTAAATATAAAATGGGAAAAAATATGGAATAATCCTAAGTGCAAAAAGCACAGAGCTTATTCTGCAAAAGGCACTCGGTCAATGTCCATTAAAAAAGATGGGAGGTTGCTAAAATGAAGAAAAAAATTATATTATATGCTCTAATTTCATTTCTATTTTTTATACTTATGTTAAATATTAATTCAAAAACTTATGCAGCTGACCTAGATGAAATTGTTAATTATATTGTAACTGTTGAGCCAAGAACAAATGATGGTTCATTAGATATTACTTATGAAATAACTTGGAAAGTATTAGATTCAACTACAGAAGGACCTTTAGAATGGGTAAAAATAGGAACCCCTAATTCATATTTTGATACACCTACTGCTTTAACAAAAAATATAAAGTCAATTAGGCAATATAGTGGTTCTTATGTAGGAATTTATTTTACTAAATCATATGAAGCAGGGGAAGAAGTTACATTTAAATATTCAATACATCAACCATATATATATACTGTATCATGGGGAAAATGTAAATATGAATTTACACCTGCATGGTTTACAGATGCTAAAGTAGATCACCTTACTATAAAATGGAATAAAGATAAAGTTAAAAGTCATAATAGTAATATTGTAGAAGATAATTATTTGATATGGAACAAAACTAATATGGCTAAAGGAGAAAAATTAACTGCAAAAGTAAAATACGATAAATCAGCCTTTTCTTCTTTAGCTTCACAGAAAAAAAGTTCAAGCAGTGGTTCTAGTTCTGGATATTTCGGCGTTATTATGTTTATTCTTGTGTGGGTTGCTATAATAGTTGCATCTATTAGAAGAGGCGGAGGTGGCTATTATGGTCACAGAGGCTTCTACGGTGGAGGCTATTATGGAGGCTTTGGGAGATATGGAGGATGCGCACATAGTAGTTGTGCTTGTGCAAGTAGTTGTGCGAGCAGTTGCGCAAGTAGTTGTGCTTGCGCGTGTGCAGGAAGTGGCAGAGCAGGCTGTTCGAGAAAAGATTTTTATGGAACTAATTTAACTACTAAAAAAGTAGAAGAAGCATTTGTAAATTGTATAATAAAACTGTGCAAAAGTTCTCAAGTAAAATTGAGCAAATTTGCTCAGTTTTTTTCTTTGT
>CANQUT010000049.1 GCA_947627105.1 uncultured Clostridia bacterium
TCTTGTTGATATTTTTTTATTATAGATTCAGAAATGTTTTCATTATTTACTGCAAATAATACCTTCATTCGTTTAACCCCTCCAACCTCTTACAACGATTGCAAAAACTAATGGTAGCACTTGGCAGATTACCATTACTGTAATAATAGCAACTAAAACGCCAAAACCTTTGTCTTGAACATCTAGTTTTCTAATTCCAATAACATAACGATAAATTGCTGCAATTACAATTCCAATAAAACCAAAAGGTATACTGTATATTCTAATAATATTTAAAATATAAGCAGCAAACCCGTAAGTATTATCTCCATAGGCTACCTGATAATCTTCTAAGCTTTTTAAAGCTTTATCTTTTAATTCTACTAAATTTGTTGTTGATGTTGTTCCAGATGTTAGTGTATTTTGTGATGCAGTTGTTGCGTATACTGAAACTGTTCCAAATATAATTAATAAAACAAATAAGATTGTTAGTACTTTTTTCATGAATTTATTTGCCCCTTTCTTATTTTCCATTATAGTTCATTTTTTTAACTTATTATATCATACAATAAAGTACAGAAAATATCAAGAAAAAAAAGAGATTTTTTTATTTTTAGTTACTGTATGATAGTTATAATTATATTAAAGCTTGAAAAGTACTAGTTTTCGCAGTTTTGAGAGGTCCCGTTCTGACCTACTTCTTTGAATAAACTATCTAACAACGGGCATTTGAAAAACAAGAAAACTAGTACTTTTCAAGCAATTAGTTATAAAACAATTAACTAAACACTTTCAATGATACTTGCATTTTCTTCTCCTACTAATTCTTGAAATTGTTTTAGAATTTCTGGTGTCATATATATTCCAGTTTTAGTAGCATCTATTTTTTCGCCATTTTGTATTTGAATTTGCATATTATTTTTTTCTCCACTAAAAAAGTAAATAGCACCTTTTAATTTTTCTCTTGTAATTTCACTTAAATTTGTAATATTAAGTTTAAAAATTTTCTTTTTTACTTCTGTAAATTCACTAATTATTCTTGCAACAATTTTAGGTTCTTCATCTTCACGAATGCTAAGCTTTCCATCTACTATGATAATGTTATCATTTACTAATATATTAGAACATGCTTGATAACAATTATCAAATACAATAATTTCAGCTTGTCCGTATAAATCTTCTACTGTAATAAATGCCATTAGCTTATTGTTTTTAGTATATTTCTTTTTTACAGAAGAAATTATTCCTGCATAAGTAACACTTTGTCCATCTTTTAAGCCTAATCTTGTTTGATTTTGTTCTAAGTCTAAATTTTCTTCATCTTCTAGGTTTGTTTGCATAAGCTGCCTTAACATCATTGTATTTATGTTAGTTTTAGCTTCTATTTGAGTTCTTATATTTTCTAATGGATGGCCTGAAATATATAGCCCAAGCATTTCTTTTTCCATGCTAAGCATCTCTTTTTTAGTATATTCCGGAAGAACTATGTACTGATATTTCATTTCTTTTATTTCTTCTAGCTTACTGTTTCCACCCATATCAAACATGCTAACTTGACCTTCAAAGTTCTTTTTACTACTATTGTTTATAGAATCAATAATAGCTTCATAAGATGCTATTAAGGTTTTTCTAGTTTGTCCTAAATCATCAAATGCTCCAGCTTTTATTAAGCTTTCTATACATTTTTTATTTACTTGGGCATTTTGAATTCTTTCACAAAAGTCACTAAAATCTTTAAAATCTCCGGCCTTTTTCTCTAATAGCTACTATTTCATCTACTGCTGATGTTCCTACGTTTTTAATACTTCCAAGGCCAAAACGTATTTGATTTTTGTCTACAGTAAATTTAGTACTACTTTTATTAATATCTGGTTTTAAAATTGAAATTCCAAGTCTTTTGCACTCTTCTATATAACCTGGAACTTTATCTAAATTTCCTAAAAAGCTATTTAGCATTGCTGCCATAAATTCTGTAGGGTAATATGCTTTTAAATATGCTGTTTGGTAAGATACTACTGCATATGCTGCTGCGTGTGATTTATTAAATGCATATTTTGCAAACTCTGCCATTTCATCAAATATTTTATTTGCAGACTTTTCATCAATTCCGTTTCTAACGCACCCTGGTACTATAATATTTCCGTTTTCATCTACCTGGCCATTAATAAATATTTCTCTTTCTTTTGCCATTACGTCTAATTTTTTCTTACCCATGGCACGTCTTACTAAATCTGCTCTACCTAATGAATAACCTGCTAAATCTCTTACTATTTGCATAACTTGCTCTTGATATACCATACAGCCATAAGTAACTTCTAGTATTGGTTTTAATGAAGGATGTGTATATACGGCATGATCTGGATCTTTTTTATTTGCAATATATCTTGGAATTTGGTCCATTGGTCCTGGCCTATAAAGTGAAACACCTGCAATAATATCTTCTAAGCAGTCTGGCTTTAATTCCTTCATGAAATTTGTCATTCCTTGGCTTTCAAATTGGAAAATTCCAACGGATTCTCCATTTTGCCATAGTTTGTATACCTTTGGATCATTCATTTCTTCATCAAATTGTACGTCTATTCCTTTATTTTGCTTTACTAAGTTGATAGTATCTTTAATAACTGTTAAAGTACGAAGACCTAAAAAGTCCATTTTTAAAAGGCCTAATTCTTCTAATGTAGTCATTATATACTGAGTAGAAATTGCATCATCTCTTACATAAAGTGGTACATAATTTACAACTGGTTCTTTAGTTATAACAATACCACATGCATGTGTAGAAGCCTGTCTTGGCATGCCTTCTAGAGCCATAGCAATATCTAGCAATTTTTTCATTTCTTCACTATTTTCATAAAGTTCTTTTAACTCTATATTTTGCTCCATTGCCTTTTTTATAGTAATATGTATTTCATTTGGTATCATTTTTGCAAGTTTATCTGCTTCTGCATAAGGCAGATCTAAAACTCTTGCTACATCTCTAATTACCATTCTTGCAGACATTGTACCAAATGTAATAATTTGAGAAACATGATCTTTTCCATATTTTGACTCTACATATTCTATTACTTTATCTCTTTTTTCATAGCAAAAGTCAACATCAAAATCTGGCATACTAATTCTTTCTGGATTTAAAAAACGTTCAAAAATAAGACCATATTTTATTGGATCTATGTCTGTAATTCCTATGCTGTAAGCTACAATAGATCCAGCTCCAGAGCCACGCCCTGGTCCTACTGGAATATCATGTGTTTTAGCATAATGAATATAATCCCATACTATTAAAAAGTAATCTACATAACCCATTTTGTTAATAACACTAAGTTCATATTTTGCTCTTTCTAAAATTTCTGAAGGAATTTCTTCATTATTTTTTTCTTCTATGCTTTTACTTGTTTTGCTACTATTTTCTATATTATTATCTACTTGGTTTTTATTTCCATAACGTTTTACTAAACCATCCATTGTAAGCTTTTCTAAATAATCATAATGGGTTTTAAACTCTTCTGGTACATCATAATTTGGTAAAATTGTATGTCCAAATTCAAATTCAACATTGCATTTTTCTGCAATTTTTACTGTGTTATCTATGGCATCTGGTACATTTCTAAAATAATCTGCCATTTCTTCTGGAGATTTTACATATAATTCATCTGTTTCAAAGCGCATTCTATCTTCATCTGTCATACGCTTTCCTGTTTGTATACACAAAAGAACCTCATGGTTATATGCATCTTCTCTTTTTAAATAGTGGGCATCATTTGTAGCAACTAATGGAATATCTAGCTCTCTAGATAACTCTATTAATTTTTGATTTGCTAGTACTTGCTCTTTTATTCCATTATTTTGAATTTCTAAATAATAATCATCTTTAAATAAGTTTTTAAACCATAAAGCTACTTGTTTTGCTTTTTCCATGTCATTTGTAAGTATTGCCTGATTTACTTCTCCTGCTAAGCAAGCACTACAGCAAACTAAACCTTCATGATATTTTTCTAATGACTCATGGTCAATACGTGGTTTATAATAAAAGCCTTCTGTATACCCTATTGATACTAATTTTGCCAAGTTTTTATAGCCATCATTATTTTTTGCAAGCAAAATTAGATGGCTATATTTTCCATCTAAATTAGGGTCTTTATCAAACCTTGAACGTGGTGCAACATATACTTCACATCCAATAATAGGCTTTATTCCATTTGCTTTGCAGGCTTTATAAAAATCTATTGCTCCAAACATAGCTCCATGGTCTGTAATTGCCATAGCATCCATTCCAAGTTCTTTTGCACGAACTGGTAAATCTTTAATTCTATTAGCACCATCTAGCAAGCTAAATTCGCTATGTATGTGCAAATGTACAAAATTTGGCATCTTTTATTTTCCCTTCTTTACTATAACTTTTCAGCTAAAATTCTAGCCATTTGAACTCCTGAGGCTGAGGCCATCATTAAGCCTCTTGTCATTCCTCCGCCATCCCCAATAGAATATAAGCCTTTTACGCTAGATTCAAAATTATTATCTATTACTACTTGATTACTATAAAACTTTATTTCTGGTGCATATAAGAGGTTATCTGGATTTGCAAAGCCTTCTATTACTTTGTCCATGCTTCTAATAAAGTTTAAAATATCTGTCATGGTACGGTAGCCTATTGCATAAGTAATGTCTCCTGGAACTGCTGATTTTAATGTTGGTACCACACTATTTGTTGCTATTTCCTTTTCCCATGTTCTTTTTCCACGGTAAATATCTCCTAACCTTTGGACCAAAATGTTTCCAGCACCTAATTCATTTAAGTTTTTAGCTACATTTCTACCATATTCAATAGGTTTATTAAATGGATATGTAAAATGATGTGATACTAAAATAGCTAAGTTTGTATTTGTACTTTTTCTTTCTTTATATGAATGACCGTTTACTAAACTTAAGTTATTATCATATACTTCTGATGCAACAAACCCGCTTGGATTTTGGCAAAATGTTCTTACTTTATCATTAAATGGACTAGGTTTGCCAATGAATTTTCCTTCATACATATATGTATTAATTTCTTTCATAATTTCATCTGGAAGCTCATAGCGTACACCAATATCTACAATGCCAGATGAGGTTTTAATTTTATGCTTTTCACACATATTTACAAGCCAGTTAGCGCCTTTTCTTCCTACTGCTATAACTACATTACTTGCATATATTTCTTCTGTTTCAGCATCTTCATTCATAAGTTCGCTAGAAGGTTTTATTTTTACACCTTTAATTTCATTTTTTTCTATTATTAAATCATCTACTATTGTTTGATATATTATTTCAATTTTATGTTCTTGTAAATAATCTTCTAACTTTTTATATAATTCATGAGCTTTTTCTGTTCCTAAATGGCGAATTGGAATATTAATTAAATTAATTCCTTCTTTTTTTGCTTTATTATATATTTTTTTAATTTCTTCTTTATGCTCTGTTCCTTCAAGTTTTGGATCTGCACCAAATTCTAAATAAATTTTGTCTGTATAATCTATTAATTCTTTAGTTTTTGGCACGCCAATATATTCATGTAAAATTCCTCCTACATAAATATCGTCATCTTCTTCATTGTATAAAGATAATTTTCCATCTGAAAAGGCTCCTGCTCCAGAAAATCCACTTGTAATATTGCAAAATGGCTTGCACTTAATACAATTTCCTGTTTTGTCAATTGGGCAGTATCTATCTTCTACTTTTCTTCCTTGTTCAATTAATAAAACTTTCTTATCTTTGTGAAGCTGAATTAATTCATAAGCCATAAATATTGAGCTAGGTCCTGCTCCAACTACAATAACATCATACTTTTCTTTCATATTTAATCTCATTCCTTCCTTGCCTTCGCTTCGCTCGTCTGTGGAAGGCACAAATCTTTATTAAAAATTCT
>CANQUT010000050.1 GCA_947627105.1 uncultured Clostridia bacterium
TGCAATTTCTGCTCTTCTAGTTGTTTTTAAAAATTCTAATTCTTGTTCAAGTTTTTCATATCCATCTTTTGTTAATAGTACTTCTTTTTCATCCATAAAGTAGTACCTCCTTTTGCGATAAAATAAATGACAACAAATTATATAATATATAATTTGTTGCACTTCTATATAATAAACATTTTTTTTCATTTTGTCAAGTAATTTCATAGTAAATTCACATTTTACTATATAAATGCTTTTAGATATTCATTTTTGTCAATTTTACCATTATTTCCATATAGTTTTGTAACTGTTAGTTCACTTTCTTCCATTTTTTTCTTTACAGCTTCAAAGCTTTCATTTTCAGATAATAAGCTTTTATATAAAGTGCATAATGAAAAATTTTCTAATAAAAAATTTTCCCTAAAGATGTCTTTTAACTCTTTAGAAATATCTATTTGTACATTTTTAATTTCAATTCCCTCAAAACCTAGGTTATTGTATGGTCTATTTTCTTTTATTGATATTATAATTGCTCTTCTATAAATATTATATTTTAGCAATTCTTCTTTTGTAAAATCAAAATTAACTATTAGTTTTGATTTTTTTAAACTTTTTTCTTTATTATTAGCAAGTGTTACTAATGCTCCACTTTCTTCTAATTTATCTACTATTTTTTGAAATTTATTTATATTAGGAGTAATTATATTAATAGTTTTAAAATAATTTGATAAATAATAGATATTTTGTATGTTAAACTTATTTGGCTCTTTTATGCAAATAAATAAATCTTCAAGCTCTGTTTTAGTATTTTTTATTTCTAAAACATAGTTTAATATTTCTTTTATTAAATATGCTGTTAAACTATTTTCATTTAAAAAATTTGCACTATATTTATTAATATCTATTTTTTCTTTTAAATCATTTGAGAAAGCTATACTTCTTATTTTATATTTTTTTATTAGTTTTTGAAGTTTATTCATGCTTATTTTAATTTTATATTCACTAGCATTTTTTATATTAAATGGAAAAATGAAGATATATGAATTATAAAATTTTTTTACTGTAATTATATTGCCTAAATATTTCATAAATATTATGAATTTATAAAAAAAATTATAAATGTTGTACTTAAGCTTTGAAAGTTTTGTATTTTTACTTTTTAACTTTTCTAAAAAATCATATTGATATAGTTCTTTATTTTCTGTTTTTAGTTTTATATAGCCTATCACAAAAGTACCTCCATATAATTTAGCTTGTTTTAAATTATATGGAGGTTATTTATATTTATTACTATTTTATATAAAACAATATTAGTATTGCTTAGCTTTTATAAGATTTAGCTATTTAAATTTTTTAAGTTAAACACTTGCTTTATATGTACATTTTACTATTCCACTACTTGCTTCTAATGTATCTACAGATAAAACTGCGCCAATTTCATTTAGACGTGGCTCTAGTTCTGTTAAAAATCTTGAAAAATTGTTTAGGCTTTCTTCTGGAATACTTGTAAAGCTAATATTAATTCCATCTAGCTTATATGTAACAATGTAATCTACTATTTGCTCTATCATATATTTTCTATTTTTGTAGTCATTTAATGCATCTTTTGTAGTGTTTTTATAACCCCTATTAGATACAGAAGCCCAAATTTTATAGCCATTTTTATGAGCCCAATTAATATATTTATTTTCATTATTTTCTATAAGTACATTTAGCTTACCTTTTGATTCATCTCTTAAATTAAAAAATGTTGGAGATAATATTTTTGTACCATCTGCTAAAGTGGCTGTTCTATCTTTAATATTATACTCTGAAGAAAAGACATTCCATGTTATTACATTTTCCTCTTTTATATTTTCAGGCATATTTTCTCTTATATAATTCATTTGTCCTATTTTATTTGTTTTAACATAGCCTAAAATTCCACTTGTTGTTCTAATTTTAGTCCATCCATTTTTAATGTTTTCATTGTTGTTTACTATAATTACGCTATCGCCTTTTTTTACTTTTGCTACAGTTTTAGATAAATTTTCTGGCTTATATTTAACAGATACATTTTTGTTTGCTGTAGAAATAATATATTCTTTGCTTAAATAATCTACAGTAACAATATTTGTGCTTGGCTCATAAATTGTTTTTATACCATATATATCTCCAAGTTCTGAAAGTGGCAAATAATATATTCCATCTTTTTCTGTTGCAAATGATTTTAATTTTACTTTAGCACTATTTACCTCAATTTCACTATTTCCTATTGTAATACTTGCTACTTTTTCTTTTCCACAAGTAATAATCATATTGTAATTACTATCATACATAATTGTATTATCAAAAAAATTTTTAATATCAGCTGTAGAAATATATACTACTTCATTTTCTACATAAATATTTTGATTTAAATCTTTTGTTACATTAGAATTATTAATAATTAAATTTGTTCTATCTTTTATTGTATCTACTACATAATTACTGTTTGTAATGTTTAATACTAAAATTATTAATAATAATGATGCTAATATTATAATTGGTCTTTTAAAAGTTCTAATAAATCTTTTTATTCTTATTTTTATTCTTCTTTTCTTTACCATTTTACATTTTTCCCCTTAAAATTACATTTTTTCTTTTAATATATCATACTTATTCATTTACGTAAATAGTAAAAAATAAGAATATAAATTATTTAGACTTAAAATAAATAAAATTTCTTGTCTATGTAATTTTATATTCTTAATATAACTAGCTATATTTTAATGTTATTATAAAATATAGCATCTAAAATTATTTTCTTAATGCATTTTTCTTTTTACTGCTAACATTATTGCTTTTTACTTTTCTTGCATTCTTTTCTCCAACTTTTATTTCATTTTCTAAATTATCAATAAGCTGTGCTAATTCTTCTTCTTTATTATCTATATATAAAGGTTCATCTTGAAACATTTCTTCAAGTTTATTCGTTCTATTTAAACTTGCATTTGAGATATTATCTTCTTTTTTTACATCTTTTCTTTCTAATTGCCTATAATATTTTACCATATGAGTTACTACTTCTTTATGCTCGTCTCCTAATTCTTCAATTTGACTAATTAGTTTTTCACATTCTTTTTTCTTTTTTCTATCTGCAGTTCTAAGTTCACCTAAAATGCTCATAACACTAACATTATAAAAATCACATAATTTTAAAATATTATCTAAAGAAAATGAATTAATGCCTCTTTCTAAAGTTCCATAATGTTGAGAAGAAACACCTAATACCTCTGCAATTCTACTTTGAGTATAGCCTCTTTTTAGTCTTAGCTGTTTTAATTTATAACCTATTAGGACACTTTTTTTATTTATTTCTTTCATAACACATCACCTGTTTTTACTTTATCAACCTTTTCGAGATTTTTAAACAAGATAAAATCTTGCTTTTAAAAGAATTTATATAGTTTTTTCATCTTGTTTACTTGTAATACTTTTTTTGTTATAATATTTGCGTCGTTTATAACTGTAAAAATAAGGAAATAGGAAAAATGTACTTTTTTCATATTTTTTGTCGTTTTTTGTACTTTTCTTTCACTTTTTGTAGGATACGTTCCATAAAATTATGAAAGGAGGTACTTTTATTATGAGCAAATTATTTGCAAGATATTCAGAATTAAAAAAGAAAAATCCAAATTTTGTTTATTTATTTAAATCCGGCATTTTTTATATTGCATTACAAGAAGATGCAATAAAACTCTCTGAAAGTTTAAAATTAAATTTAGGAAAATTAAATGAAACAGTTTCAAAAGTTGGTTTTCCGGTTTCAAGATTAGATCATTATACTAAACTTCTACAAGCATTAAATATTCCATTTAAAATAGCAGATGAAACTTATGGCATTATTGATAATTATTCAGATTATATTAATAATGAAAATTTAAAAGACATTATTAATTATATATTAGATTTAGATTTTAATAATATTACTTTTAAAGAAAGTTTTGAAAAATTATATGCAATACAAAAATCTCTTAAAAAAATATATTCTAAGGAGGAAAAGCAAAATGACTAATGAAAATACAAATAAAAATAATCACACTTTAGTTATTTACCAGAAATATTTAGATTTAATTTATTACACTAATGATCTTTGCAAGAAATACCCTAAATCTGAAAAACCTGCTTTAGCAACTGAAACTAAAAGTTCACTATACAGTGGACTTAGAAATTTAATGTATGCCTATAAAGAATATAATAAAAAGAATAAATTAGAATATTTAAATAATATGGACGTTGAACTTAATTTGCAAAAAGTGTTTATTCGTTTAGCATATAAATATCAATATATTACAAAACAAAACTATGAAACATGGTCTGGTAAAATAGCTGATATTTGTAATATGTTAGGAGGATGGATAAAGTCATGCCTCACACGATAAAAAATATATTTTATAAAAAACTAACTTTTAATAATTTGTTAAGTGCTCATTATAGAGCTAAAAAGCAAAAAAATACTAAACCTGAGGTTATACGTTTTGAAATGAATTTAGAAAATAATATTAGTAATTTGCTAAGAAAACTTCAAAATAATACTTATCATATTGGCAATTATCGTACATTTTATGTTTTAGAGCCTAAACTTAGAAAAATACAAGCTCTTCCCTATGTTGATAGAATTGTTCATCAATGGTATGTAGAAGAATTTATTAAGCCATATATTGTTCCAAAGTTTATAAAAGATACATGTGCATGTATAACTGGTAGAGGATGTCATAAAGCAGCTGATATTATTGAGCACTATATGCAAATTTGTAAGCGTAATTGGGGAGATTATTGGATATTAAAATGTGATATAAAAAAATACTTTTATAGCATTAACCCTGAAATATTGTTCAAAATTATGTGTAAATATATTAAAGACAAAAAATTATTAGATTTTACAAAGCATTTAATATACGATAATAGAGATAGCATAGATGGAATACCTATTGGAAACTACACTTCACAGTTTTTTGCAAATATATATTTAAATGAGCTGGATCAGTTTATAAAACATAAATTAAAAGTAAAATACTATGTAAGATATATGGACGATTTTGTTTTACTTGTAAAAAATAAAGAAACTTGTAAATTGCTAAAACAAAATATAGAAGCTTTTTTGCATGATAATTTAAAGTTAGAGCTTAACCAAAAATCTAGGTATTATTCTGCAGAACAAGGGCTAAACTTTTGTGGCTATAGGATTTGGCCAACACATCGTTTGCTTAGAACACGTAGCAAAAGAAAAATAAAAGCAAAGGTTAGAAAGTGGAATAAAATTTGGAGAGAAAATAACTTAGATTTTTCTATTGCAATGCCTTCTATACAATCTTGGATTGGACATGCATGTCATGCAAATACGTATTTAATAAAGCAAAAAATATTAAATAATGCTGAATTTTTATATAACGAAAATAAAGAATACCCATGTTATGATGATTTTGATTTAACATACAATGATACTATAAGATGTGCTAAGTGGAATGAAGAAAGTAATACTTTAAGTTTTTCATAAATAAAATTTTCATTTTTTGTATAAATTTTGATTTTTTAGGAAAACATACAATTGAAAATCAAATGGAGGTTGATAAAAAATGGGAATTGAAAAACATTTAAGAATTACTGGTACATCTACTGTTTCTTGGAAAGATGCTGTTGTGCAAGCAGTTGCCGAAGCTTCTAGAACAATAGACTATTTATCTTCTGTTACAGTTTTAGAACAAAAAGCAAAAATTGATGGCAAAAAATTAGTAGAATATTACGTAGAATTAGATTTATCTTTTGTAATTGATAGAGATAGAGATTAAAAGGAGGTTATAAAGGTTGAAAAATAATATAGGAAAAAGTCCATAAAAAATAAAAGTCCTAAAAATAGCACTTTGAAAAACAATTAT
>CANQUT010000051.1 GCA_947627105.1 uncultured Clostridia bacterium
CAAAAAAGCTCGTATGTCACATATATCAATGTGATACGAGCTTTGATTTTTCTTAAACTGTCAAACTTAGGATTATACACTATTTTTTGCATATTTTCAAGTATTATATTAACATATCTTTTATTTGTTTGCTATTTTTTAATGTAAATGTAATATAAATGTAATATTTTCGTAACAAAATACCCAAATTATTAAACTTTATTACATTTAATAATTTGGGTATTAGTATTTTTTAATTATGTGCTTACTGGCTTAGAGCCAGTTCTTTTGTGTTTTCATTTCTTTTGTTATTTTTAGATATTTTAATTTGTGTACTATAATACTTAGCTATTAAATCATCTAACTCTATACTTATTTGATAGGTAATGCTATAGTCATTTCCGTTAATTATGCTTTGGTTTAATTTTTCTCTTAATTTACAAATTTCATCATTAATCATATAATCCACTCTCCTTTTTTCTTCTTTTTATCTTCTGTATATTTTTAAAATACCATATTTTTACAAATTAGTCAATGGTTTTTCCTTAGTATTTGTAGCGTTTTGGCAATTTTCGTATGCCTTTTTTCTTCTTTTTTTGTCATAATTCGACATAAAACTGCATATACTTTAATATTTATTTATTTTTCTAGAAAATATGTCTTTTAAAATTATCTAAAAACGCCAAATAATGTTTTCACACTATTTGGCGTTTTTTTAATTTTGTATTGGATTTACTATTGATAATATTTCGTTTTCTTCTTTAAATATTGATTTTAATACTCCTTCTGCATATTCTTTTGTTACTGTTTCAAATTGTTCTATATAGTCAAATGTTTGCACTTCTTTTATGGTATCTGCTAAAAACATTCTAGCAATATCTCCAACACTATTGTATTCTACTACATAGTCTCCATAAACTTTTCTTCTAATACGTTCAAAGTGATTTTCATCTAGTCCATTTTCTTTCATTTGTTTTATAGTTTCTAGTATTCCTTGTTCTATTTTTTTAGGATCTTTTGAGGTTCCAGATATTAAAACATGTGCATATTCATTGCTAAATTCATAGTCTAAGCTTGGTTCAGATAAAAGCAAGCCCTCTTTATAAAATTTTGCATATAGTTTTGAACTTTTTCCAATTATCATATTTAATAATATTTCTAGTGCAATATGTTTTTTTACTCTTTCCTCTTTTTTGTTTTCTATATCTTTAAAGCCTAACATAAATATTGGCACACTAACTTCCATTTGTGCAGTTTCATATTTTTTGTTTATTTTGTCTTCTTTTGGTGGGTAAATTCTTTTTATTTCTCCTTGATTTTCTTTTGGAAGTAAACGTTTTTTTATTTCTTCTATTAAGTTTTCTGGAACAAAGTCTCCACATACTACCATTGTCATATTTGATGGGTGATAAAATGTGTTATAGCATTTATATAATACATCTGGTGTAATTTTGCTAATTGATTCTATTGTTCCTGCTATATCGATTTTTATTGGGTTTTCTTTATACATACAATTCATTGCATTAATATATAGTTTCCACGCTGGATCATCATCATACATATTAATTTCTTGGCCAATAATACCTTTTTCTTTTTCAACATTTTCATCTGTAAAATATGGATGTTGTACATAATCCATTAGTTCATTTAAGCCTTCTTCAAAGTGACTTGTACATTCAAAAAGGTATGCTGTATGGTCATTTGTAGTATATGCATTTGCATCAATTCCTAATGCCATTAAAGTATCTAAGCTGTTAGTTCCATTAGGCTGTTCAAACATTTTATGCTCTAAAAAGTGTGCTACACCATCTGGTATAAATACTTCTTCTTCTGTTTTTGGCATTATGAATCTATTATCTATAGAGCCAAAGTGTGTTCCCCAAATTATATATTTTTTCTTTGTATTTTTTTTAGGAATAATAATTACTGTTAAACCATTTTCTAGTTGTTCTACATATGCTTTTTCTTTAATTTTTGAGCTTTCTATAATTTTCATTATTTCCTCCTAATCTTTTAAGAAGTAAATTGTATTTATATTAACTGTTTTTGCTAAATTAACTATTTGTTCTTTGCTTACTTCTTTAATTTTATTTATATATTCTTCTATGCTAATAAATCTATCTGCTAGTTCTTGTCCATAATAATATGTTATTTCTGTGTCTTGTTCTTCTGTAATTCCTTCTACTGATGCTAAAATTAGTTCTTTACTATTTTTAATGTCTTCCTCTGTAAAGTTTCCGTTTTCCATATCTTTTAATTGCTCTTTTATTGTATCTAATGTTTTTTGATAATTTTGAATTTCAATTCCACATCTTATAAATATACTATTTTTAACTCTAATATATCCAGAGTTTGCAGTATATGCTAAGCTTTGTTTTTCACGTACATTTTGAAATAGCTTTGAGTTTGCTCCTCCACCTAAAATTGCATTATACACTGATGCAATAAATCTAGAGTTTTCCTCTGTATTATTAATATCTAATCCTAATACTAATTTTCCTTGTGTAACTTGCATGCTTTCTTCTACTACTTTTGGTTCTACTTTTTCTTTTATTTCAGTTGTTTCATTATTAATAATGTATTCTGGATTTCTTTCTTGCAATTTTTGAACATTTTCATTTTTGCTTACTATTTCTTTTATATTGCTATTTTCAATTATTCCAGAGCAGAATAGGTCTATTTTACATTTTTGAATTAAATTTTTATAATATTCATATAGCTCTTCTGGTGTAATTTTTTCTAAATCTTCTATATAACCATATTTATATAGTCCATATGGTTTATTTTTAAACATTTCTTCAATACATCTATCATAAGAATATTTATTTTTGTTATCTATTTTAGATTCTATTATTTGTTTTAAGTTTTGTTTTTCGCTTTCTACATATTCTTGCTTAAAACAGCCATTTTCTGTATATGGGTTTAATACTATATCTAGCAAAATATTTATGCTTTCTTCTACTAATTTTTCTGGCTTTGGTAAGAATTCTTCACTTAGAGTTTCTAAGTAAAATTTCATTATATGATTATCTCCTGTTTTTTCAACACCACAATCAAAACTTGCGCCATACATCATTTCTAATTTTTCACTTATTTGTTCTTGAGTAGGTAGATTTTTTGTACCTCTTCTTAATACTGCTGTTAAAAGGGCATCAAGTGTAACATTTTCTCTTTTTAATGGTGTTGCTAAAAAAACAGCATATAAGTTGGTTTTATAATTATTTGTATTAATTTGATGAAGCGTAAGAGAATTTTTTATTTGTTCTTCTTGATAATTCATGTTTATTTATCTTCCTTCCTAAAGTTTGTTTTTTCTTATTATAATCTATTTTTGGAAAATTATTCAATAGTTTAAATGCAAAAATATAGTGTTCTAAAACTTATATTTTTTAGAACACTACATTTTTATTAGCTTAATAATTTTTTTGCAATTTCATTAATAGTTTTGCCATCTGCTGATGCACCTAGTTTTTCTTTTGATGTTTTCATTACCATTCCAATGTCTTTCATAGATGTAGCACCAATTTCAGCTATAATTTGTTTTAGTTTTTCTTCTATTTCTTCTGGTGATAGCATCTCTGGTAAATATTCTTCTAATATTGCAATTTCCTCTTTTATTTGAGATATTAAATCTTCTCTTCCACTTTTTTCATAGTCTGGAATAGAATCTCTTCTTTTTTTAGCTTCTTTTGCAATTATTTCTACAATTTGCTGATCTGTAACTTCTATTTGTTTATCTTTTTCTACTTGTAAAATAGCTGCTCTTACCATTTGAACTACATTTTTTCTAAGTTCATTTTTTTCTTTCATTGAGTTTTTTAAGTCTCCTAATAATTTTTCTTTTAACATAATATTCCCTCCTTTTTAGAATACTATTTTATTAATATGTGGCCTATATGTGGCAAATTGCTTACTAAAAAACGTCTTAGCTGTGACAAACAAAAAAGGGATTAGTTTTTTTAATCCCTTTAATTTTTAAAATTTTCTTTTCCTTGCTGCCTCTGATTTTTTCTTTCTTTTAACACTTGGTTTTTCATAATGTTCTCTTTTTCTAACCTCTTGTAATACTCCATTTCTAGCGCATTGTCTTTTAAATCTTTTTAAGGCATCTTCTATATTTCCATTATTAACTTTAACTTCTGACATTTTTTGTTTCCCCTCCCTTCAGTAATTACACTCTTACGTGTGGGATTTTATTTTTGTTTTCTCATACATCTTATATTATAACTGCCTAGATTGTTTTTGTCAATACTTTGCAAAGGAATTATTTGTCAAATTCAAATAAGTCTCCTAATGGTTTTGCTTCGTTTATACGTTTTATTGCTTCTGCAAATAATGGAGCAATTGATAATATTTTTATTTTAGAAATTTGTTTTTCTTCTGTTAATGGTACTGTATTTGTAACTACTAATTCTTTAATTGGGGAATTTTTTATTCTTTCTATTGCTGGTCCGCATAGAATTCCATGTGTACATGCTGCATAAATTTCTTTTGCTCCATGTTCTTGTAATATTTTTGCTGCTTCTACCATTGTTCCTGCCGTGCTTACTTCATCATCAAATATAAGTGCAGTTTTATCTTTTACATCTCCTATAATGTTTGCTGCTACTGCTTTATCATCATTTCCTGCTCTTCTTTTATCTATTAATGCCATTGGGCAATTAAAATATTTAGAATATTTATATGCTTTTTTTGAACTTCCTGCATCTGTTGCTACTACTACTTTGTTTTCTATTTGTTTTGAATCAAAGTATGCTTGAAGAATATGCTGACCAGTTAATCTATCACATGGTATATTAAAATATGCTTGAATTGCTGGATTATGTAAGTCACAGGTTATTACTCTATTTGCCCCTGCTGCTTCTAAAATTTCTGCAAATAGTCTTGCTGTTACTGGTATACGTGGTTGATCTTTTTTGTCTGATCTTGAATAAATAAAATATGGAAGTACTACATTTATTCTATGTGCAGATGCTCTTTTAGCTGCATCTATCATAATTAATAGTTCCATTATTCTTTCGTTTACTGGTGGCTGTGTTGTTTGAACTAAGAAAATATCTTGTTCTCTAACAGATTCTTTATATTGTACAAAACTGTTATCATTAGCGAATTTATAACATTCTACCTCTCCCATTGGTACTTCTAGTGATTCACAAATTTCTTTAGTAAATTCTTCAGCTGTTGGACATGCAAAAATTTTTACATTATTCATTTTTTTCTCCCCTTTTTATTAATTTTTTAATATAACATTAAAACTACTTTGAAAACAACTAAAGTTATTAATAAACATTTAGTTTCAAAGTAGTTTTTATATTTAGTTTATATTTTTTATTTCTACAATTTTATTTTCTTTTAAACTTTTTTGTACATCTATTACTCTTTGATTTGAAGAGCCACTGTATTTTAGTCTTGGGTCTTTTAGTTCTTCTACAAATTGCCCATCTACTAATACATCTATGTATTTTAGTACTTCTTTATCTTTTAAATCTCTATCAAATAAAAATCCTGTCCATGTCCATATTGTTTTATTTGGATATTCTTCTTTAAATTTCTTTGCAAGTTTTGTTGTTCCTTCTATGTTATTTGGATGCATTGGTTCACCACCTAATATTGATAAACCAACTATACTATCATCTTTACATAGTTCTAATACTTCATTTATTACTTCATCATTAAATTCTTTTCCACCATTAAAGTCATGTGTTTCTGGATTAAAGCATGCTTTGCAGTTAAATGTGCAGCCTTGCATAAATATTGAAACTCTAACTCCTGGTCCATTTGAAATATCCATTTTTCTGATTTTGTTATATCTCATTTTATTTTCCCCTCGTATAATATGTTTATAAGGTTTATTTAATATAAATTTTATAAACATATTTTTTATATTTTAAATAACC
>CANQUT010000052.1 GCA_947627105.1 uncultured Clostridia bacterium
TTTTCTATATTTTTTTAGTTCTTTTTATGGTTATTTTATTTTTTAAATTACTGGTTTATATATCCTTTAAATTAACAGTTAAAGTTGCTATTTCGCATGTTCAATTTGAATCTATCCATCCATATAAAGATGGTAATGGAAGAATAGGAAGAGCTTTGATGACATTGCAACTTGCAAAATTAAAGGATGATGCTCCAATATTGTTTTTATCTGAAATTATAGAATTATTTAAAGCAAATTACTATAATGCTCTTAATGAATGTAGAAATGGAAATATTGATGGATTTATTAGATTTTTCTTGCAATGCGTAGTTGATCAATGTACAAGAAATATTGGTAGAATAGAAAAAATTAATAAGGTGTATGATGAAGATGAAGAAACAATAAAACAAAACATAAACGGTAGTATTGTTCTTAGAATGCATCCACTAATGATGAAAAAAATAGTATTTACTGCACAAGAAATGGCAGATGAACTTGATGTTCATATTAATTCAATTAACAATATTCTAAATAAGATGGCTGAACTCAATATAGTTGTTAAAGAAAAGAAAGAAGGAACTAATAGAATAACTTATAGATACATTAGAATATATGATACTTTTGTTGAACAACTATAAAAATACAATAAATTAAAAAATATTGTTAAAAAATGAAAAAAAATAAATAAATTCACATTTTATTGTGAAAATGAAAAAAAGCTAGGATTGATTCCTAGCTTCAGACTGTTGACAAATAGGTAAATATTTTACTTATTTGTCTTTTTTTGATTAAAATGCCAAAGAAGTTTTCTATCATTCCATTATCCATACTATTTCCTTTTTTATACATGCTTTGTTTTATTCCTTTATTTTTTAATCTTTGTTGATTGGTATTGCTATCCTTGATTGGAATGAAATATTAATCCTTCAAGATTATTATTTTTATCAAATGCTTTATTAATCATATCATTTATCTATTCTAAATTAGGTGATTTTGAAGTATTATAAGAAATTACTTCACCATTGAATCCATCTAATATTGGTGATAAATAACATTTTTTCCACGCAAATTAAATTCAATAACATCGGTTACCATTTTTCATTTGTCAACAGTCTGAGGTAGTTACAAGTAAATTCTAACTACCTTTTCAACTACCAAAATTTTAAAATTTACTTAATAATTATATTAAATAACTAATTTTAAAAGTTTAAAATAAAGGTAAAAGTATTTAAATAAACTTAGAAGTGTGTAAATACTAACCGCCCATGAAGGAGCGCAATAGCGCTCCATTTTTGTTGGAATAATAAGACATAGGGGCTATATATATTAGGTATCCAAATAGGGTATCCATTTCAATTTAAATTGTCGATAATGCTAATTAGATACTTGCAAAAGATTAAGAGTTAAAAATTAATCCAAAATTATATGAAATACCTAACTCTACTAATTGTAGGTGTTAAAATTTTTGTTAATATTATATACTTGTTCTGGAAGGGAGAAAAAATATGAATCAAGAAAAAATAGGTAAATTTATTGCAACTTGTAGAAAAAAACAAAATTTAACACAAGAACAACTTGCAGAAAAATTAGGAATAACTTATAAAGCCGTATCTAAATGGGAATGTGGTAAGGGACTTCCAGATGCTTCTATTATGATTGAATTATGCAAAATTTTAAAAATTACTGTTAATGATCTACTTAGTGGAGAAAAGGTTGATAAAGAACATTATCAAAAAAAGTTGGAACAAAATATTATAGATACTATTGATTATACATATCAAAAAGTATCTGAAAAAAATAAAAGTATAGCCATGATGAATATGTTTGCAGGTCTAGGGTTGACTTTTATTGCATTTACAATATTTCCTAGTGAATCATCATGGGGTTCTATTTATTCTATAATTGGATTAGTTATATCTTTAATTGGTTTTTCTAAAATGAATAAGAAAGAAACTTATTTAAAAAGAATATTATACAATTTTATATATATTGCTGTGTTTTTAATAGTTCTATTAATAATTGATTATTCTAATGTTGTATTAAATAAAGTACCGCCAAGATTTTCTTATTTAAAAGAAACAGGAGATACTATGATTATTTATAAAGCACCTTTTTATAATGTATATCGAATAAATAGAAATACTAAAAATGAATATTATATAATAGATACTAAAAGCCAATACACTGAAAAAACTGTACCAATAACTCCATTCAATAGAGATAAATCAGGAATTGAAAACATAATACATTATAAAAATCAATATATAGGTAATAATAGTAATGATAGTCATTTAATAGATAGTTTACCACTTGCTGAATATGGATTTGTATTTGAAATTGATTCTAAAAATTTAAGTCTTACTATTGATTACCATATTACAGATTGGTATGTTAATGAGAAACATTATTTAGAAAAATCATTATTATATAATTCTGTATCAATATTTGCTTTAATAGATAATGTAGAACAAATTATTTTTAATTTTAGTAGTAACACCTATACAGTAAGTAGAAAACAAATAAATGAATTGTATCCTAATTTTAAAGATATAGTTGATAATGAAATCAATCAAAATAATTTCAATAAGTTTTTGGAAAATAAAATGAATGATAATGATTTTGTAGAAAATATATTTAAAAAAATATTTGCCAATTAAAATATTTATCATGGTAGAAAATAAAAACTTTTGTCTTTTTTGAATAAAATAAAACACAGGCATTTTTTATTAGAAAAGGATGATATTACTAAATTTTCAAAAATAGAAAAGAAGAAAAAATAGTAAAAATACAAAAATATAAAGAAGAAATCAATATAAAACCATTTCATAAGCAAATTTAAATTCAAAAAATTAATTACATCAGATGAAGAATTATAATGTTGCTTAAAATTTCTTTTCCACATTGCGTTTCAATAGAATGAATTAGCAATATAAAATACAATTATTTTAGGTACAATATAACTTTCTAAAAATTCATCAAAATTATTATTAAATGGCAAAAGAATTTTACTAAAGTCTTTGTTATTAATATTTTAAAAATAACATATCTCCAAACTGATGTATTAATCACTCTAAATTTAGAATTGATCAAGATAACATAAAAAAATAAAGGCTGCTTTTTTAAGTAATTAATGTTATAATTTTATTAGATATAGGAGGTGCAAAATGAGTAAATATAAAATTGCTAGTTTATTTGCTGGAATTGGTGGAATTGATTATGGTTTCGAATATGCTGGAGCAAAATCGATATGGGCAAATGAAATTGATAAATATTGTGCCTTAACATTTAATTTAAATCACAAAGATACACACTTAATTGTTGATGACATATGTAATATAAATGGGAAAGATATTCCAAAAGTTGATATTTTAACCGGTGGCTTTCCTTGTCAACCATTTTCAATAGCTGGATACCGTAAAGGCTTTGAGGATGATAGAGGGAATATGTTTTTCCAAATAATGCGCCTTGTAAAAGAAATGAGTGAGAATGCTAATAAACCTCGAGTTATCTTTTTAGAAAATGTAAAAAATTTAAAAACACATGATAAAGGAAATACTTTTGAGGTAATCAAAAACAAACTTGAAGAAGCAGGATACATTGTTACTGAAAAAATACTTAATACATGCGAATATGGTAATTTACCACAAAATCGAGAAAGAATTTTTATTGTTGGATTTTTAAATGAAAATGACTTCAATAATTTTAAATGGCCAGAAAAGATTAAACTAACAAATACAATAGATAAAGTAGTCAATTGGAATGCAGATGTAGATAAAAAATATTTATATGAATCAGATAAAAAATGTTATGAACTTTTAAAAGAAAATGTAAAAGAGAAAAATGTAATTTATCAATATAGAAGAGTTTATGTTAGAGAAAATAAAGGTGGAGTTTGTCCAACTTTAACAGCTAATATGGGAATGGGTGGACATAATGTTCCATTAATTATTAATAATAAAAATAAAATTAGAAAATTATTACCAATTGAATGTTTAAAACTTCAAGGATTTCCTAATGATTTTAAAATACCAAAAGAATTATGTGATTCAAGAGTTTATAAACAAGCTGGAAATGCAGTGTCAGTAAAGGTGATTGAAAGAGTGGCAAAACAAATAATCAACGCAATGGAGGAAACCGACAATGAAATTGATTAATTATGATGCTGTTAAATTTGAAGAATATAAAAATAATCTAAAACTAATTGGATCTTTATCACTATTATTTAGTGATAGTGATGATCCTTGGCTTGATTATCGAGTTCCTGAAAATCTATATTGTGAATGTTTTGGTGCTGAAAATCTTGCAAGGTCAGGCGTTACTGCAGATGCTAAATTAGATAATATAGGTATAGGAATTAAAACCTTTACTGAAGGAAATAAACATACTTGGCAAAAGATTGCTGAATTTAATAAAGCAAGAAAGTCATATGCTAATTTAAATGGTATAGATAAAATAAGAAAAATATCTGAATTAAGAAATGAAAGAATAGAATCTACAATTGCTACTTATGGATTAAATCAAATGATTTATCATTGTGTAATTAGAAATAAAAATGGATTTCATTTTTATGAAGAAGTTATGGATAAAATAAATATTGATAATATTAGGATAATAAGTGAAAGCGAATCTTCAATTATTTTTACTGATGAATTACACGATTATAATTTTAATATTTCTAAGAGTGTATTACAAAAAAAATTTAATACTGAAGAATATTATGATGATGTGTATGTTGAAGTAGCAACAAATCCATTTGAAGTATTAAGAAATGGGATCGGATCAATTGTTACAATTACTGAAAATGAGACAGCTATAATTCCTTTATATTCTGTTAAAGGTGGAGTTAAGATTGTATATCCAAAAAGCGGATTAAATCAATGGAATGCTGGAGGAAGACCAAGAAGTATTGATGAAGTTTACATTCCATTTAACAAAGAAATTCGTGAAAAATATGGTGACTTTTTTCCGGACAGAAATACACCATTTAAGGTTACTTTGCCAAATGGAAAAACGATGTCAATGAAATTGTGTCAAGATGAAGGAAAAGCTCTTATGTCTAATCCAAATAGTGAACTTGGAGAATGGCTTTTAAGAGAGGTTTTAAGATTAGAAGAAAATGAATTATTAACATATGAAAAATTAGAAGAACTTGGAGTTGAAAACGTTTTATTTGAAAAAAGCAAAGAAGGATTATATAAACTTGATTTTATAAAACTTGAAGATGAAACTTCAGAGGAATAAACATGTTTTTTATGTGTTATGAATTGGTATTATTATAATTTTTTCTGACTTAATTATAATATTATTTTTGTTTTCAATTAATATTTTTCCTATAATACATATTGTTGCCAATAGATAACGAAATTAATACTTATTATTGCTTTTTTACTTAAACTGAAGTTCTTATTTAGATACCAAATTCTTTTTTAGGCATTGTTTAACAGTTATTTTTAGTCTTTATTTTTCTAATAAAATAAGCATTGTGTTAGTTGATGATAACATTCTAACGATAATTTAATATAAATTAGGAAAATTCCTTATTTGCGTATAGCTTATTTTATATCATTACTTGTTTGCTACAAGTAATTAATTTTTTAAATAAAGACATTTTAAAAAAAATGTATATTTTTATTGACAAAACATAAAATAATATATATAATTTAAATGTACTGCTTGATTAGCTCAGTCGGTAGAGCAAACGGCTGTTAACCGTTGGGTCGTAGGTTCGAGTCCTACATCAAGCGCCATTAAGAAATATACAAACCCTTTATTAAGGGTTTGTTTTAATTATGTAGCAATCGGGAGATAGCTACCGATAAAACCACGTGCTATGCACGTGCGAACCAAAGAGCAGGGGC
>CANQUT010000053.1 GCA_947627105.1 uncultured Clostridia bacterium
GTAAAAGGCATCTTGTAGTTGCCTATAACTATCTTTAGCTTTCCAAAATTCACTACAAGCAATTTTATCAATAGCATTTCCGTTTTTTTCCATTTTTTCTATACAAGTGATAATTGTAAAATAATGTAAAATATGATAGAATAATGACAAAAAGGAGAAGTCTTATGCATAGAGTAAAATTTTATTCAATATATGATTGGTCTTGTGGTACAAATTTAAAGAGATTAAAAGAAGTTTTAGATAAGTTTGATGATACTAAAATTTATGAAATAAATGATGTTATTGAATTTTATAACTGTATAAAATATATTGATAACGATTGCTACTTAAATAGTTGGAAACCAGAATATATAGAAGAAATCAAAGGTAAGATAAAAAGTATAAATAAGATTATTGCTTGTTTCATTTTAAAAATAGACGAAAGTAATGTAATTAATACTGTAGATAGTGTTGATTATCTATATAAAGAAGATTTTTGGGAATTATTTGACAAGTATAAAGTTTACAATAGGATATCAGATAAAAAATTTGATGAAGTATTAAAAAACAACTACACATTAGAAATGATTAGTAATTTTAAGAATATTGTTAAGTATTATGGAAATGTTATAAGAGAACACTTATTAAAGTATGAAGAAAGTGCAATTATTTTATTGGATAAATATGAAATTGTACGTGAAAATAATCAAAAGAAAATCTATCTTCCAGACGAATTAACTAGTGAAGATAAGGAATTAATATTAAAAAACTATATAGAATCTCAAAATACAAATTTAAATTATTTAAGAGTTATCTTTAATATGCAATCTACCAAAAATATGCCAATAAGTGATAAAACAAGATTGATGGCCAAGAGAAAAATTAAAGAAGAGAGTGATAAATTCTTTAATAAAAATTCTGGAATAATAATGGAAACTTCGGTACGATTTTCAAGAAATATGAAAAATGAAAAAGAAGTTGTAATGAAAGGTCAAAATATAGATTGTCAATATAGTTCTGATTGGCTAGAAAAAAATACGGATTATCCTACTCTATTAAATAATTTTATTTATCTATTCGATTTTACAGATATTGATATGAGAAGTAACTTCGTAAGTAAAGAATCGCAATTAGACATTTTTGAAAAACATATATTTATACAAACAAAAAAATCTTATAAAACTGGTACAGCATTTGATAGATTAGAGATGTTATCAACATTACAGATGATGGCATATTATAAAGAATTAAAACGAATAAATATACGACTTGAAAATATAATAGAGTGGTTTTTTAAGGAATATTTATTAAATGAATTTAATATTAAAGATTATAGAATTAATGTACCTTCAGCAGAATCTAATTATCTTGAAAAGTGTAGAACAATATTATCAGAATTAGATAATATATTAAAAGAATATAGATTAATAGTAGAAGATAATGAAATAGATCATGAATTACTACAAATATCATCAAGACCTATTCCTTTTAATGATATTCCAAGTAGAGTAAAAAATAAATATATTTATGCAAATTCTGAAGAATATAATTTGATGTCATATTTATTTTTTTCAGATCAATGCATGCTTAAATATATAGAAAAACTTGAAGAGAAATACAGTAATTTTTTTGATACTATAAAAAATGAAAAAATTAAACCAGAAGAGTGCCCAAAATATGAACAAAATAATTTAAATACATTAATATCAAAGAATTATTTAGAAATAGATGAAGATGGATATTTAAAATTCAAAGATAAAGAGAGAATAATAGTTTTTAGAGATATTAATTATAATGAAGTTGCTTGTTATTGGAAATATCCACCAAAATATCAAAAAGAAATAGATAAAATGATAAGTGAAGGGATATTGAAATCCGAAAGCACTTTATTTTCGAAGCCTGAAATAGATTATCTAAATTATTATTTAAATAAATCTGAATTTAATAATGGATTAGACTTAAGAAATATGTATATTCATGGTACACAACCTAGTGAAACTGAATCTGACCAAATACATGAAACTAACTATATGAGGATATTAAAAATATTTATATTAGCAATAATAAAAATTAATGATGATTTATGCACATACTATGATAATCACATTTCCTAAATTAGAACTTTAATATATTAGTTCTATTTTATAAAGGCTAAAATGAATGAGCAAAGCTCAGCCTTGACAAAATAGAGTTAGTATATTTTTTTACACATAAGAGGAAAAAATAATTGTAAAAGTTCATTAAGAGTACTAATCTTATTTAGGAAGGTTTACAAATGTAATAGCATTGAATGAAGGTCAAATAATTGATATACCAATTAAATAAATAAGAACGAGGCAAAGATTAAATTATCAATCTTTGCCTCGACTTGAAATTGCAATGAAATTATTAGTTGCTCCCACGTCCATGCTTAAGTCTATAGTTTTCGAGTTCAAGTTCCATCATTCTTTTTTCACTTTCACTAGGCTCATATTCACCAAATATACTACGATGAATAGAACTGGAAGCAAAACCACGCATTTCTTTATCGGAATCAGTATGATACTTTTTCACAATGCGTCTTTCACCTTCTCTGAAGGCTTCTTCTTCTAATTCTTCCTGAATCTCGCTTCTGAGTCCCATATTATCACTCCTTTTGATAAAATATGATTGTTTTTGGACATAACGGACAACTATTTCATTACTATATGCTATAAAAGCATAATAAGATTATACTATGAATTTAAATGTTTATCAATAATTTATTATATTTCAAAATAATTCATATGTAGGTTTGTCAAACATATGTCACAGTTTATCTCAATAAGTGTTGAAATTACTACCAATACAGGGCAGTAATTTTTTTAACATGAATATTACAGATGAAGAAAGAATATGTAAATGTTATTTATATACCAATAATTTAATGATAAAATAATGCCGAAAGGGGCAGTAATATGTATTGTAGTAATTGTGGAAAAGAATTACAAAAAGACAGTAAGATTTGTCCATATTGTAATACTAACATAAAAGTGCAATATACACAAAACACAAGAACATTAAATACTAAAAAAGTAATAATTGGTGTTATCATAATAATCTTTATAGTTGTATGTGGCATAATTATATATAAGTTATCAAATTTTACATCACAAGTTTATAACTAATAATGATACTGAGAGATACATAATAATATTATTATGTATAGCTATGAAGAAAAATAAGAAGAAATAAAGTGAGCGTTAAAATTTGACAATACTAAAAAAAAATAGTATAATATTATTCAGTTGTTACCAAAATAATGGTAAAGAAGAGATTTAAATTTATATAATTAAGAGATTAAAGAATAATATTATAAAGAGATTCGTAAAATGAGAGTGAAAGTAACAAAAGAAAATATAATTATGCTAATGAGATATAGTATATATAAGAATCAAAATAGTTTATAATATTAATTTAAACTATTTTTTTGTGCGTAAATATAAATTTAGATGGATAAAAATAAGAAGGAGAGAAATATATGACAAAAGAGATAAAACAAAATGAAGGGGTAGAAGTGACTAAAAAAATGCCTAAAAGGGTAAATAGAGTTTCTACAAAAAATGAAGTAAATCAAAATAAAATTAATGCCACTAATTTAAGGAAAAAGAATGATGTTAGAGATAATACAAAGAACAGAGAAAGCAAAAATTCAAATTTTATAGAAAGTAAAATGGCCAAACGTGAAGCAAATAAAGAAAATGTAAATTTGAAATTAGAAGAAAAAAGAGTTACTAAAAAGAAAAAAGAATCAAATAATTTTGAATTTAAAAAATCAAATTTAAAAATAATTCCATTAGGGGGAATTGAAGAAATTGGGAAAAATATGACAGTTTTTGAATATGAAGACGAAATAGTAATTGTAGATTGTGGCTTAGAATTCCCAACAGATGATATGCTTGGTATAGACTTAGTTATACCAGATATTACGTATTTAGAGAGAAATAAAGATAAAATTAAAGGTTTAGTAATTACACATGGACATGAAGATCATATAGGAGCGATTCCATACGTATTAAAACAAGTAAATATACCTATTTATTCAACAAAGTTAACAATAGGATTAATACAAAATAAATTAGAAGAGCATCATTTATTAAGAGGTGCAAAATTAAGAGAAGTTAATCCAGGTCAAGTAGTAAACTTTGGAAAAATAAAAGTAGAGTTTATAAGAAGTTGCCATAGTATACCAGATTCAGTTATGCTTGCAATTCATACGCCAGTAGGAGTAGTTATGCATACAGGAGACTTTAAAATTGACTATACACCTATAAATAGTGAAATGACAGATTTAGCAAGAATCGCAGAAATAGGAAAAAGGGGAGTATTGGCTTTATTATCTGATAGTACAAACTCAGAAAGAAAAGGCTATACAATGTCTGAAAGTACTGTCGGAGAAGTATTTAAGAGATTATTTGTAAATTGTAAAAAAAGAATAGTAGTTGCAACTTTTGCATCAAATGTGCATAGAGTTCAACAGATTGTAGATTCAGCTTCAGAAAATGGTAGAAAAATAGCAATTTGTGGTAGAAGTATGATAAACATGATAGAAACTGCTAAAAAATTAGGATATATAAATGCTCCTGAAAATATATTTATAGATATAGATATGATAAAAAATTATACTGACGAACAATTAGTAATAATTACAACAGGAAGTCAAGGAGAAACAATGTCAGCATTAACAAGGATGGCATCTGGAGATCATAAAAAAGTTGAAATTACACCAAACGATTTAGTTATAATTTCTGCAACTCCAATACCAGGTAATGAAAAGTTAGTTTCTAAAGTAATAGATGATTTAATGCAAATTGGAGCAGAAGTTGTATATAGTGCATTAGATGATGTTCATGTTTCAGGGCATGCTTGCCAAGAGGAGCAAAAGTTAATTCTATCTTTAGTAAAACCAAAATATTTTATTCCCGTACATGGTGAATATAGGCAATTAATGGCACATAGTGAAACTGCTAAAAAAATGGGAATAGATTCAAAAAATATTTTTATGACTACCAATGGTAGAGTATTAGAATTAAATGAAAATGAGGCAAAATTAACGACTTCCGTACCATCTGGTAAAATATTAGTAGATGGTCTAGGTGTTGGTGATGTAGGAAATGTAGTACTTCGTGACAGACAACATTTATCGCAAGATGGATTAATTGTTATTGTAATGACAATGGATTCTTCTACTGGGGAAATTGTTGCAGGACCAGATGTTATTTCAAGAGGTTTTGTATATGTTAGGGAATCAGAAAATTTAATGGATGATGTGAAGAAAGAAATTCGTGAAGAAGTACAAAATTTAGAAATGAAAGGAATAACAGATTGGGGAACAATAAAATCTACTTTAAAAGATAATATTAGAGATTATATATTCCAAAAAACTAAGAGAAACCCAATGATTTTACCAATTATAATGTCATTATAAACTATTAGGGACGGGGTTAAATAGTTTAGTGAATGAATAATTTTATGCAAAACATTAATATATTATTTATTTAGAAACATTTTGTGTGGACCAACAAATTATAGCTTGTAAAAATTTTATTTTGTAAAACTCGTTTTACTTAAAATAAAATTTTGGTTCTATAATATTAGTTGGGGTAGATAAAACTCCAACTATTTTTTAAATAAAATAGTGCATTTATCAAA
>CANQUT010000054.1 GCA_947627105.1 uncultured Clostridia bacterium
TTAGAAATTAGGTACAATAATTTTATAACACATCTTTTCGTATACTCAAGATGTGCCATAAAATGCTATACATTATACCAAAATTTTATAAAAATATCAATTTTGATTAATTTTGATTAAATTCTCCATTTATATTGATAAGATCTATAATAGCAATTAAAATTTTAATTAAATTAATTTGACCATCAAACAATTGAAGAATACTACCATAATTTGTAAATGGATCTTCATTTAATATTTTTTTATCAATTACACCATTTTTCATAATATAGTTTTTAATTAAATTTATAAATCTTGTTTGTTCAACATTCAATTCATTTTCATTTATATATTTTGAAAACTCTTTATCAATAGCCTCTTTAGACAATCCAACAGTTTTTCTTACTAATAAAACTAGTGATTCGTCATTATAGTTAATTTTATATTCTTCTTTATTAGAGTTTAATTCATTAAATAAAATATCCTGAAGCTTATTAATTTCTTCTTGACTTATTTTTTCATTATTTCTTATTTTTTTTATTATTTCATTATCTACATGATTTTTTAAATAGAAATTAACTTTTTTCTTATAATCAGATAATTCTCTTTGTTCAATTTTTCTATCATCATGTTCAACAATATTTATATAATCATTAAAATCTGTATAAACATCTTTTCTAATTTTTCTTGGAAGATATTTAATAAGCTCTCTTAAAGAATCCCTTATTCGATCAATTTCAACAATATCAGATTTTTCTATATAATTATTTTTTAATATCTTCTTAATATCTTCCTCCTTACTTTGAACTTGAGGAATATTCATAAGTCCTGTCAATCCCTCGCCAATATGATTTAATTGTTTTACTTCTCTTTCATATTTTATATTAAGCATTTTTGATAATTCAATAGCTAACATCAATCTATCAAATTGCTTTGCTGATTCATCATTATCGTTAGAAATTATCAAAGAAGTTAAATTATCTTTTATTTCTTTAACTGCTAAATCAGTTAAATTATTCCAATTAACAACATCTTTATACTTTTCAACATATTTTAACCTTTGCCTAACATCAAATTTTAGAGTGTTAAATGAATTAACAATATCAACCAGTTCTTCTAATAATAAATTCTTGTATTTAATATATTCATCATCATTTAAATACTCTACTTTTTCTAATTCTCTCAATATGTCAACTTTTAATTCAAAAATAAATTGCGAAAGACTAATGCCAAGAGTTGATTCTTTACCCTTAGGATTCTGCTCGAAAAATTCAAAGTTTTGACAAGCATCGAATATATAAAATTCTTTTTTATCTTTGCCCCACCCAAATAAATCAGGACAAAGTCTAGTTCCTCTACCAATCATTTGTAAAAATTTAACTTTTGACTTAACTTCTTTAAAGAATACTAAATTTAATATTTCAGGAATATCTATTCCAGTATCCAGCATATCAACTGATATTGCTATTTGAGGCATTTTAGTACTGTCAGAAAAATCTTCTATTAACGATGAATAATAATTTGTATGTATATCTATTACTCGAGCAAAATGTCCATTGTATTGTGGATATAATAAATTAAATCTTTTTTCTATAGCTTCAGCATGCTTATGATTTTTAGCAAAAATAATTGTTTTACCAAGTTTATCATTACTTTCAACTTTTAATCCTTTTTCCATTAATGTATTTAGTATTTTATCAATAGTATCATTGTTGAATAACCAACTATTTATTGCCGAAGCTTCAACTATATCAACAACATCTTCATCATCCGCAAATGTGTCTTCAAATGCTTCTTTATCATCTTCAGACAATTCATTATACTTGATTCCCTCTCTAATAAAGTTTGTTGAGCATTCAATGGTATGATAATCAACTAAAAATCCATTTGCAACGGCTTCTTCATATTCATATGAATATGTAGGAACATTATCTTGCAATTCAAATATTTTATATGTATTTTTATCAATATCACTTCTTGGCGTAGCTGTTAAACCTAATAAATATCCATCAAAATAATCAAATATCGCTTGATATTTTTTATAAATACTTCTATGGGCCTCATCGACAATTATTAAATCAAAATGACCAACTGTAAATAATTTTTTGCTATCTTTTGTTTTTATATCATCAATAGCATTCATCATAGTTTGATATGTAGAAAATACCATCCTTGCATTTTCAGCATTGTCTTTATCACTTACTAAATTAATAGTTGATAACGATGGTAACAATTTATTAAATGCTCTTTTTGCTTGTTTTACTAATTCAGCTCTATCAGCTAAAAATAGTATATTTTTAATCCAATTATTATTTATTAAAACATCAACAATAGAGACAGCAGTTCTTGTTTTACCTGTTCCAGTAGCCATTACCAATAATCCTTTTCTCTGATTATTATTTAAATCATCACAATAAGCTTTTATCGCTTCTTGTTGATAAGTTCTATTAGTTATGTTCTCATCTATTGAAATATGTTTTAAATCTTTTTTTAATGTTCTTCTATCAATTAACATTTGTAATTCATCTTGAGTGTAAAAACCTGATACTTTTCTATATGGATAATTTAAATCATCCCACATAAAAATATCAAATCCATTACTAAAAAATATAATAGGCCTTTGATTATATTTTTTTTCTAAACAATCAGCATATATTTTTGCTTGTTGTTGACCTACTCTAGCATCTTTAGAAGTTCTTTTTGCTTCTACTAAACCAACTGGCTTTCCATTTGAACCCATTAAAACATAATCTACAAATCCATCTCCTGATACATTAGGCATACCTATTACAGGTTCTTCTTCAATTATATTATTATTAAATTCCCATCCTGCTATTTCTAGTTCCAAATTAATATATTGTTTACGTGTTTTAAATTCTGAAATATCTTTAATATCATATGGGATTGAACTTTGTTTTGCTTTTCTGCTTTTATATGTTTGATTCCTTAACTCTTCATATTGTTTTTGTAACTGCTCAATTGTTTTTTCATTTTGTTCTAATTTTTCTAATAATTCTAATTTTTCTTTTTCTAATTTTTTATTATTTTCTGGAGTGGGAATAATACTTTCATCGAATTTATGCTCAACATATTTATCACAATACAAATATGTTATCCACAGCATAAAATCATGAAGATTATTTAGTGCCAATACAGCTGCTGCTTTATTAATCTTATTATTACTATGTACAGCTTGATTTCCTAATTTTTGGATATAAATAATTTTTTTTAATAATACAGGATCTATTATACTTTTAAAATTTTTATCATAAATTAAAGTTGCTAACGTTTGTTGATAAGGTACTGTTAATTCCCCATCTACACCATATACCCATTTAATACCTAATTCTAAAGCTTTTCTAGACATAATAGCACAAGTTGCTGATGTAATCATTAATCCCTTTTCTGCTTCCATACAAGCATTTTTTATATCATTTAACCTATTATCAATAATAAACTCAAAATTTGATTCCATACTTCAAACTCCTCTTAAAAATTACAATATAATTTTATCATAAAATACCATTTTTAGCCAATAGCTGCAAAAATATTATGTAATTTCTCATTCAATAAATTTAATAAACTATAAAAAGAGAATACTTTTATCCAAAGTATTCTTGCATTAATGCAGATTGCAATTCTTCCAATTTTTTCAAACTTTTTTCATATTCAAGTTTTTGTTTATCGATTTGTTTTACAAACTCTACAAATTTATTTTGTAAGTCTATTGGTGGAACTATTATTTTTATTTTTCTTACATCATCTTTAGTAATTGTTTTTGTAACAGCCCCGCGAATATATTGTTGTATCTCATTAACACCATACTCAGAACTTAATAAATAATAAATAAATACTGGATAAATTTTATCATTGAATCTAAACAAAAAAGCATTTCTACCTAATGATACTGGCATTCCAACATCAGGCATAATATAAACTTTTCCGGCACTTCCTATTTTATTCATAATAATATCATTTGGATATACTTTAGATTTTGATAAAAAATTATAAGCATCTTCCGTTATATATTTAATATTATTTTTATAATCTTTATTTTCCAAATCTATTGTTCTTACCATATAAGCATAGTTTGGTTCATCATACATTGTAACTGTTGAATCTAACATTTTATAACTACCATTTGAACTAAAATCTGTAAGTACTGTCATATATTCACCCATACTTGATTTCTGCCAACCTTTTTCATTTGTTTTAGGATTACCAAACATCTCAAAAAACTGAGATTTGATTAATTCTTCAAATTTAGTTAATTGCTTTTTCTTTATTTCAATCAAATTATTAATACTTTCAAATTTTTTTGCTATTTCTTTTTGACGTTTTATATCATAATAAATAAAATTCATTTTTTTTAAATGTGATGGTCCAAAATTCAATTGGGCTGAACCAGTTATATTATGGCTTAACTGATTTTTAAAATGATTACTTTTTAAATAATACATAAAATACTTTAAATTAAGAACTGATGAGTCTAGTGATTTAAATCTAATTGTGCTAGTATTCATACATAATGGAAGCATTTTCTTTTTTATAAATCCCATTTTTTTATCAAAATAATCTACTTTTATTCCAGAACTTGCAATTACTAAATCGCCTTCATCACACAAAAAATGTTTATATTTGCCATTTCCATCTTTGAAAGAAATATATCTATTTGAGTTACTTAAATCTATATTTCCATTTGTTAAATTTGAAACATTAAGTAGTTTAATTCCTTCAGTAGTATATTGATAATTTCTTATACCAGGCCCTTCTTGAAAAAATAGATAATCACTGATTGCTTTTTCTACTTTTGTCATTATAATAACTCCTCTAACTCTTTAAGCTCCTTTTGAAATTCATCTTCCATATTTATTATTTGTTTTATTAATTCTTTAGGATCATCATATTCTACTTTTTCTTGAACAATTTCTTTATACTTATTTATCGATAAATCATAATTGTTGTTAACTATTTCTTCTTTAGATACAAAGAATGACTTATCAGTTCTAGATCTATCTTTTTCTTTGTCAAGATTATTATATCTTTCAATTATATCTGGTATATCATTATCTTTAATTACTGTTCTTTTATCATCTAAACTATAGCCATCAAAAGTCATATCGTAAAACCATACTTTATCAGTACCACCTGTTGTTGTTTTAATAAAAATCATGACTGCTGTTGATACGCCAGCATATGGTCGGAATACTCCGCTTGGCATTGATATAATAGCTTCTAACTTATTATTTTCTATTATTTCTTTTCTAATAGATTTATGAGCTTTACTGCTTCCAAATAAAACTCCATCTGGTACTATACAAGCACATCTTCCACCTATTCTTAATGATCTTATAAATAATGCTAAGAACAATAATTCTGTTTTTTTAGTGTTACAAATTTTTAACAATGATGGGGATATAGTTGATTCATCTATAGAACCTTTAAATGGAGGATTAGCTAGTATTAATGAATATTTATCTGTATCTGTATTTTCTACTGATGCAGAATCTTTATATTCAATATTAGGATTATCTATACCATGCATAATCATATTCATAGCACTAATACTTAACATTGTATCATCCGTGTCAAATCCATAAAACATATCATTATTAAAATGATGTTTTTGACTATCACTATTAAATAATTCAGAATGATTTTTCCT
>CANQUT010000055.1 GCA_947627105.1 uncultured Clostridia bacterium
TTTTTGCTTTTGATATATTTTAAGGATTAGCGAATAAAAACAATAGTTGCAAGAGCAGATAATAATTTTTAATACTGTTTAGCAGAAACTTCTTTTAATTTAAAAGCTAGTACCTCCTCTTTTTTTAAACTATTTATTTTTATCTCATTATATAATATGTAAACTATGTTTTTTTTGTTCTTGTCTTGTACTACCAATTTTGTAATCTTATTTTCATTTTTATTAATAAATAGTTTTTTAGAAGATATATAAGGATTATCTGCTTTTAAAGTTACTTCCATTACTAACTGACCATTTTCTTCATACAGTTTACGGTTTTGTGAATTTTTATAATCTTCAATAAAAGAATTTAACCACAAATAATTATCTGTAATGTATGGGTAATTTTCATAGACTGTACTTAAATTTAATTTTGTATTAGTAATTGTAAGTTTACTGCCATCATAAATTGTTTGCAAGCCTTGAATATTACTTGGCTCTTCAATAATTTGTTTTTCTATATTTGGATTTACATAGCTTTGTTTTAATTTATATCTTGTAGTGTTTTTATTACTTTCTATTTCGACTTCAATATCTGCTTCATACGAGCTAATATTTAAAATATATTCTTCAATTTCTTGATTTGTTTTGTTACTTAAATTATTTCCAAATTTTAAATTTTTATTAGCATTTTTATAAAAAAAGTAAATTAAAATTATTAATACTATAATTAAAATTATTCCTAAAATAATAATTAATTTTTTATTTTTCATATTTTCCTCCTAATCTTAATAAAAAAAGAATAGAAAATAATAATTTCTATTCTTTAAAATCATATTCACAAATTATTAAAATATTCTATAAGGCAATTTTCTAATTCATTTTTTGTTTCTATTTGATTAATTTTTTGCCTAATAGCAGATGCTCCATTTAAGCCTTTTAAATAGTAGGCCATATGCTTTCTTAATTCTTTAATTCCAGTATTTTCACCTAAGTATTGAATTTGCAAATTAATATGCTCTAAAATTATATTTAATTTTTCCTTATTTGTAATAGTTTCTGTTTTGTTATTATTTAGGTAATCTATAATTTGTTTAAAAATCCAAGGATTTCCTATTGCTCCTCTGCCTATCATGATTCCATCTACATTAGTTTTTTCAAACATTTCTATTGCTTCATTTGGAGTTTTTATATTTCCATTTCCTATTACTGGTATTGAGACCGCTTCTTTTACTTTTTTAATTATACTTAAGTCTACTTCTCCTGAAAAAAATTCTTCTCTTGTTCTACCATGAATAGTAATTGCAGATGCTCCTTTTTCTTCTGCTATTTTAGCAAGTTCTACTGCAGTAATATTATTTTTGTCCCACCCTTTTCTTATTTTAACTGTAACTGGAACTGTAGAAGATTTTACAACTTCTTCTATTATATTTCCTGCTAACTCTAGGTTTAGCATTAATTTGCTACCTTCTCCATTTTTTACTACTTTTGGAGCAGGGCACCCCATGTTTATATCTATAATGTCTGCTATTTTGCTTATTTGTTTTGCAGATATTCCCATTATTTGTGCATCATTTCCAAAGATTTGCACTGCAACAGGTCTTTGCTCATTTTCCATATTTAATAATTGTTTCGTTTTTTCATCATTATAGTATAGTCCTTTACTGCTTATCATTTCTGTACATACTAAACCTGGATCAAATTTTTTGCATATTAATCTAAATGGCAGGTTTGTTATTCCTGCCATTGGAGCTAATAATACATTATTTTTTAGTGTAACATTTCCTATTTTTAATTGATGTAAGTACATATTTTACCTTCTATATTTTTTATAAAATATTATTAAATTATTTTTATTATTTGATTTTTAAAAATGCTATTTTTAATATTTATTTTTTATTATTTTACTAATTAACAAATATAGTTTTTTGCCTTCTACCACTAATGTTTAATAAAATTGCTATTAAAATTAAGTTTGTTAATAGTGAGCTTCCTCCATAGCTAACAAATGGAAGTGGTATTCCTGTAATTGGCATTAAGCCCATTGTCATTCCTATGTTTTCTAGCATGTGAAAGAAAAATATTCCCGCAATTCCCATTGCTGTATATGAACCTAAATCATTTTTAGCAGTTTTAGCTACATGTACTGCTTTACTAATAAGGATTATATAAAGCAAAATAACGGTTCCTGCTACTACAAAGCCCATTTCTTCGCCAATTACTGCAAAAATAAAGTCTGTAGTTTTGGGATATAAATAGCCAAGTTGTGTTTGATTTCCTTTTAAAATTCCCATTCCAAAAGCTTCGCCCGCACCTATTGCAAGTTTAGATTGAATAATATTGTAGCCTGCACCCCTTGGGTCAATGTTTGGATTTAAGAATACATCTATTCTAGATTTTGCATGTTCTGGCAGAATAAAAAAGTATGCAGTTGGTATTAAAATTACAATTAATAATATAGAAATAAATATATATCTTTTACTAATTCCAGCTGCAAATAACATGAAAATTAATGCTGAAATAAATGCTAGAGCTGTACCATAATCTGGTTGTTTTATAATTAATAAAACTGGTACTGCTACTGCTATAAGCACTAAGCATAACTTCCAAAATTTATTGATTTCTTCTTTATCTTTTTTTTGTAGTTTAACTATTATATATGCTAAAAATAGCACTATTGCAATTTTGGCAAATTCTGATGGCTGAAGTGTAAATGGTCCTATACTAAACCAGCTAGTTGCACCATTTATTGGCTCTGTAAATAAAACTGCAATTAGCATTAATATACTAAGTGCATAAATTACAGGAGATATTTTATTAAAAAATTCATAATCTACTAAAATGACTATTATCATAATTGGCACACTAATTGCAAGCCAAATTATTTGTTTTTTTAATTCGTCATAATTAGAATTTTGAGTGGAAGAAAATAATGCAATTAACCCTATTCCTATTAGCAATAAGGTGCATACTAAAATTCCCCACTCAATATTACGTAATATTTTTTTATTCATACTCAAACCTCTTTATTAACTTGCTTATGTGTTTTGATTACTGCCTTCTTCTTCGGTTTGTTCTGTTTCTTGTTTTATATTTTCTTGGTTTGTATTTTCTTCTTTGTTTTCTTCTTTGTTTTCTTCTAAGCTAGGTTCTTTATTTTCTGTTTTAGAGCTTTCTAAATTAGATTCTTCACTGTTTTTATCTACGTTTTCATTAGAGCTTTGCTTGCTTAAAGGTTGCTCATTAGCATCTTGTGTTTGCGAATCTACAGTTTCTTTATTTTCGGCTTCATTTTTAGATGTTTTATTACTATCTTCTACTTGCTTTTCTACATTTAATTTTCTAGCATCGTTTTTAATTGTAATAATTGGAATGTTAGCATATAAAGCTGGCGCACCAACTGTACCATCTTCGTTTGTTTTATTTGTTAACTTAACATCTATTGATTTTTCATCTATATCTATGTATTTTTTTATTACTTCAATAATTTCTTGTTTCATTAATTCTAGAAAGTCTGCTGACACATTTGCTCTATCTTGCATTAAAACTAAGTGTAATCTTTCTTTTGCAGTGTTAGAACTTTCCTTTTTTTCTTTTTTACCAAGTTTTTTAAAGAAATTTATAATGTTTTCAAACATATTTTACCTCCCACAGTAGTAATTTATTTTCTTTTAAAAAGATTCTTTAGTTTTGTAAAAAACCCTTCTTTTTCTCCTGGAATGGTAACTTCTACATTTTCTCCTAATATTCTACTTGCAATTTCTATATATGCTTTACCAGATGGAGCTTTATGATTTGATACTACTGGTTCACCTTTATTTGTTTGTGTAATAATATATTCGTCATCTGGTACAACACCGATTAAATCAATAGATAATAAATCTACTATATCATCTACATCCATCATTTCGCCTTTTTTAACCATACTTGGTCTTAAACGGTTAATTACAAGTTCTGGATTTTTAATTTCTGATGCTTCTAATAAGCCTATTATTCTATCTGCATCACGAATTGCAGATATTTCTGCTGTTGTAACAACTAAAGCTCTATTTGCTCCTGCAATTGCATTTTTAAAGCCTTGTTCTATTCCTGCTGGACAATCTATAAGAACATAATCAAATTCTTCTTTTAATTTTCCTACTAATTCTTTCATTTGTTCTTCATTTACTGCACTTTTATCTCTAGTTTGTGCTGCTGGAAGTAAAAATAAATCTTCAAAACGTTTATCTTTAATAAGGGCTTGTCTTAATTTACATTTTTCTTCAACAACATCTACAATATCATATACTATTCTATTTTCTAGACCCATAACAACATCAAGGTTTCTTAAACCAATATCTGTGTCTACTAAAACTACTTTTTTATTTCTTAAAGCTAAAGCTGAGCCTACATTGGCAGTTGTAGTAGTTTTTCCTACTCCCCCTTTTCCTGATGTAATTACAATAACTTCTCCCATGTTTTTTCCTCCTTAAATTTGGGTAGTAATGTATTTAAAAATGCAATTTTTAACATTTTTATTATACATGAAAACTGGTTAAAAATCAATGTTTAAGGTAAAAAAATGTAAAAAATGAGAATACAAATTAAATTACGCTTTTATATAATAAATTAAGCTAAAATTTAATTTGTATTCTTTCTTTTAATTAGTTATGGTTATATTTGAACTTACTTGTTTAGTGTTTTGATCTAAGTCTGAGGCAGATACAGTTATAGTATAAGTTCCAGTTTGATTAAAGTTTATTGTAATTGTATTTACCTCTGAAGAAAGACTTCCACTTTTATATACACTTCCATCCGCTTTGTTACATGTATATGAGCATTTGCTATAATCTAATCTATCTTTATTATCGCTTATATTTATTGTTACAGTTACATTAGTATTTACTTTAGCTGTTGAAGCTACATTTATACTTGCTTCTGGAGGTACTTTATCTCTTCTCTTTTCAACTTCTGCCTCGTAAATTGTGTACTTACTACTTAAATATTTTTCATACGCTTCTTTAACTTTAGGCATTGTTAAAAGTTGTCTTTTTCTTATTCCAACTGCACTATAAAATAATGCACTTAAGACAAATATAAATGTAAAAACAGTTACTATAGCATAAACTGCCATTGAACCTTTTTGATTTTTATAAAAATTTTTCATTTGAATATTCCCCTTATAATATGTTTTACATATTTTTTAATATTATAACTTTATTTATATAATAATTGAAAAGATATTTATTGTCAATTATTTTAATTTAATTTTATACGGAAGTTTGACAGCAAATTAAATAAAAAAACTTTGTAAGCATTAAAAATGCTTAATTTTTTTGTCAAATTTTTA
>CANQUT010000056.1 GCA_947627105.1 uncultured Clostridia bacterium
CTTTCAGCATTTTTGCCAGACCAAGAAGTTCTAGAATATAGCTTAGTAAAGCAAACATATAGTTACAATAATAAAGTTCAAGCTGCTACATTAGAAAATAATACAATAACACTTAAAGCTGTTTTAGGTACTGATGCAAAAGAAACATTAACATTTAACTTAAAAGGTTTAGCAACAGGTGATACAGTAACAGGTGAAGGTATTACATCTAAATATAGTAGTTCAACTAAACAAACACAAGTAACTTTACAAAATGCAAAAGAAGGAACATATCCATTTACTATTAAAACATCAACAGGTTCTGTAAATGGTAACATTGTAGTAGTAGATGTAACAATGCCTACAGATGTAAAATTTGTAAAATTATCTCAACAAGAAGATGTTAACTTAATAGAAGACACAAAAATTAGAGAAAATACAAAGAAAGTAACTTCTTTAGTAGGTACAACATTAGATACTCCTTTATCAGATCCTACATTTTCAGGTAATGTTAATGCAATGGAAGAAGCAGAAGTAAATGAAGTAAAAGGTAAATTCTATAGAGCAAGAATTAAAGTAACAGGATTAGATGTTTCTAAAGTAAAAGCTGTAAATAAAGCTACATTAGAAGAATATAAAACAGAAACAATAGCAGGAGCACCTAATGAATTATATATTTACTTAAATGCAAATGAAGCAAAAGCAAATATTGTATTAAAAAATGTTAATGCAATAGATGAACAAGTAAAAAATGCACCAGAAAGTTTAGTAAATACAGTTGCATTTAATTCTACTTCTAAGATTTGGGTTAGAAATGTTGCAACATGCCAAGATTCTTCATTTGACAATATAAGAGCATCTATTACTAACCTAAAGGTAAATGAAAATGATAATCATATAATAGATGTAGGAGTTAAATTTGATAAATTAAATTTAGTTAAATTAAATGCAGAAGGTGGAATAATAAAAGCTGTAGCAAATAATGAAGAAGGAGACAAATGGATTGGATTTGCTATAAAATTAACATCAACAACTGAAAGCGATGCATCTAAAGTAATAGAAGCAGTTTATTATTCAGATAACGAATCTGTAAAAGTTGATAATAAATGGTTAACTTCTGATGGAATGATAATATTATGGGTAAGAGCAGATCAAGCAGGAGAAGTACCTTGCAACTTAATATATAGATCAGGATCAGCACATGAAGAATTACCATTAACAATAGTATTACATGATGCTACAAAACCAGAAGTAGTAAAAGCAACAGCTGGTGAAGTAAATAGCAAAGGTGTAGTAGTTAATGAAAAAACTACAAAAACTGCTAATGATGGAAGTAATAATGCAAAGGAAAAAGTGCTAGTAGATTCATACAAATATGGCATGGATGTTGTAAATGCACCAGAAGGATATGGAATAGCAAAAGGAAGATGGTATAGTGTAATAGTAGAAACAAGCGTACCTGTATCTTCATTAGTATATTCAGAAAATGGAAAATGGGCTGAAATACCAGAAAGAATGAAAGCAGGAGAAAATCAATTAGTAATATGGAAAAACGTAGATTCAGCAGATCAAACTAAAATAGCAATAGCTAATAGATATGCAGTAGAAATTGGTAAGTTATTAACAACTACATATACTGAAGGTGTAGATATTACTATAGCTGAAACTCCAAAATCTAAAACTGAAATATATACAAGTGAAAGTCAATTATTTACAAATAATCTAAAATCAGATAAGGATTTAAGCGAATTGAATTTAAACGACAATGTAAAGGTAGAAGAACTATATAAAGAATTAGATGCAGATGCAACACTTAAAAATAATTTAAGTGCTATACAAAAAGTAACAATAGAATATAGTAAAAAGGATAATTTAAATACAATAAAAGTAAATACAAACAACATTAAAACAATAAAAGTAAACGGAGAAGAAGGAAAATGGACAGTTGTTCATTTTGCAGTAAGAAATAGTGCAGGTTTAATAGATGCATTTGGAGATGGCAAAACTCTATTTATTGATAAAACAAACGATGCACAATTATTAAAAGATATAAACGTTAGTGATAGTTATACTAACAATAAACAATGGAAAGTAGTTCCAATGTGGATAAACTTATCTAGTGATAAATTAAAAAATGAAGCGAAAGTAGAAATTCCACTAAAAGCAACAAATCCAGATGAAACAAATAGCTTGTTTATAAAAGTAATAGACGAAAACGTAAACGAACCATTAAAAACAGTTGAGAAACCAAGTGTAGAAACTCCAGAATCATTTAAGAATGAAAATGGAGGAGTTGATAAAGATAAAGTAAAAGACTACTTAGGATGGGAAAATACAAATCTTCTAGAAAGCGATGTTGTAGATGCTTTCATGAACAACCTTGAAATTGCAAATAATGCCGAAACAACAATTGACCAGGTAGTAGATAATACTGTATATATGACAGTAAAAGGTGACTTTAAATCTTTAAAAGCAATGGAAAGCGATAGGCATAGATTACCACTTGAATTCGATATCTCATCAATTGGATTAGAAAAGAGAGAAGACCTTACATGTTACGGAGTATTGTATGAAGAAGGAAAGCCAGAAGGTTCTTTGACAGAACTTGATTCACTTGTTGGAACACTTGAGTATGAACTAATGAAATTTAACTTTAGTAGTGAGGCTATAACTAACTTCAAAAATGGTCAATCACGTACCTATGAATTATTCTTCATAAATGGAAATGTCGAAAGCAAAACAAATAGAGCAGACCTTTTATCAGCAATAGCTGACAAACAATTTATCCATTATATAGTTACATTTGAACAAGTACAGTAAAAGGATAAAATAAGTGGAAATAAGTAAAAAGACGGATTAAAAAAGAGAACACACTTAAAAGAGCTTGAATTTTTAAAATTCAAGCTCTTTTTTAGTTAATATACAAAGATATTTGTACTAGTTTTGTTCAAATGTAACAACATATCTAATGTATTTTTTTGTTGCTATTTTATCATATAAGTCAGATATAGTTGTACAATTTGCTTCACTATCAGTACCAGCAAATATAATAAAGTCTATTGTTGCCTTACCAGTGTTTATTGTACTTACTTTAAAGTTCATTTTCATTATTTCTTCTGTGTTTCTTGATTGTTTGCCAGTTGTACATGAACATGAGCTTCCATCAGAGTTAAGTGATGCATAAACTAAGTCGTCTCCTTGTTTAGTTCCTAATGCACTTACATCAAATGTTAATGGTATTCTAACACTATCACTTTCAGCATCTTTTCCAGCTTTTAAGGCATTTAAATTAGCCTTTACTGTTACATATACTGTATTATCTACAAGTTCAGAAGAAGTAATTTCAGCTTGTTCCATAACTTTCATGTTATTAAGTATAGCTTCTGCTTTTCCATTAGTATCTGTCTCACTGCTACCCCAACCAAATTCTTCATAAATATCTTTTATTAATTCTTTATTATCTCCATCTGGTTGCCATTCAGCATATTCGTTAGAATTCATTGCTTCTGGTACCTTTGCTTCTACTTCTTCTGTCATTGGATTTTCGTCTACTATTTTTAAGAAGAAGCTATTATGTTCTTCTACTGGTGATGTTGAACGGAATTTAACTTCTAATGGTGTTACTGTTCCGTTTTCAGTATGTGTTGTTGCAGCTTTTACTGCGTCACTTGATAGGTTAATCCATACTGGAACTAACATTGCTCCAGATCTACCGCTTAAAGCATTTGTTACTTTATTTGCATCAGTTGGATCTATTATTACTGCTTTAGTGTCTGTATCTCCTTTTAAAGTATCAGTGTTTCCACGTACTCCCATATGAACTAGTATCCATTTTCCTGATTCATCATTTACTGTTATTGTACTAACATTGCTTGAATTAACATTTAATGTTACTGTTGTTACATCATTTTTTGTTTCAATAGGTAAACTAATTGAAGTACCACCAACTATTGAAGAAGCATATAAGTTATATTTTAATGTTCCTTCTTTATTATCAGTACCATTTGTTCTAGGTTTTGCTGGTACTTTTTCTACTACAGAAACTCCTGTTAAACCTAATTCATTTAATGATTTTTCAGTTCTTATATGATCATTATAAACTGCTGCTGCACCAGCTTGCACTTCATTAGCAAGAGCTGTTTTAGACATTTTATTTTCTGTTAATGTTACTTTTTTGCCACTACCAGTGTTACCAACTATTACACCACTTGCATATCTATTAGCTAATTCTATTAAATCACCATTAGTATAATTTGCATCGGCATTTCTCCATAATACTAATTCATAATCTCCTGCTTTCATTCTTTCTGGTATTTCAGCCCATTTTGTTCCATCTTTATATACTAATGAAGATACAGGTACATTAGTTTTTAAAGTTAAACTATACCATCTTCCTTGTGTTGTACCTTCTCCTTCTGGAGCGGCTACAACACTCATTCCATATTTGTATGAATCTAATGTAATACCTGTTCCTATAGCATCTACCTTAGTATTAATAATACCTGTAGTGCTTGTTGAAACTTCATCAACTACTGGATCTGTAGCATCATGTAGTACTATTGTTACTGTTAAACTTTCACTGTTTACATTTCCACCTTTATTATATGTTAATGTAAATGTTTCTTCTTGAGTATTTGTACCATTTGATCTAACCCATAGAATTACATCTGTATCGTTCCAGTTATCTTCTTTTGAGCTTGTTTTTACATTGTCATTACCACTTACATAAACCGCATTTTTTATGCTTGAACCTGGATTTATTGTTGTATTTCCTAGTATTACTCTAACTGGCACCCATTTATCTTTATTTGATGCATTAGTGTCACCTGCTATATTAACTTCTTCTAAAGTTGATAAATTAACACCTACATCTATTCTATGTGTATTATTATTAACTACTTCACATTTTGTTACACAGTTATAATTTCCGTTTGATGTATTTTCTGTTTTATATGCATTTCTTAGCCAAATCATTGATGTAGATTCAAATTTAACTGTATGGCAAGATGCTGTTTCTTTTTCTATTTGTTTTGCTGAAGCATTTTTATTTGCTATTACTAAGTCAGTTGTTTTTTCTTCTGCATCAAGATCTACAAATATTGTATGTTCAGCATTTGAAACAGGAGTAATTGTGTACTCTCTTCCTTTTTTACTTACAGCTTTAATTGAATTTATGTCAGTTTTATCATTTAATTTTATTCTTACTCTATAAAATCTTCCTGTTTCTACAGTTCCTGTCATTGTATTTACATT
>CANQUT010000057.1 GCA_947627105.1 uncultured Clostridia bacterium
TTTCAACCCAATTAAAAAGCTGGTGCAAAACAACTTTACAGATGTTTCACCCCAACTATTGACATTGAACCAAAATAAAAAAAGCTGAAATTGGTTAGATTTCAGCTTTTTTGGTGCGGATGAGAGGACTCGAACCTCCACGCCGTTGGCACTGGTTCCTAAGACCAGCGCGTCTGCCAGTTCCGCCACATCCGCATATTTATGCTACATTGATTATTTTAACACAATTTAGCTATCAATGTCAACACAAACTTTAATTTTCTTTAATTTTCTTTGAAAATTAGATTTAAAATTTAAAATGATTTATTTAAATTTTAAATCTACTATATCTTATTATTATAAATTATCTTTTATTTCAGGAAATAAGTCATAAAGATTATATCCTAATAAATCATCAAAATATTCTTTTAATTTATAGGCTTCTTTAATATGATATTGCGTGTTTGAATATGCACCTTTCCTTATTATTATGTCCATAAGTCTTTTATCTATAGTAAATACTTTTGAAGTACACATTAGGTCACACAAATTTATTATTTTTTCATATAATGTGTAGTCATGGTTTTTTATAAATTCTGTTCTAAATGGTATGTCTTCTGGTATACCGCCGGCTGTACATAATACATCATTATTTAAGTATGAATGTGTTAAACATATATTACAATATTCTTCATCATACCCTTTACTTTTTATATAATCATAGCCTCTTATAACATGTCCATAAGATTCACCTGTATATTTTCCAATGTCATGAATATAACCAAGAGTTATTGCTTTATCTATATCTAAATTAAAACCTTTTTCATTTAGTGCTTCAGCTATCTTTCCAGCTGTATTTCCTACACATATACTATGATCTATCCAATTTTGATTTTTAACATTTAATCTTATATTTTCTAGTATTTCTCTTGCTTCCTCACTTGTTAATTTCATAATTTACTCTCCCAATTTCTTAAATAAATCAGCATATACTTTGTTAGCATCTATATAATTTACCATAGTTATTTCATGATTATTATTAGTTAGCTCATAAGATGTATCATCATTAATATTAGGGCAACTTATTTTATTACTTGTAAACCAACTTTTATTTATTAAATATGCAACTGCTGATATGTCCCAAAGAACTCTTCTTTCTTGCATACCATGATAAGTGTCGTTACAAAATCTATCTAATAAATAATTATTTAACTCACTTTTATCTTTTAAATAATGATTTAATTCATAAATTGATGTTGTTAAATTTGATGCAACATTTTTGCATGGAATTATAGTTAACTTTACTTGTGATTCAAATACTATTTTTACAGCATTAACATCTTGTTTAAAATTAAAATCTAAATTAGCATTTTGTAATAGGCTATTTCCTCCTAGCCATATTACTTCGATTTTATCTATTATTTTAGGCTCTTTTTTAATTGCTAAAGCTACATTAGTAATTGCACCTATTGCAATAATATATGTTTTATTATTTTTAAGTGCTATTTCAATAATTTTGTTAACTGCATCATTATTTTCTTCATAACCATTGCAAATATAGCCAGTTGAACCTTTGAATACTTTATTAGTTGTATCAAAATTTAAAAATTTGCATATTTTTAATATTTCATTATAGCTTTTATTTTGTCCTTCTTGTACTGATTCATTATATTCTTTATGCGAATATGGTGCAACCGTTATTGCTTCAATATTAAATACGTCTTGGCTTTTTATCATATATGAAAGTGCAAATTGATCATCACATTCGTTATATGTATCAGTATCTAAAATTACATTTAGCTTTTCTTTTTTAAAGTTACTAATAAAATTATAAGTTTCTTCCCAGTTAAACACTCTTTTTACATCTTCCATTTTTCTACTGTAAGGCGTATCCATAAGTAATGCAGTAATCCCATTTTTAACCATTTCTGAATAAACTCTTGTTGAATCATCTATCATAATGCTAATATTATTTTCTATGCATATATTTACTTTTTCTAAAGAATTATAACCATTTGTTAGTATTAACTTATCATATTCTATATTGTACTTTTCTAGCCAATTAGCTGTCATATTATATGGATCAGAATACTCTCCATTATCTCTTCCACTTATTATATATATTTCATGACCATTTTTTCTTAACTCTTTTATATACTCTGGAGCTTTATCAATTACATTTAAGTTTTTAGCTATTCTTTCTATATTTGAATAATAAAACTCATCTATTTCTTCTTTAGACCAGTCAAACATTCCCCTTGTTATATATAATTCTTTGTTTATGATTCCATTATTTCTTAATTGTTTATCATGAATTAGAAATTCTTTTAATAATTCATCATTAAAGTTAGATAATACATTATCTATATCTACACCTATTCTCATAAAATACCTCTATTTTTCGTTATCTATATTCTCTCTTGGCTTTTGTATTGCTTCTTCATTTATATGTTCTAATGCTCCTTGTTTGCTATTGCTGTATGAAGACATATCAGCAATTCTACTTCTAAACTTTTCTTTGCTTGATTGTTTTGATGTTCTTGCTTCTTGATAGTATACTATAATATTAGATTCATTTCTAAATTTTCTTCTTATTGCAATTGCCATACTTATTCTTGAAAAGATATTACTCTTTTTTTGTATCGCTGGAAGACCCGCTTTTTCTTGTGCAAGATTTATTTTTCTCTCGCTAGTTATATCAATTGTAGCTGGTACAATTCTTCCATGATTAATGTAAAAATATTTTTCTCCATCTTTAGCACTTATTGCAATTAATCTTTCCATAATTTCAAATGTAGCATTTGGATCTTCAGCTAAAATGCTACTTCTTAGATTTAAAAGGTCTTGTATTATTTTTTGTTCATCTTCTTCTAATCCAAGGGTAAAATCAATTGCAATACTTTCTTGATTTTCATCATTTTGCTCTATATTATATTCAGGCTTTAGAGACTCTCCTAACAATTTATTTCCTTTTTTATATACAGGTATTTGTATATTACCAACATTTAAGTTAATAATTGAATAATCACTTATTTTATTCAATTTTCCTTCTTTACGCAAGTAGCATAATAACTTGTATGCCATCTGTGGTTCCATTGGATTAATTAATTCTACAATTTCTTTGATAAAACTTGAATTAATAATGTATCTACTTCTATTAGTTCGCTGTTCTAATTTTTTAAATTCGCTAGCTGTTAATAAGCCTTGATGAAATAATTCTTTTGCCCTATTATACGCATTAAGAAAAATCTTTGAATCTAATTCTTCATATCTATTTACAAAATTCCATATTCCTAAACTTTCTATATCTTTTGAGTGCTGTTCTTTGCCAGATATTCCTAATAAGGCATATAATTTATCTAGCTTCATCATGTCTTTCATAGATATTTCCTGCATACTCATTATAGCTTCTACTTCTTTTTTGAAATATTTATTATAAACTATTTCTTTAAACATATTTATTTGTGATTCATATTTTAATTGGCTTTCCCTAAGTTCCTTTAAGAAAAATTCTTTTTCCATTTTGACACTATCTTTTTGTCCCATTTTCTTTAAAAATTCTTTATATTCTTCACCTCTTATAGTATCAAGAAATAGTGGACTACATAATAATTCTCCAATTGCATCTGCTATTTTTTGCTTTTTTTCTTCAGTTGAATCACCTTCGCTTTGTAAACTTTCTATCCTTTCTCTGACTTGAATTATATGATTTATGTACTTTATTTTAGGTGATATGTTATATACATCATCAGCTAGTGCTAATAATTCTGTAACTTCTTCTTTAGTCATTTTAAGTTGTTTTGCAATATTTTTTATGTTACCTTTTGGAAGTTTTATAATTCTTTCTGTACCTACTGCAAGTTCTAGTAAGTCAACAAATTCTCTTAACGTTACATACGAAGATGACATCATATATCCTGCTTTTCTACAAATCCAGTTAGTTAGTCCTTCATTTAATCCTCTACCAAGTTCTGTATTATTTTTATATTGTTCAAGAATTCCTGTTCCTCTTTTAATATTGTTTTTTTCACATTCAGTTTTTGTTCTTGCAAATATTGCATGTATTGCCTCATGTAACATGGTATCTTCACGTTCTATTTCATTAGGTCCAGAACTTAACATATCACTAACTGTTATTTCCTCTTTTGGGCTTGTTATAGTTATAGATCTATCACTTAAATCATAAAAGCCAGGGTTATTTTTATTGTTATATTCTTGTACATATGCTTTATCTAGATTTATTTCTAATCGTTTTTTTACAAATTTATGTCCATATACTTTTGTAAATAATCTATAAGAATTTAATTTTGAGGCTACAAAATCTACTATATATTCTTTTAATCTTTCACTTTTTACTCTTTCCATTTTATCACCATTCTTTAGTATATAATGTCTGTTGCTTTCATATTATAATTATCTTGTAAATATGTTAATATATCATTATCTTGTATTTCTTTAATTTCATCATTAATTATTTCATAATATACATATTCTATTCCGTCATTTAATTGTTTTAGTGTTTTTGCATATGTTTTTCCATTATACTCTATCATAGATATAAAAATTAATTTCTTTTCTTTTTTAAATTTTTCTTTTGCTTCAATACTGTTCATATTTTTATTTATCTCCACTATTAAATATTTTAAAATTTTATTTAAATTTTTACAGCTGAATTATTTATATCACATTTATATTTTCAATGCAACTTTTAAGTATAATAAGCAATAAAAAAATAAAAAACAGATAATTAATTATCTGCTTTTTATTGGCTCTCCGTGTTGGACTTGAACCAACGACCTATCGGTTAACAGCCGAGCGCTCTACCAACTGAGCTAACGGAGAATATATAAAACTGGCGACAACCTATTTTCTCAGCAGGGTAACCTACAAATATCTTCGGCACATTGGAGCTTGACTTCTG
>CANQUT010000058.1 GCA_947627105.1 uncultured Clostridia bacterium
CCATCATTATTTTGGGCTTTTCTAATCAAATCAGACAAGCTATTAAAAGTTATCGGTGATTGTAATACTACCACATTTTTTTTATTTCTATCTAAATGAAATTTCCATTTTTTTAACAAATCATATTTTTTTATATCACTAAAGCGCCAATTATCATTACTTCCGTTTCTTTGCTTGCATTGTATATATTCGTTTTTTTCATCTTTACCTACTACATATATATCTGTAGCTATCTCTTCATCACCTAAGCCTTCAAAACGGCAGTTAAGAGTTTTTTCTTCTAAAACATCCAAAATTGAAAAAATAATACAATTTCTTTCATAACGATTGCCTAATTTATCGTTTCTTCCTCCAATTTCATTAGCCATTTATCTCACCTGTATATCTATCAAAACTATAATTAGTTTTAACTTCAGTATCAGGAATTATTAGATATTCCCATCTTTTTAAATTATGTGTTTTTCCATATTCATTAACTATATTGCAATATTTCTCTGCTTTTTCTTTTTTTAATTGAACTTCTGTATTATCTACTTGATTTTCAGCTTTTATTTCTATCATATAAATTGTGTTGGTTGTTTCGACTATAAAATCAGGTTCATATTTACTATTTTTATTCCAATAAATATTAAACTGATTCGGCGCTGGTCTAAGCCACCTTAATACTGAAGTAGAATTTTCCAATATAATTGAAAAGTCTTTTTCGGTATTTGAATCGAACTTGTAAATATTGTGATATGCTTTTTTAAACCCACTAAATATTTTTGTACCAATTAACGACTTTTCTATTGTTGTTGTATAATTCAAAATATCGTCCTTTTTGTATTTAGTATAATTTGCTTGTTTTATAACATCGCGCTCTTGAACAATTGCTTTTTCATATAAATTTTGAGTTATATCAATATGTGAATTAATTTGATTAACAAATTCTTTTGAAATATATTTTGAAAAATTAAATATTATATTTATTATTTCATCATCACTATAAATATCTTTTAATTTATCAATATATTCATCTACTTTGGAATTTAAAATATCAGAACATTTTTCGTATTCTATGTTAGGAGATTGAAGTATTTTTTCCATTAGCAATTCTTTAGGATTACTAAATATTGACTTAGTATTATTTATTTCTATTTCAAATGTTTCGCCATCATCTAAATGCCTTATAATTATACTTTCTGCCAAAGGTTTATATTTAAGAACATTACTGAAGTCAAAGTTAAAATCATAATACTTAGGTATAATAGCAACCTCGCTATTAATGGATACATACGGAATATTAATACTATTTTTTTTGTATGTTTCAACCATTGAATCAACATTTTCCATAATTTCAGTGTATTTTGATTCGTAATCAAAATCTGCACTAATTTGAGTAGCTTTTTTTACTTTATCTATAATTGCTTCTTTAATTTGCTCAGTTTTTAAATCTTCTTTAGCAATATCTCTAGTCTCGGAAATAAGTTTATTAAGTTCCTTTTCAATGCTTAAAGAAATAATCTTTTTCTCATCTGTTTCATGTTTAATTAATGAATCATATTTTTCTTCTATGATAGATTTTGTTGTAACAATTTCTTTTTCTTCTAAATCCATATCATCTATATATTTAATATTTGTAGCTTTAAATATAGAGTTTTCTTTATGCGCTTCGTCAATTATTTCTTGATATTTATCGTGAGAAACTATTGTCAACCCATCGACTATATCATTACCAACTCTTCTTCCATATGGCAATCTTAACCCTCTTCCAATTGTTTGCTCTGTTAAAGTTTGAGAGGCTGATCTTCTCAACGGAATTATTGTATATAAATTATTTACATCCCAACCTTCTTTTAGCATATTAACATGAACTACAATTTCTATAGGATTAAATTCGTGCTCAAGTAATAATAGTTTTTCTATATTTTCATCTTTTTCAGATTTTCCTTGAGTAGAATTGATAAAAAGGACTTTATTTTTATAATATCCATTAAAGAAATCATCTGAAGTAATATAATTTAAGACTTGATTTCCATGTTCAACATTTTTGCATACTATCATTGCAAATGGCTTAACCAACTTAACATTATTTTGCTTTGAATACTCTTCTAATTTTACTTTTGTATTTTGATGAAGTTTAATTCCGTCTAATATTTTTATTTTATCTAATTCATCCTCATTAAAATTATCTGGATCAAAATCTTTTTTTGTAGCTACTAAAGGATCTTTAACATAACCATCTAATAAAGCTTCTCTTAATGGATAATCATAAATTATATTATTAAACTTTATAGTTTTTGTGCCTTTTTCTACTTGAGGTGTAGCAGTCAATTCTAAACCAAGTATTGGTTTTAACTCATTTATAACTTTCATACCTTTGTCTGCTCTATAATGATGTGATTCATCCATTAATACAACTAAATCTTTCATATCACACAAATAATTATAATATGATTGTCCAAGATATTCACTTAGAGATTTTATTGATTGTTCATCCTTATTTATCTTATCTATATTAAATATATTTATTGTTATTTCACTATTAAAAAGTTCATTTCTTCCATATTCTTTATAATTTTCGCCAGTAATGATTTTAGGAGGATTTTGTATAAACTCTTTTAGTCCCTTAAATACGTATTTTTCAATTCCAACATCTGAGAAATCTTTTTTTAATTTATTATAAATTGTTATATTCGGAGCTATTATCATAAAATATTTAATATTTTTAGTAATATATAAATATGCAATAAAAGCCCCCATTAATCTAGTCTTTCCAACACCTGTTGCTATTGCAAAGCAAAGCGAAGGAAAATCTCTATCAAAATCTTTAAAATAACTAAATTTACTTTTTATATATTTTATTTTTTCATCATTTGTTTTATCGCTTAAAATATTATCAATAATTTGATCTAAAATTTCAAGACTTTCATATTGAGGTTTTCTTAAACTTAATCTATTTTTTATATACTCTAGGCTAGGATTATCATTCATCAATATCTTCCTCACTATCATCTATAATTTCTTCTTCTATATTTAAAGTATAATTAACATCACCAAATTCATATTTTTTCAAAATAGATTGTGGTATTTTTTGCATTGAAATGTTATTATATTTACATTCGCATTCCTCATCATATGCCTTACAACAGATTAATAACGATTCGTCATTTTGTAATAATTCATGAATCATATCTAAATATTCTAGATTAACATAGCTCGTTGTAGTAAAAATAAAATCTTTTTCCGTTGAATAGCCTTGTTTATAAAATACATCTTGTTCTTTGATAAATTTAAATCCATTATGTTTAGCCATTGCTTCTGCCAACATATCTGCATCATACTCATCAGATATAACCCAATTATCAAATTTATCCTTGTTAAGAAGTGATGGTGCTAATTCATAAAATTTATAGCCACCGCCACCATTCCAATTAACTTCACTTGTTATACCAGAAAAATCTTGATTGTCAATTATACTATTTAACCTAGGTATACAATGAGAATAAATATGTTCTCCCATTTCTATGCCAATCCATTTTCTATTCATTTTATGTGCAACAGCACAAGTTGTACCACTACCTAAAAATGAATCTAAAACAATGTCGTTTTCATTTGTAGAAATATCTATTATTCTTTTTAATAGTTCTTCTGGCTTTTTCCCACTTGGGAATGATACTTTACCTTCTTTAGTCAAATTATTTAGATTGATACCATCCCATAAAGTCCCTTGTAAATCTTTTTTTAACCATTGATCATCTCTATATTCTGTAACATCTTTAAGCCACGTTAATAGTCTAAACTTTTCTCCTTTATAAAATTGCTCATACTCAATTCCTTTATTTTTACCTGTTTTTGGAATATATTTTATACTTATCAAATTGCTATGCTCAATATTATTTAATTTTTCCATAACTCTAGGTCTAATTGAACTTTGTGGCATTGCGGTAGTATGTATATAATTCATATATTTGTAGTATACTTCCTTTTCAGATATTTTTTCTTCTTTTGCAATTTGACTAATAGATTTAAATTCATAGCCAATTCTATTAAATATTTTTATTTCATTGCCATCTCCATCAACTGTTGAACATAAATATTTTTCTTCTCCTTTGTTATATAAAACAGAAGTATATTTCCAACTAATACCTTCCTCACGATACTTAGTAACTAGGTCATAGATTTCTGTATAAGAATATGCATTTCTTAACCATTTAAAATTATCATAATTTTTAGTATATGAAAGAATATATTCTACATTTTTCTTTAATCTTTTATCTTCTCCTCCACCAGAAGCTCCTGCAATATTTTTCATTTTTACAGAAATAGTATTTAAATAGTTACTTCGGCCAAATATTTCATCACATAAAACTTTTAAATATGCATACTCATTATCATCAATTTGAATAAAAATGATACCATCATCTTTTAATAACTTATACAATAAAACCAATCTTTCCCTCATTAATGATAACCATATACTATGCTCTAAATTATCGTTATAATGTTCAAAAGCACTACCAGTATTATATGGTGGATCTATATAAATACATTTAATTTTGCCATAATAGTCTTGTTCCAAAGATTTTAATGCTAAAAGGTTATCAC
>CANQUT010000059.1 GCA_947627105.1 uncultured Clostridia bacterium
ATTAAAACTGCTGAACGAGATATTAAAGTTTTCATTGTAACTGATTTACCAGCACCAGATTTAGCAAATATAACCATATTATAGTTTGTTAAACTATTGTGGAAGTTGTCAAATAAAATTGGCACTCCAGTTTGTTTATTTACTCCTAAAGGTATTCCTGTAGGATGTCCAACTTCTGATGTAGTAAATGGGAATACTGTTCCCATAGATCTACGGTCGAAAGTATGTACCTTTTTAATTTTATCTTCCATTAATGGAAGATTTGATTTAAATGCATCTTCTTGCATTGCCCATGCACTTTTTACATTTACTAAAGATTTAGACATTTCTGTTGATAGTAGTTTTGTGTATCTATTTAAATCTTCTAAGCTATATGCAAATAGTGTTGCAACAATTGATGCTTCATAAAGTTTATTATAGCCTGCTGCAATTTCATCTCTAAGTTGCTCTGCTTCTAGTCTTTTTTGACCTAGTGTGCTTTCTCTATTTATATTTCCTCTATCTGCTGCAACAATTCTTTCTGTTTCTAGTTCATTAATAACTCTATTTAATTCGTTTTGTGATTTAGATTCTTGTATTGGATTTATATATATTGAAGTATTAATATCTCCAAATAGGTACATATCTCTAAATAACTCTGGGAATGTACACATTCTAGGAAGGCTTGATACAAAAAAGCTTCTTGCATATCTAGTTACATTTGAAATGATTTCTAAGTGATCTATATTACTAGTGTCTATTCCTGATGGAGCTATTAATTCTTTAATAGTTTTCTTTTTTAAAATTTTAAATTCATCTGGTTTAGTATAGTCATTATGCTGTTTTTGCAACTCTTCTTCTCTTTGTTTGCTTTTCTTGCTCATTTTCTTTTGTACCTCCTTTTACTAAGGTTTCTTGTTTTTTAGGTCTTCCTCTTCTTTTTTGCACTTCTTCTTTTACTTTTTGTGTAGCTCTTTCAGCAACATCATTTCCTACCATTGATCTATTTTGCTCAATTATCATTGTTGCTAACTCTGCTATTAAATCTTCTTGGCTTTCTTCTTTTCTAATTAGCTCTTGTTCTTTTTCAGATCTTGCTTCTATTACCTTTTGGTTAGCCATTTCAAATGCTTCTTTTTCAATTTTTTCATCTAAAGCTTTCATTTTTTTATCTACAACATCTTGCGCTGTTGAATATAGCTCATCGTATCCTGCTTTCATTGCTTTATCTATACCATAAACTTCTGCATCATCACGGTTATATGCTACATATAATAAGTCTACTAAACCATTTGAGTCTAAAACTCTTCCGTTTACTCCGCATGCAGATAATGTTCTTATTATAGATTGAGCTCTTGTATATAATTCGGAAAAAGCTAAATTTCTAATTTCTTGTTTATCGAAGTTATTTTCACCTAATTCTTCTGGATAATATGGAATTACTACATAATACTTTTGATTTAATACGTTCTTGTTTAAGCTCATTCTTTCTGTGTTATATATAATGTCTTTTCCGTATTCATAAAGGTTTGTTTGCTTTGTAAGTTCATAAAAGGCTGCTTTTAGTTCCTCATTAGAGTAATTTCCTGAAGATACCATTCGTTCATATTTTTGTTTTTCTTTTTCTAGGCTTTCTTCTATTTCTTTTACTTTATCTTTATAAGTTTGTATACTATTTTCTAGGTTAATTGTTCTTGTTTGTGTATATATTTGTATAGGATGCCTTAAAGTATTTAAAAATTGAATGAAACCTTCTTCTACAGAATTTTTTTCTATTTCTGACATTAAGTCGTAGTTTACACCTTGGCATTCTACTACCATAATATATTTTGTGCCATTTTTTGTAGAAATCATATTATCTTCTATTTTATCAAATTCCATAAAGTCAAAAACTGATTCTACATTATATGATTTTTGTACTTTATTTGTTTTTAATTCTGTGGCATTGTTTGACTTGTTTTCTGTTTTGCTACTTTTTGATTTAAAATATAATATACAAAGAACTGCTAATAATATAAACATAAGTATTAAAATACCTATTATAGCATATGTAATCATTTCAATCATTGTTTTTTCCCTCCTTGTATACGTATATTTTCTTTCCTTTTGTTTTAAATTTTATAGCTCTCATTATTATATCATCTAAGTTTTCTCCACCTGTTTTTTTAGCAAATTCAAATTTTCCAAGTTCAGGCATTTTTAAGGTTCCTATTGCAAAACCAATTAATGCAAGTAATGCTACAATTGCTATTCCTATCATTTGCATATTTAACATAGAAAATATAAAATAAAATAATAAGCCAATACCAGCACCTACTACTGTATATATTAATGCTTTTGTAGTAAATATAAATAAAATTCTGCTCTCGCCTTTAACATTTCTAGGTAATTCATATGTACCCATTATTTAGCTTTCCTCCTTTGTTTGTATGTGTAAATTTAATTATACTTTTACTTATATACTATTATAGCAAATAATATCGAAAATTGTAACCCATAAATAAAAAAAAGTGCATAAAAATGCACTTTTTAATATAATTGTAATATTTATGTAATGTTTTTGTAATATTAAGTAATTGATATACTGAATATTATTCTTACAATAGCTGATGCACCTAATATTAATATAGCACCAACAACATATGGTATCATTGTTTTCTTGTATTCTGCTTTTTCTGATGCACTACCCATCATATATTTAATACCTAAAACTAATAATACAAGAACAGCTACTACCATACCAACTGTTGTTAAAATACTAGCAATTTGTCCACCAATTTTTGCTACACCATTTGCAGTATCTCCTACATTATTTTTTCCTTCATCCATTTGAGTTAATACGCTGTTTATATCTGAAGCATTAACTACTGTGCTTACTGTAAATAAAAGCATCATAACTACTAATAATGTACTAACAATTTTCATAGTTTTTTGCATATTTATTCCTCCTTTTATTTTTTATTATTTATTTGATTTATTCCAATATATTTGGAATAATTTTAAAATCTAATTAAGTGATCCAAGTAAAATAACTGCTAATTTCCATATTCCAAATGCTCCAAATATAACTCCAGAACCTACAAAATATGGGATTAATGCTTCTTTTATTTTTCCTTTTTGTTCAACACTTCCTGTCATAAACTGAATTCCAAGTATTGCTCCTATAATTACCGCTATAACTATTCCTATTACTAATAAAATGTTATAAATATTGTCTGATAAACTTTTAAGGCTATCTGATGAAATTTTAGAATCTGATCCGTCTGTTATAAAATCATCTGCTCCACCTATAACTTCACCAGCAAATGATGCGTAAGTAATGGAATATTGCATAGAAAATAATGTTATTAAAAGCATAATTATTGAAATTATTATAATACATTTTCTAACTTCCATTTCCTTACCTCTTTTCTTATTATACTATATTTAAAAATATTCTTCAATATTTTATTTAATTTTGGCTATATTCTACTTATTATATTAGATATAACTCCTGCAAATATATTTAAAATTCCTGTAATACCTACTAACATAATTGCTCCTACTAAATAAGGTATCATCGTTTTTTTGTATTCTGCTTTTTCTTCTACGCTTCCTATCATATATTTTATTCCTATAATTACAATTACTAATGTACCTGTTACTACTCCTATAGTAGTTATAATTCCAAATATTGGTCCGACTTTATTTGTTACTGTTGTAATATCAGAACCTTGTATTGTGCCTGGCTTGTAGTTGCCCGGATTATCTATTGGATTATCTCCTGAGCCAGATTCAAAATATGGACCGGATGATGTACCTCCACCACCGCCACCATCTTCTAAAGTAAAAATATCTGGTACTATTCTTGCTATTTCTATTTTTCCTTCAGATTTATTATAACCATTTGCTTTACTATATATAGGAGTAACAAATATAATAAAAAGAACTAATATTATAAAAATAATGCTTTTTTTATTTGTTTTCATTGTTCCTCCTCCTATTCATAGTTATAGTTATATTTAATTATACACTATTTTTTGCATATTTTCAAGTATTATATTAACATATCTTTTATTTGTTTGCTATTTTTTAATGTAAATGTAATATAAATGTAATATTTTCGTAACAAAATACCCAAATTATTAAACTTTATTACATTTAATAATTTGGGTATTACGGAAGTTTGACAGCAAATTAAATAAAAAAACTTTGTAAGCATTAAAAATGCTTAATTTTTTTGTCAAATTTTTA
>CANQUT010000060.1 GCA_947627105.1 uncultured Clostridia bacterium
TTTGTATAAAAAATTCCAAGAGTTTCTTGGAGTTTTTTTGTGGTTAGGTTGCGGACATAGTCCGCGGTATGTTATAAAATATATTCGAGAAAATTATAAAAATAGAAGGGCATTACAAGAAGAAATAGATTTTTATGAACAAACTTATATGTAGAGATGTTATATGAAAGTATTATTATGGGGAGTACCTTGTGTTGGCAAAGTTGAAGTAGGAAAATTATTAGCAGAAAAATTAAATTTAAAATTTATTGATATGACCGGTATTGTTAAAGAAAAATTTGGAACAGTCGATAAATTTCAAGAGAAATTTCCTGATGATTATGATGAAATTAAGGAAAAAGAAAAAATAGCATTAGACGTTATTAATAATAATGATAATTTTGTTATGGTAATAACATTAATTTATATAAAAGAAATAGTTGATAACATTACAAATACAGATACTATTTCAATAGAACTTGTTGATAGTGTTAAAAGTATTTATGATAGAATTTTATTTTATGATGAAAATGATGAAGTAATGCCTGATAGTAAAAAGTATCGTGATGATCATAAAGCATATTATATGAATCAAGTTAAAAATGATAAATTAATAAGTCTTTCAGAATACAAAGATATACCTAAATTTAATATTAATGATAGAAAATTTAATGATATTATAGATGAATTAAGCGAATATGTCTTAGAATTAGCAAATAATAAATAATAAAAAAGAAAGAATGAAAATAAATTGATGTTGCAATTTCAACATCTTTTAAATTTTGAATTTTTTATATGTTGCAAAAATACGCAAAAAATTAAAAAAATGCGTTAAAAAGCAACATTATAAAAAAACTAAACTCAAAATATTATTTTATTGACAATTTATAGGTAAATTAATAAAATGTAATTGTAATTAAGTGAGGTGATTGATACGCATATTTCAAAAATCAATTTTAGTATAACAATGGAATATTTAATTAATACTCCAGAAAATTTGTATTTTGAAAGAAAAAGAGCCAAAATATCCTTTCAAGATTTAGCAAATGAAATAGCTTCTTTTGCTAATGCAAATGGTGGAATAATTGCAGTTGGAATAACTGATAATGGTTTAATTGAAGGATTTAACGCATATGGTATATCCAAGTTAAATGATTGTCAAAAAGTGGTATCTCGTTATTTAAAGCCAGCACCTATATATGAATACGAATTGATAAAGTTAAAAAATTCTAAAGATGAAGATGATTGCATTTTACTTTTTCATGTTGAACCTGCGTTAAATTATATAGTAAGAAATAATAAAGATGAGGTTTTTTGTAGACAAGGTGATTCATCTATAAAATTAACTGCAGATCAAATTAAAAGTTTAGAATATGATAGAAAAGAAAGAGATTTTGAGACGGAAATATTAATTGATTCATCAATTAATGATATTGATTTAGAAATGGTTGATTTATACAAGGAAAAATTAGGAACTCAATTATCTACTGAAGAAATTTTAAGAGCTCGTGGTTTTTTAAGAGAAAAAAACGGAGAGTGGCATTTAACTAAAGCTGGAATGTTATTATTTGGAAAAAATCCATCAATCTATATTCCAAGTGCTAGAGTAAGAGTTTTAAAGTTTGAAGGTAATAATTTTCAATTTGGTACTGAAATGAATATTGTTAAAGATAAAACTTTTGATTCTTGCCTTTATAAAACAATTGAAGAAGCTAGAGAATTTATAAATTCACAATTAAGAGAATTTACACATTTGAATCAAAGTGGTATATTTGAAACAGTTCCTGAATATCCAGAATTTGCATGGTATGAAGGATTAGTAAATGCCGTAACTCATAGAGATTATAGTAATAGTGGAGAACACATAACAATAAAGTTATATGATGATAGGTTAGAAATTTGCAGTCCTGGTAAACTTGGCGGTTTTGTAACTTTAGATACAATGAAAACAAAAAGATATTCAAGAAATCCGCAAATTGCAAGAGTTTTAACTGATTTAGGAATAGTTAGAGAACTTAATGAAGGTGTAAAAAGAATTTATAGCGAAATGCAAAAATTTTTCTTAAATCCTCCAATTTATTCTGAACCTGATAAAAATTCAGTGCTATTAATACTTGAAAATAATATCATTATGCGTAGTCGTAGAAAAGAAGAAAGTATGTTAAAAATAAACAATATCCAAAATGAATGGAAAAATTTAAACTATTTAGAAAGACAACTTTTGATAGCAATATTTGATAAAGGTGAAATAAATTCTGAAGAAGCTTCAAAAGTTATAAATCGTGGTAAAACTACTGCTATAAAAATGTTAAATAAATTAATAGATATAGGACTTGTAGAATGGACTGGTACACATAAGTCTGATATTAAAGGAAGATATATAATAAAAAAAGAACGATAAGACAATATATTCTTATTGCGTTCAATCGCATTCAATTGCGTTCAATTGCGTTCAATCGCGTTCAATTGCGTTCAATCGCGTTCAATTGCGTTCAATCGCATTCAATTGCGTTCAATCGCATTCAATTGCGTTCAATCGCATTCAATTGCGTTCAATCGCGTTCAATCGCATTCAATTGCGTTCAATCGCATTCAATTTCATTAATATCTTTCTTTTTTATAATTTATCATTTATAATGTTTATAGGTGTGATAAATGAATTGGATAGTTAATGGACATAACATTTTTGAAATAGTATTAGTTACTTTTTTAGTAAGTACCTTTTTAGTGCCTCTTACGAAAAAAATTGCTCATCATGTTGGGGCAATGGATATTCCTAATGAAAGAAAAATTCATAAAGTTCCTATTCCTAGACTAGGAGGACTTGCTATTTATGGCGCATTTTTGCTTGGTTATATTCTTTATGGTGATGTAACAACTCAAATGTTATCTATATTAATTGGTTCATTTTTAATTATTATGATTGGTTTTATTGATGATATTAAACCAGTTAGAGCTTTATATAAATTTTTTGTTCAAATAGTTGCAGCGTTAATAGTAGTAATTTATGGTCAAATATATTTTACCGAAATAACCTTTCTCGGATTACATTTAGAATTTAGTCAACTTACTAGTTATATTTTATCTGTATTCTTTATTTTAGCTATTTCTAATGCTATAAATTTAATTGATGGTTTAGATGGTCTTTCTAGTGGTATTAGTTCAATATATTTTTTAACGATTGCTATTATTGCTTTTATTCTAAATAAAGTAGGTGGCTTAGATATTATCTTATCATTAATTATGCTTGGAGCAACATTAGGATTTTTAGTTCATAATTTTCCACCCGCCAAAACTTTTGTTGGCGATTCTGGTAGTGTTTTCTTAGGCTTTATGATTTCTATAATTGCTCTTTTGGGATTCAAAGTGGCAACTCTTACATCTTTGGTTATTCCAATTACTATTTTAGCAATACCAATTCTTGATACAGTTATGGCTATTTTAAGAAGACTTCTTAAAGGTGAAAGTATAGGGACACCAGATAAAGAACATTTTCATCATCAACTTTTAAAAATGAAATTTTCACCAAGAGTCAGTATTGTAATTATTTATGCAATTAATATAGTGTTTTCAGCCATTTCTATTTTATATGTTATTGGAGATAGTAGAGAAGCAATTATTTTATATGGTATATTATTAATAATGTTATTATTTGTTATTTTGAAAACGGATATATTATATAAACATAATAATAAAAAGTAAAAGCATATTTAAAAAAAAGAGTTTATAAATTTGAACGCTTTTTTTATGTGCTTTTTTGTAATATGAATAATTTACACATCCTCTCTCCAAAATGGAAACATCTTGACAAATTCGAAACTGCTGAAAAAGTATACGTAAATTTACAAAAACGAAGAATTTTTAATGATACTATAAAAATGACATTTTTATAGTATCATTTTTAGTTGGAAATATACCATAAAATAAGGGAAAATGGTATAATTAAGATAAGGAAAAACTAAAATGAAAGGAAGAAAAAATAAATGATAAAATCAATAAATCAATTAA
>CANQUT010000061.1 GCA_947627105.1 uncultured Clostridia bacterium
AATTATATTATTAATTTAGATTATATGAACTTTTTATTTATGTGAACAAACCATTATAAATCTTAGAAATATAATGGTTTTATTTTTAAAAAGTTCACATAAACAAGTATAATAGTTTCTTGGAAGTTTATCTTCCTAGAAATGTGAGGTGTTGCAAATGAACGCAACAGAAATTAATTATAAAATTAGAAAGGAAATAAAAATCAGCGCATTAAACCGAAGCCCAAAATATGTATATAATAAGCAAAACTTATTTTATAAAACTTTGGTGGAATATCTTGAGTATTTGCAAAAAAGGAATTTAGCTGAATCAACTATATATATAGCTAAAAGAAATTGTATATATTTTCTAAGTTATATTGAGAATCAAAATATTAAAAATATTAAGAATATTACATCAACTGATATTGAAAACTATGTGAGAAATATTAGACAAGATTTAAATATTTATACCAAAAAAACATATTTGAAAGATACCAGACTATTATTAAAGTATCTTTATTACAAAAAATATACAGAAGAAGATTTATCTTTATATCTACCGGTAATTAAAGTACCTAGCTATAACATTATTCCAAATACAATAAGTCCTGACAATTTAAAGAAAATATTTAATGCCATTAATCGAAATACCAAATCTGGTAAAAAAATCTATGCGATTTTCCTTCTAGCTTTAAGATATGGATTACGTCCAAGTGATATTACAAATTTAAAATTTAAAAATATTCATTGGAAAGGAAGAAAAATACAATTTGTTCAAAGTAAGACAAAAGTACCTCTTACACTACCTTTAACAGATGAGGTAGCTGATGCTCTCATCGATTATATAAAGCACTCTAGAGTTAAGAGTCAAGAACAATATATATTTTTAACAATTAAAGGAACCAAATACAACATCCATAGTCATTTTTATGACGAATATACAAAAATATTAAAAAAAGCAAATATAGAATTATTTCAAAAAAAAGGAATATACTCCTTAAGGCATACTTTGGCAAGTTCGCTTCTTAAAGAAAATATTCCATTACCTATTATATCATCTGTTTTAGGGCATTCAAGTACAATGTCAACTATGAATTACTTAAAAATAGATTTAAATCAATTAAAAACATGTTGCTTAGAAATGGATGATATTTATGGGGAAAGATAAATATGTATTTTCAAGTTCTTATAAAGAATTAATATATGATTATATAGATTATAGAAAAAAATTATATTCTATTCATAATACTCATTGTTACTTAATCGCCCTTGATAGATACATTTGCCAAAATCCTCTTAAAGATAATGAATTATCGAAAGAATATATAGAGCAATGGCTTATAAAAAGAGAAAATGAAAGTAACAGTACTTTATATCAAAGAGCAATAATGATTAAGGATTTTGCAATTTATTTAAATCGTCATGGAGTGAAAGCACACATTATAAGTATGAGAAATTATAAATATATTCAAGAATTTATTCCACATATTTATACACATGAAGAAATAAAAGAAATATTCAAAAGTTTAAATAGAACAATAAATAATAAGTTAATTCCTTACAAAAAAGAAATGTATAACTTGTTGTTAATTCTTATATATTGTTGTGGTTTAAGAATTTCAGAAGCTTTGCACATTAAATGGGAAAATATAAATATAGAAAATCAATACATTAAAATTTTAAAATCTAAAAATCATATGAATAGAATTGTTGCTATAAACCAATTTATATGTAATAAAATATTAAGCTATCAGTCTTTATTTATATATAGAAATCCAGAAGATCTTATCTTTCCAAATCGATACAAAAAAGCCATTAGTAACCAAATCATTGAAACCAACTTTCAAAAAATTATAAAAAATTCTAACCTAAATCAAAACAATCGTTATAGAATTCATGATTTTAGGCATACTTTTGCTGTGAATAATTTAAGAAAATGTTTTTTAGATAAAGAAGATATCAATGTAAAATTACCTATTCTTATGACTTATATGGGACATCAACATATTAGTTCTACTGAGTATTATCTTCATTTTATTGCAGACATGTATCCTGAATTTATAAAAGAATGTGAGTATTATTTTTCAAATATCATTCCTACTATGGAGGAATTAAAACATGAATGAATATTTAGGATATTATATTAGAAGTTTTTTAGACAATTATTTGAAATTGATAAGAAATTTTAGCCAAAATACTATTTCATCTTATAGAGATACTATCAAATTGTTTTTAATATTCAATCAAAAAGAAAAACATTTGAAAACAGAACATATGAATTTAGAGTTACTAAATGAAGATAATATTTTAAGCTTTTTGAATTGGTTAGAAAATGAGAGAAAATGTTCTATTAATACAAGAAATCAAAGACTTGCCTGTTTAAAAAGTTTTTGTAGATTTATTTTAGAGCAAAATCCAATGACTTTAGCATATATTCAAAATGTATTTCATATACCATTTAAAAAACATTATAAAAAGGAAATAGAATTTTTATCTAAAGAAGAAATGGGAGATTTGTTAAGAAAACCTGATGTTTCTTCCAAAACAGGAAGAAGAGCATTAATCATTTTTACTTTACTTTATGATGCAGGATTAAGAATTAATGAGCTCATAAACTTAAAAGTAGAAGATATCGATTTAACACAGGATATTGCAAGAATTAAAGTAATAAAAAGTAAAAATAATAAATCAAGACAAATTCCTATTACTGAAAATACAAAAAATTTATTAAAAGAATTTATAACAGGAAAAGAACAACATGATTATTTGATTGTTAGTAATAAAAAAGATAAATATACATCTAACGGAATCAGGAAAATTATAAAAAAATATACTGGTGATTATAATGTTCACGTTACTCCACATACATTTAGGCATACAAAAGCAAGTCATTTAGTAGAAACAAATATTCCTATTATTTATATTAGAGATTTTTTAGGGCATGAGAGTATAGAAACTACAATGATTTATGCCAAGATAAACAGCAAACTAAAAAATGAAGCTATTATAAAACATGGAATTGATCTTAAAAATGAAATTACTTTTAACTTGAGTGATGATAAATTAATAGAATGGCTTGAAAATTTATAATCATATTATGTGAACTTTTAAAAAACAAAACCATTATATTTCTAAGATTTATAATGGTTTGTTCACATAAATAAAAAGTTCATATAATCCAAATT
>CANQUT010000062.1 GCA_947627105.1 uncultured Clostridia bacterium
TTAAAAATTTGACAAAAAAATTAAGCATTTTTAATGCTTACAAAGTTTTTTTATTTAATTTGCTGTCAAACTTCCGACATAGTCACTTTGCATATTATACAACACTTGTGGTATTTATGTCAATATTTATAAACAATTTTAATATTTTATTTTTAATAGTATTGACTAATTCTTATAGTTTTTGATATTATATTAAAATATAGGGAAATAAGGTTTTTAAGACATTTTAAAATATATATTTTTATGTAAAGAATATTTAATATTTGCTTATTTTTTAAAGTTTATGCGGTTTACTTTTCCACAGTTGTTGATAAGTATGTGGATAACTTTACGTAATCATTTTATAAAGTGGAAGGATTGAATGGGATGCAAAGAGCAGAAATAGACGAATTACTTACTAAAGCAAAAGATTTATTAAAATCAGAAGTAACGGAAATTTCTTATAGAACATGGATAAAAGATTTTGAAATTGAAGATATAGCAAATAATACAATTGTAATCCTTACACAAAATGGCGTACAAAAAAATATGCTAGAATCTAGATATTTGCCTGTAATTCAAAATACATTTAATTTTCTTACAAATATAAATTATGAAATTAAAATAATTTCAGAAGAAGAAATGGGAGATATAAAAAATTCTTCACAAGAATCTTCTTCTACTTATACTAATTCTAATTTAAATCCAAAATATACTTTTGATAGTTTTGTAGTAGGAAATAATAATCGTTTTGCTGCTGCTGCTGCATTAGCTGTGGCAGAAGCTCCTGGAGAAGCATATAATCCATTATTTTTATATGGAGGAGTAGGACTTGGAAAAACCCATTTAATGCACGCTATTGCAAATGAAATTTTAAAAAGAAATAAAAACTTAAATATTTTATATGTTAGTGCAGAAAAATTTACTAATCATTTAATTAATGCAATTAGAGATAATAAAAATGAAATGTTTAGAAATAAATATAGAAATATAGATGTTTTACTTATTGATGATATTCAATTTATTGCAGGAAAAGAAAGAATTCAAGAGGAATTTTTCCATACATTTAATACTTTACATGAAAGTGGAAGACAAATTATTATTTCTAGTGATAGACCACCAAAAGATATTCAGCCTCTAGAAGATCGTTTAAAAACTCGTTTTGAATGGGGGTTAATTGCAGATATTTCTAGTCCAGATTATGAAACACGTATGGCAATATTAAAAAAGAAAGCTCAATTAGAACATATTATTATTGAAGATGAAATTTTATCAAATATTGCAACAAAAGTAGAATCAAACATTAGAGAACTAGAAGGAAGTTTAAATAAATTAATTGCAATGTCTAAATTAGAACATCAGCCTATTACAATTGCACTTTCAGATAAAGCAATTGCAGATGTTGTTTTACACAAAAATAAAGTTCTTTCACCAGAATATATACAAGATATTGTTGCTAAATATTTTAATATTAAAGTAGAAGATTTAAAAGGATCTAGAAGGTCTGCAGATATTGCATTTCCAAGACAAATTGCTATGTATTTATGTAGAGATGTCGCTCAAATTTCAACTCCAAAAATTGGACAAGCCTTTGGTAAAAGAGATCATTCTACAGTAATGCATGCTTGTAATAAAATATCTACAGAAATTAAAGAAAATTCAAATACAAAGTTAATTGTGGAAACTGTGAAAAACTCTTTATTTGAAGAAAATGATTGATATAAAAATAAAAATTAATATTTTTTAAAAAGTGTGTTCTAAAAAATATTCGTTTGTAAAAAGAATTCCAAAATCTTCTTACGGAATACTTATGTTAGATATCCACAATAGCCTGTGAATTTGTTGTTAATAACTTGTTGATAATTTATTTTCCACACTAAAAAATTAAAACTGTAAATAACTTTTTTAGTTATTCACAAAATTATCAACAAAAAATTTACTAGGGACATAAAGGCTTATATAAGTTTTCCACATAATTCACAGTACCTACTATTACTACTACTAATTATATTATTTATTATAATAAAAAAGGGAGGAACTAAAATGGAAATTATTTGTGAAAAGGAAAAAATCCTTAAAGCTATTAATTCCGTAACAAAAGCTGTAGCATCAAAAACAACAATGCCTATACTAGAAGGAATTTTAATTCAAACAAATGATAAAGAAATTAAATTTACAACCTACGATTTAGAGATAGGTATAGAATATATTATAGAAAGTGATGTTAAGGAGCAAGGAGCAACAGTTGTAAATGCAACTATGTTTAGTGAAATTATTAGAAAACTTCCTGATACAGAAATTCATATTACTTTAAATGAAAATAATTTATTAGTAATAGAATGTGAAGGTTCGTTATATAAGCTTGCAACAATGAATCCAGACGAATTTCCTGAACTTCCAAAAATAGAAATTGAAAATTCTATTGAACTTGAACAAAATAATTTAAAAGATATGATTAGAAAAACTATTTTTGCTGTTAGTACAGAGGAAAATAAACCTATTTTTACAGGTTGTTTATTTGAAATTAAAAACAATAAATTAAATGTAGTAGCAGTAGATGGATTTAGATTAGCATGGAAAAGTAAGTTTTTGCAAACTTCTGCAAATGATTTTTCTGTTGTTATTCCAGGAAGAACTTTAAATGAAATTAATAAAATTTTATTAGATTCTTTTGATAATGTAAAAATTGGAATATCTAAGAACCAAGCACTTTTTGAAATAGAAAATTGTAAAATAGTAACTCGTTTGTTAGATGGAGAATTTTTAAATTATGCAAGTGTAATACCAGAAAATTGGGAAACAAGAATTAGAGTAGATAAAGCAAATATTCAAGATTGTTTTGAAAGAATTAGCTTAATTTCAGCATCTTCAATAGAAAAAGAAAAAAAATACCCTGTAAAAGTAAGTATTGAAATAGGAAAAGTAACTATTTCTTGTACAAACCAAACTGGTGATGCTAAAGAGGAAATTTTTGTTGAAACAGAGGGACAAAGTCTAGAAGCAGGATTTAATCCAAAATATTTCTTAGATGCACTTCGTGCAATTGATGATCAAGAAGTATTTATAGATTTTGGTAC
>CANQUT010000063.1 GCA_947627105.1 uncultured Clostridia bacterium
GGTTCCGATGCTGGTTTGTTCTCTTTCTACAACTTTAGTGGCAATGGCAGCAGCTCCTACAGCTTCCGCCCTGTGCTCGTCGCACTTTAACCGTGACCTTGGGCCTTGGCCCCTTTAATTTGATATAAGTTTAACTTATATATATATGGAATTAAGGTGATTAATAAACCTTACGTAACGTCTAGGCACCCCTTTCTATGGGGTGCCTATTTATGCTCTATTATATAAAATCTTAAATTTATAATATGTAAATATTTTTATATAAAATATTAAAAGTGTTATATAAGAAATGTTGCAAATGAAATTAAAGTAATATAAACTACTAATTGGGATTAAACTACTACTCGAACTTCCCTAACTCTAGCAATCCGGTGTTCAAACGTGGGGGCAACTACAATAATGGTTCCAATGCTGGTTTGTTCTATTTCAACAACAATAGTGGCAATAACAACAGCAACAACAGCTTCCGCCCTGTGCTCGTCGCACTTCGATACAAAGAAAAAGCAATATGTTTTTTCACCTAAAAAAATAAGTTTACGGACTTATAAAAGGATGTATCAAAGAAGTTTAATTCCATTGATTTTTGTAATAGTTTATTGTAGCAAAAATCATAAACACATAAACAGTAAAATCTGAATTAGTAGTAAAATGGCGAATATTCAGTTTTATGCAAAAAAGAGTATAATTGAATATACTCTTTTTTTGTCGAATATTGTCATACGATTTTTCTTGCAATATTAAATTAATATATTATAATAATCATATACCTATTGTTTTTTAATTTTAGGTTTTGCAATTAATGAAGCTAAATAACCAAAAAATACGGCTGCAGCAATTCCACCGGCAGATGCCTTAACACCACCTACAAATGCACCAAGAAGTCCTGAAGTCTTAACTTCTTGAATGGCACCTTTAGCAAGATTTGCACCAAAACCAAGCAAAGGTACTGTAGCACCAGCTCCTGCAAAATCAATTAAATACTTATAAATACCAAGACCACCTAGTATTGCACCAGTTGTAACAAAAATAACTAATATTCTAGCAGGTGTTAGCTTTGTTTTATCAATTAAAATTTGACCAATAATACAAATAATTCCACCTACAACAAAACATTTTAAAAGTCCCATATAGTCTATACTTTGTATAAAATCCATGTTTTTTACACCTCCGTTTCACTTGGCAGTTCTCTTTCAATGGCAACAGCATGTGCAATACCAGGAATACTTTCACCTTGCTGAGAAGTTGTAGAATTTGTTAAAGCACCTGTTGCAACAAGTAAAATTCTATTAAGTTTCTTTTCCTGTAACTGTTTAAATAAGTAGCCAGAAAAAGTTACACCTATACATGCACAACCACTACCACCAGAGTGTGTATCTTGTTTTTGTTTATCAAATATCAAAACTCCACAGTCATTATAATTACTTTTAATATTATAGCCTTTAGTTTCTGCAAGCTCTACTACAATATCTTTTCCAATATGACCTAAATCACCTGTAACAATTAAGTCATAGTAGCTTGGCTTTCTACCAGTATCTTTAAAATGTGTAATTAATGTATCTAATGCAGCTGGGGCCATTGCAGCACCCATGTTATTTGCATCTTTAATTCCCATATCTACAATTTTTCCAGGTGTAACCATTGTTATATAAGGACCATTTCCGTGTAGCAGATAAAATAGCAGCACCTGAACCAGTTACTGTCCACTGTGAAGTAGGTGGCCTTTGGTTACCAAGCTCTAGTGGAAAACGAAATTGCTTTTCTGCACTACAAAAATGGCTAGATGTAGCACAAAGCACATTTTTAGCTGCTTTTCCATCTAAAAATACACTTCCTAAACATAAACTTTCTACAAAGGTAGAACATGCACCAAATACTCCAAAGAAAGGAATATTTAACTCACGTAAGCCAAAACTAGAAGAAATACATTGATTTAGCAAATCTCCTGCAAAGCAATAGTCAATTTCATTTGAAGCAATACCAGATTTAGAAATAACTGTGTTTACAGTTTCTTTTATTATTTTGCTTTCAGCTTTTTCCCATGTTTTTTCTCCCCAAAATTCATCTTCTAAGCATTGATCAAAATATTTTGCAAGTGGACCCTGACCTTCTTTAGGCCCAACAATACTAGCCGTTTGCGTAATAGTTGGGGGATTATCTAATTTTATAGTTTGCATACCTATATGTTTCATAAATTTATATTCGCAAAACTTTAAATAAGCATTATTGCGAAAATCTCCTTTACAATATTTAGATTTTCGAGGCTAAATCTATAAACCTTTAAGCAAATAAAACTGCTATTATGCCAATAATTACAGAAGCAGAAATACCATAAACTAAAACTGGACCTGCTACAGTAAACATTTTTCCACCAACACCCATTACATAGCCTTCAGATTTATACTCAATAGCAGGAGAAACAATAGAATTAGCGAATCCTGTAATTGGAATTAAAGAACCTGCACCAGCAAATTTTCCAATTTTATTAAAAATATTTAAACCTGTTAAAATTGCAGAAATTGCAATTAAAGTAATAGAAACAACAGTTGAAGCTCCAGTTTCATCCATTCCTTTGTATTTACAAAAGTCCATAATAATTTGCCCTATAGTACAAATTAATCCACCTACCCAAAAAGCATTAAAACAGTTCTTTAAAATAGGGGAATTTGGAGACTTTTTATCAACATAGTCACTATATTCTTGTTTTGTTTCAATTGGCTTCATATTTAATCTCATTCCTTCCTTGCCTTCGCTTCGCTCGTCTGTGGAAGGCACAAATCTTTATTAAAAATTCTT